>DATDLS010000465.1:0-25866 GCA_036519195.1 Occallatibacter sp. | reverse complement strand
TACCTGCTTTTAAGTTCCTCGCCAATCCGTCGCGGGTTCGGAGCAGTCATTAAGCATAAGCTGCCTGATGCCGTTAAACACGTTCGGCCTCAACTGCCCGGGCAGTGTTCTAAACCATCACCAGAAACCCAACTGGGGGGGGAGGACCCGCGTAAACTCTTACGGATTTTTGCTGAGCTAAATAATTACATGTTAGGTAATACAAAATTCGGCACAAAGAGTGCGCCGAATTCCCTCAAAGATAAGTGCTTAGTTCAGTCGTCATGCAATTTACGCCGCACTTCGAGGTAAACTCCCGCTAGGCCCGGGCGCTGGCGGCGCGCGGCTTTTTAACTGCGGCCTTCTTAGCCGCTGGCTTCCTGAGGACGGTCTTCTTGGCGGCTTTCTTCGCTTTTGTTGCAGGAGCAGCTTTTCCCGCGGCTGATTTGGTCTTGGCTTTATCACGGACCGCGAGCGTCTTGGTGGCAAGCTCCGCCTTCAGCTCGGCGTCAAACTCAGCCGGGGTGAGTGGGCGCGCGGACTTGCGCAGGCGCTCGATGTCATAGAAGGCGCGGCGCTCGGTGAGGAAGACGTGGACCACGAAGTCGACGTAATCCATCAGGATCCAGTCTCCCTGGCGGCGGCCCTCAACCGAGTGAGGAAACGTGCCGAACTCCTTTTTGAGGCGCTGCTCAATCTCGTCGGCAATGGCGATCGACTGCCGGCTGTTGCTGGCCGAGGTGACGAGGAAGAAATCAGACAGACCGGCGTCAATGGAGTCGAGCTCCAGAATGCGGGTGTCCTCGCCCTTCTTCTCTGCGCAGGCCTGGGCGGCGGCTTGTACAAGAATTCGCGTTTGCTGAGGGGTGTCGTTGATCGTCATGCGGTGGGGCTAATCTCCAGTTTCAATCGTAGTCGCTTGTGGGGGCAGGGGCAAGCCGGGCGCCTCTACCGGCTAACGATAGAGTTGGTGGGAACGGATGTAATCAAGGACTGCGAGCGGCAGCAAGTTAGGCTCGGCCGCAGTGGTGGAGGATGCGATCCGGGGCTGGGCCTGGACCGGGTGCTGGATCGGGTAATGGATCAGGTCGCGGATATGCGATGCGCTGATGTCAAGATGCAGGCCGAAGAGCAGGTAGAACGGAGAAGCTTCCCCTGCCTCGTTGCGCAGCAGGCAGGTTCGCAACTCGGGATCAAGAACAAGCGGCGGGGCGGGGATCCGAGACGGCTGAGGCGGAGAATCCATCGCGATCCCTTCGGGAAGAGCGGCCCTCAGATCGTCGAGCGGTTGGCCGGGACGCGCGGCGACGATCAGCGGAGCAACAAAAGGGATCTCCGCAGCGCGATGCCAGCGCCGAAGGCTGAAGAACGAATCCGCGCCCATGAGGCAAAACAAGGCTCCGCCGGACGGAAACTCGGCGCGCAGGCGAACAAGTGTGTCCAGGGTGTAGTTGGGGCTGGCATGGGGCTTGGGGGCATCGGTCAGGGACACGACGAAGGCCGGATCGGCAGCGATCGCCAGCCGGGTCATGGCGACGCGATCCTCATAGCCGGCGGTTGAGCCCCGCGGCTTGAGCGGCTGAGCGCCTACCGGGGCGAACAGGACGGTGTCGAGCGAAAGCGCTCTCCGGGCAGCGCGGGCCACGGCCAGATGGCCCTGATGCGGAGGGTCAAAACTGCCGCCGAAGAAGGCGACGCGCTTGCCGGCGACGGGGTTGGGCTCCATCCGTCTATCGTACCTTGTGAAGAAACGCGCTCCCACTCCTCGCCTCTGGTAGCCTTGATTCCATGCGTTACCTGATTGCACTTCTGGCCCTGGCGGGCGCGGTGGTTTCCGCGCTGGCGCTCCAGGTTCACTACTCCACCGCAACCGAGCCCTGTGACATCAATGCCAAGTGGGATTGCGGTATTGTGAACCACAGTCCCTTCGCCGAGATCCTGCACGTCCCGGTGGCGGCAATTGGCATCGCGGGCTACCTGGCCATGGCCGGCCTGGCGCTGGCGCGGCGGCGCCGGTTGCTGGCCGTGCTGGCCGTATGCGCGCTGGGGTTCTCGCTTTACCTTACCTATATCGAGAAATATGTTCTTCAGGTCTATTGCATTTATTGTGTGACTTCGGCGGGGATTGTGACTCTGATGACGCTGCTGAGCCTGGGGTGGGCCATTGCGGACTGGGCAGCGCCGCGCAGCGCCTGAGACTTGCCGGCGACTCAAGTTGCCCTATGCGAACGCAGGACCGGGACCAACGGGCTGGCCCTGAAGCGCCTTTGACCCCCTCCTGCGCTGATAAACTTGAACAGAACCGATGCTTAAGGGTAGATACGCACGCTGGATGTATGAGTGGGAGACGCGGCTGACGACGCGCGACGAGAATCGCGTGGTGCGGCCGCTCGAATGGGGCTTTGAGTGGATTGCGCCGTTTCTTCGGTCGCATGGCTTTGCGGCCGTGGTCCCGGGCCCGGAGACCTCACGCGACCCGGCAAAAGCCGAAGCCGCCATGGTCGAGATCAATGAGCTGCTGATCCGCCATGGCGACAAGTTCTTCGGCTATGAGCGGCCTGCGGATTTCCGCCTCGAAGAGCGTCATCCCGAGCTCTATCCCACCAATGTACGGCCGGAAACGCTGGCCCAGGAAGCAGCGATCCGGCAGAAGGCAGCAGAAGGCAAGCTGGCCAAGGCGCAGTTTTTGCGGTTTACTTCCGCCGAGCGGTCCCCTTATGTCGAAAACGACATGGTCAATGCACGCTGGTATCCTGCCCCGGAGCACAAGGATCCCAAACGGCCAAAACAGGCGATCATCGTGCTCCCTCAGTGGAACTCCGATGGGTTCAGCCACAACGTACTGTGCACGCTGTTCAACCGCATGGGGGTTTCGGCCTTGCGCATGTCGATGCCGTACCACGATATTCGCCGGCCGGCGGAGTTAGAGCGATCAGACTACTCGGTGAGCGCCAATATCGGGCGCACGCTTGCGGCGTGCCGGCAGGCTGTGGTCGATCTTCGCTGTTGCCTGGACTGGCTGGAGGAGCAGGGCTACGAGCACTTCGGAGTGCTCGGTACCAGCCTGGGATCCTGCTATGGATTTTTGGCCAGCACTTTCGACAAGAGGATCCGGGTGAATGCGTTTAACCACGCCTCGACCGCGTTTGGCGATGTGACGTGGGCGGGACAAAGCACACGGCACGTAAAGCAGGCGCTCGAAGAGGCCGGGCTCACGCAGGACCGGGTGCGGGCATTGTGGTCCGCGGTGAGCCCGTGCAGCTACTACGAACGGTTTGCCGGATTGGAAGCGGGCGGCCCGGATAAGAAGGTGCTGCTGGTGTACGCCGACTACGACCTGACGTTCCCGCGCGAATATTCGCTTAAAGTCGTCGAGGCATTCCGGCACTATGGTCTGGACTTCGAGCCCCGGGTGCTTCCGTGCGGGCACTACACGACCGGTGAGACGCCGTACAAATACCTTGACGGCTGGTACCTTGGCTGGTTCGTCTACCGGGCGTTCAAGGCGCTGCGAGAACAGAAAGCGGCGGGCGAGATTGCCGGCGTGGCTTCCCGCCAGGAGCTTGAGGAAGAAGCTGTTTCGCGCTAGCGAATGCTGCTCAGGTCAAGATGCAGCAGTTTGGCGGGGTCGAGGTAGGCGCCCTGCCAGCGGACGGCCCAGTGAAGATGCGGGCCGGTGACGCGGCCTGTCGCTCCGCTGAGGCCGAGTGGGTCGCCAACTGCCACGCGTTGCCCTTCATGCACATCAATGCGGCTGAAGTGCATGGACACCGTGAACAGGCCCATGCCGTGATCGATCACGACGCAGTTGCCTTCGTAATAGAGCGCACGGGCCAGCACCACGACGCCGCTGTTCGCAGCGCGCACAGGCGTGCCCATGCGGGCACGAAAATCCATGCCTTTGTGAACGCTGGCCAGCTTGCCGTTGAACATGCGGCGCGTTCCAAAGCTGTCGGTCGCATCGGCGGTGACCGGGGCGCGAAAACTGCCGGTCCACAGCGGGTCGCGAGCCGAAGATTGAAAGACGGCTGACTTCAGTTTTGCGTCCCCTTCGATCTGCTTGAGCGCCTCAGGGCCCGGCTCAACAAACTGGGGCTGAACGGTGAGCGTGCTGGTGCGATAATGCGCAGCGTGGATCTCGACGGTGCGGGTGAGATTGCGGGTTGCGGCATTGGGCAGATTGAGGGCAAGTTTCAATTGCGATGGGCCAGCCTGCGTCTCGACATCGACACCCGCCAGAGCGAACCAGGCCTGAGTCTCGCGACCGCGAAAGAACGCGAGCTTGTGACCCGCCCATTCGCCTTCGAGCGTGGCAGAGGCCGGAGCGTCGACGCGAATCAACTCGGGCGAACCGGCTTCGACCCTGGCCGGCGTGAGAACCACGGCCGATTGCGCGCGGACCCGAACTCCGGCGGCAGCCAGAATCATCAGGCATAGGATGAGGTCGAGACGGCGAGAGTGCGCGCAACCGATTCGCATTGAACTCAGGATAGCGGATGGTCGTCACTCCGTTCGCAAGGCGCGCATGGGATCGACGGACGCGGCCCGCCGGGCGGGGATCAATCCTGCAGCGGCGGCAGAAAGCGCGAGCAGGAGTGCAGCGATGACGATGGCGCCGGTGTCGAGAGGCTTCACGTGATAGAGCAGGCTGCTGAGAAAGCGCGTCAGCCCGGCGCAGGCGACCAGGCCCAGCAGGATGCCTACGGCGGCGAGCCTGAGCGCCTGACCCAGAGTCCTCCAGAGGACCTGTTGACGCGTCGAGCCGAGCGCCATACGGATGGCGGTCTCTCTGCCGCGCTCGGCGACCGAATAGGCGAGTACGCCGTAGACGCCGAGCAGGGCGAGAGCCAGGGCGAGGGCGGCAAACCCGGTGAGAATGGCAGTGTTGAAGCGGCGTGAGGTTTCGGTGGCGGCGACGACCTGTTCCATGGTGCTGATCTCGGTGACGGCGAGCAGAGGATCGAGTTGGTACACCGCTTTCTCCACACTCGCCTGGGCGGCGAGCGGGTTGCCGTTCACTTCAACGACAAGATGCAGGCTGCGCGTCGGCGAGATCAACTGCTGCTGCTCGGGCTCGAATTGCCGCTGGCTTTGAAGCAGGGGCTCGTACATTTGCGGAAAGACGGCTTGATCGCGCGCAGCCTGGCGCACGTCGCCCACGACGCCGATCACGGTGATGAGGGGACGCTTGCTTTGCGGGTTGCCGCCCATGCGAAAGCGGCGGCCAACCGCATCAACTCCTGGCCAATGCAGGCGCGCGGTGGACTGGCTGATGATGGCGACCAGCGGCGCTTCGGGCTCATCGTCGCCAGAGGTGAAAGAGCGGCCTTCGATGAGGGGAATGTGCATGGCGCGGAAATAGTCGCCGAGCACAAAGTAATTGGAGATCGTCAGCCAGGTGCGGCCATCGCGTGGAGCATAGCCTTCGGGGACGAAATTGCGATCGGAGCTGATGCCGATGATGGGGATGTTGGTTGCAGCAGCAACGGAGCGCACCTCGGGACGGCTGCCGAGCTTGAAGAGGAGGTCGCGATAAAACACGTTCGCTTTTTCCTGAGTCGGATAATCCTGTTGCGGCAATGTGATGAAGGCGGTAAGCACGTGCTGCGGTTCGAAGCCAGGGTCAGTCGCAAGCATTTTTTGAAAGCTGCGCAACAGCAGGCCGCAGGCGACCAGCAGCAACATAGCCAGGGCAATCTCGAGGATTGCCAGAGCGCTGCGCATTCTGTGTTGCGAACGACCTTGTCCCGTGCCGTGGGCGCCTTCGCGCAGCGAACCGATGGCCTCTGGCCGAATGCCGGCCATGGCGGGCGCCCATCCGCACAGAATGCCTGTGCCGGCGGTCAATCCGATGGCCACGAGCAAGACCGGCCAGTGCAGATGAATTTCATTCAGCCGGGGCAGTGAATCGGGAAGCGCGGCTCGCGCGATCTGCACCAGCAGCGCGGAAAGAGCGATGCCGAGAGCTCCGCCGATTGCGGCCAGCATCAGGCTCTCAGTGAACAGCTGGCGGAGGATGGTTGTGCGGGCCGCGCCCAACGCTACCCGTACGCCCAACTCGCGGTGGCGTCCGGCGGCGCGAACGAGCAATAGATTGGCAAGGTTGGCGCAGGCGATGAGAAGAATGAGGCCGGCGGCGCCGAGCAGAGTATCGAGCAGCGGTCGCGCGCCGCGCACGGTCTCTTCCTGAAGAGACTGAACGCTGCTGGTGAGATGAATTCCAGCCTGCGGGGGAATCTGCGCCTGGATGGCGGCGACCATGCGGCCAACATCCTGCTCGGCCTCGGAGAGCGACGCGCCAGGCCTCAGGCGGGCAATGGCTCCGTAGTGGAAGTTATCTGTCTCATCCTGCTTTTCGTTGGACGTGAAGCTCATGGGCACCCACAGGTCGCGATGGCTGAGCTTGCCGGCATCGAGGGGAAACTCGAAGCTCGGCGGCAGCACGCCGATGATGGTGTAGGGCCGTCGATCGAGGTCAACGGTTGCGCCAAGGACCTTGGGATTGGACTGAAAGCGCTCGCGCCAGATGGTGTAGCTGATGAGGGCAACGGGCGCGGCTTTCTCGTCTTCTTCCTCGGTGAACACGCGGCCGAGCACCGGCTCAACACCCAGCATGGGCAGCAGCGATGCGGTGATACGCTCTGCTTTGGCCGCGAAGCTCTTGCCGGCACCACTGACTTCATAGCTTTGGGGAACAAATCCTGCGAGCGCGGCGAAGACCTTGTTGTCGCGGGCGAAGCTTATCACGTCGGGTGCGGGAAGACCGGAGGTCTCAAACTCATGCCGAAGACCTTCATGCAGGCGGACCAGGCGATCCGGCTGGTAGAACCCCAGCGGGCGCAACAGCACGGCTTCGACGACCGAATAGACAGCGGCTAGCCCGCCAATTCCGATGGCGAGAGTTAGAACGGCAGTGAACGTGAACCCGGGCGACCTGCGTAACTGGCGCAGGGCGTAGCGAATATCTCGGACCAGTGTTTCAACGAAGGGCAGTCCGCGTTGCATTCGATAGGTCTCCCTGGTCTGGGTGACGCCGCCAAAGGCGCGCAACGCTGCGGTGCGCGCCTCAGTCGGCCTCAAGCCGCGGCGCAGGTTTTCTTCGATGGCCAGATCAATGTGCGCGTGCAACTCTTCGTCAAGGTCGGCGTCAAGCTTGCGCTCGCTGAGTAGAGCCTTGCATGAGCTGATAAAGATACGCAGAAAATCCATGACCAACTCCTTCTTGATTTTTCGCTTCCCTGCCCTTTAGCCGGTCGTTTCTTACTCGGTTCTCAACGCGCGCATGGGATCGATGCGCGCGGCGCGCAGTGCCGGCACAAGTGATGCCGCGCTGGCAATGAGCGTGAGCGCGGTAACAGATCCGACCAGAACCCAAGGGTCGCGCGCGGAGGTTCCGTAGAGAATGCTGGCCAGCACGCGCGAGGCGAACAGTGCCGCGGCCAGACCAGCGATGGAGCCGCACAGGGCGACCCATGCGTTCTCACGAAACACCAGCGCGACCACCTGCATGCGCTTGGTGCCGAGCGCCATGCGGATGCCGATCTCGCTGGTGCGGCGCGCGGTGGCGTAGGCCAGCGTTCCGTAGAGGCCGATGGCGGTAACCAGGAGCGCGCTGCCAGCGAAGAAGATGGAGAGCATGGCCATCATGCGCTCGGAACTGATGGAGGCGTCGAGCTCGTCCGACATTGTGGTCAGTACGGGAGCTGGAATCTCCGGAGCCATGCGCGCGGTGAGGCCGCGGGCCGCAGACGTCAGTGGGGCTGCCGGGCCGTTGATGCGCAGCAACGCGCCGTAGGAGGGCTTCTTGGACTCGGTCTGCGTGAGAGATAGGTAGGCCGCCGGAGGAGCGCTTTCACGGATGGATGTGTAGTGGGAATCTCCGACAACGCCGATGACTTCGTACGACTTGTGATCGTAGCTATCAACGACATGTTGGCCGATGGGGTCCTCTCCAGGAAACTGATACTTCGCGGCAGTTTGACTGATGATGATTTTTTCGCCGCCGGAGAGCGTGTCATTCCAGCGGAAGTCGCGGCCGGCGAGCAGGGGAATATGCATGGTGAGGAAGTAATCCGGGGCGATGCTGTTCATATACGTCTGGCGATCGCCGCCGCTCAAGGGCGAGCTGCAGTCAGTGATCCACATGCTTCCTGAGAGCGGCAGGTCGCTCGAGAAGGAGACGCTGGTGACGCCGGGAAGATGACCGAGCGCATCTCCATAGGCCTGGTACCAGCGGATCAGTGCTGCGCCCTCGAGCGATTGCTTGCCCATGTCGAGCCGAAGATTGACGACATTTTTTGGATCGAAGCCGAGGCCGGTGCGATAGAGGCGCGCCAGGCTGGTGGCCAGCAGTCCTGCGCCCACAACGAGGATCAGCGCCAGGGCAACTTCAAGGCCCATGAGAATGCGTGGCAGGAGGCGACGGCGCTCGCGCGCCGAGCTCGCCTGCGATCCGATCTTGATCTGCTCATTCAAATTCTTAGAGGTGGCGCGCAGAGCGGGGATCAATCCAATGAGGACCGCGGCCGCGATGGCGGCGAGCGCGATGAAGGCGAACACGCGCATGTCCAGCGAGGTATCGAGCGTTGCGTCGGGAGCTTTGGAGAGGATGAGGCCGGCAAGCGACTGGCTGAAGGCCGGCGCTGCCATCATGCCCGCGGCGGTAGCGAGCAATGTGATGAGCAGGCTTTCGATCAGCAGCTGCTGAATCAGACGACGGCGCGTTGCGCCCAGGGCCAGGCGGGTTGCAAGCTCGCGTTCACGCGAGGCTGAGCGCGCCATGAGCAGGCTGGCGAGATTCAAACACGCAAGCAGCAGCATGGCGGCGCACAGGGCGAACACGACCGAAAGCGGCCTGAGAAACATCAAGCGCAGGTAGCTGTATCCCTTCGATCCTGGCTCGGCCACGAATTGAAAATGTTCCTCGCGCGCGTCCTTGATCCACTTCGCATCGGGGATGGCTTCATCGAGGATGAGGTTCGATGCCGCGCGCAGAGCGGCATTGGCCTGATCGAGCGAGACGCCGGGCTTGCGGCGGGCAATCACACGCATCCACCACAACTGATACCCGCCGGCGATGTGGTTGTAGGGCGCGTCAAGCAGGGGCTCAGCCCAAAGCGGCGCATAGATTTGAGGGCGGCGTGTCGGGTCTGTGCCGATGAAGCTGCGGGGGAGCACGCCCACCACGGTGAAGGGCGTGTTGGCAATGGTGATCGGACGGCCCACCACATCGGGCGCACCATTGAACCATTGATGCCAGAAATCTTCCGTGATGACGACGCCGAAGCCGGTCTCGGTGCCGCCGGGGCGATCGTCCTCCGGCGTCAGCACCCGGCCCAGTCGCGGCCGGATCTGCATGGCGCTGAAAAACTCGCCGCTGACCATGGAGCCCGGGACATGCTCATTGCCGTTGGCTCCGCGCACCTGAAACTTTCCCTGGCTGGCGATCGCGGCCACATCCTCAAAGACATCGTGACGCTTTTCGAGCGCGCGAAACAGCGGCGAGGAGAAACTGTAGTTAGGCCCGGACAGGCCGTCTGTGGAGCGCTCGATGTGAATCAGAGCCAGCTCGTCGGCGTGAGGCACCGGGAGCGGCCGCAGCAGAAGTCCGTTGATGAGCGAGAAGACTGCGGTATTGGCGCCGAGTCCGAGCGCAAGCGTGAGAATCGCCGTGAGCGCAAAGCCGGGCGAGCGGCGCGACTGGCGCGTGCTGAAGCGGATGTCGCGGGCGATCTCGTCGATGAGCGGCATGCCGCGCTGCATGCGATAGGCTTCTCTGGTTTGGGTCACGCCGCCAAAGGTTTTAAGCGCCGCCGTGCGCGCCTTGTCCATGGACATGCCTTGCTTCAGATTTTCTTCGATGGCGAGATCGATGTGGGCGCACAGTTCTTCGTCGAGATCGCGATCGAGTTGGTGCCGGCCGAACTGGGCTTTCAATCGGCTCATCAGTGTGCGGACGAAGTCCATGTTTCTCTCCTACTCGGTTCTTAAGGCGCGCATGGGGTCAATGGATGCGGCTCGGCGGGCGGGGATAAATCCGGCGATGGCGGCAAAGAAGGCGAGCACCAGGATTGCGCCGATGAAGGCGAATGGATCGTAGCCGCTGACGCCGTAGAGCAGGCTGGCCATGAGGTGACCGGCGAACAACGCCGCCGGAATGCCGAGGCAGAGGCCAAGGACGATCTGACTCAATGCGCGGCGCAGCACGAGGTCGATGACGCTCGATCGCGTGGCGCCCAGAGCCATGCGCACGCCGATCTCGCTGGTGCGCCGGGCGACGAAGTAGGACATGACGCCATAAAGTCCGACCGAAGCGAGGATGAGCGCCAGGATGCCGAAGAGGCTGGTGAGCCGGGCGATGAGACGTTCCTGATTGAAGTTGCCGGCGACATCGGCATCGTAGGAGGCGAAACGGTCGATGGTGAGACCGGGATCGATGCCGGCCATCGTGCGGCGGAGCATTGTCTCCACATTGGTCTGCGGGCGGCGAAAGTCGACAATGACAAAACGGACGAACATGGAGGCTTGCTCTGAGGCGTCTGCAGCAGGGTCTTTATATCCGGTGTACCGCTGGCTCAGTGCACGGAAAAAGAGCGGCCGCTCTTCTACGCGCGGATTGGTCATTTTGAAGTCGGCGAAGACGCCGACGATTTGAAAGGCGCCGGAGTCTTCCGGCGCGCCGGTGCCGAATCGCTTGCCGATGGGATCTTCATTCGGGAAGAATTCCTGAACGAAGGCTTGATTGACGATCACCACGGGCGTGGAAGTGGCCGTGTCCTGCGCGGTGAAGTTGCGGCCGCGCACGATGGGCACTCCAATCGAATCCAAAAAATGCGTGCTGGCGCGGTCCCAGACGGCGAAGCTCTTGTCGTTCGGCCCCGGCGCGGGGTGGCCTTCGAGCATCACGTTGCTGCCCCACATGTTGCCACCGAGCGGAAGGTAACGCACCAGGCTTACATTGGCCATTCCCGGCAATTGGGACATGCGGTCTTCAATCTGCTCGTAGAGTGCGGGGAGGCGGTCGAGCGTGTAGCCGGAGCCACCGGCATCGAACTCGAGAGTGTAGCGATTGGCGGTGTCGAAGCCGAAGTTTTGATGCTCAAGCCTGGCGAGAGATTTGGTCATGAGAAATGCACCGGCAAGCAGAATGACAGAGAGCGCGATTTGGAAAACGACCAGGGAGCGCTGGGGCAGCGAGGAGCTATCGCGCGTGGAGCGGTTGACACCTCGCAATGCTTCGGCGGGCTCGGCGTGGGAAGACAGCCACGCAGGCGCGGTGCCGAAGACGACGCCGGTGACGAGAGAGACGAGGAATGCGAATCCGAGCACTGGCAACGAAGGGCTGGCCTGGACCGGCAGGTGGGGTGAGCGAGGAAATGCGAGGGCAAGAATCATATGCGACATCATGTAGGCGACGCCGAGACCGGCCACCCCGCCGATCAGACTGAGCAACACGCTTTCGGTAAGAATTTGTCGAACGAGCCTGCGCCGCGCGGCCCCCAGAGCCATGCGCACAGCCACCTCCGCGCGGCGTGTGGTTCCGCGAGCCAGCAAGAGATTGGCGATGTTGGCGCAGGCAATCAGCAGCACGACGCTGGAAAGGATCATGAGCAGGCGCAGACCCCTGCCGGTCTGCTGCTGCAGTTTTTGAATGCCACCGCCCCCGGGAGACAGTACGACATGCTGCCGGGGAACAAGAGCCTCGCCGCCGTGGCCGGTATACGCGGGGCGGGTCATGAGCCATTGGCGCAGCACGATGGAGAGCTTGGTTTGAAGCGCGTTCAAGTTCACACCGGAGCGCACCCGGCCTACGGCGTAGAGCCAGTCCTCGTCGTCCTGCACCAGGCTGGAATTTGCGCCCTCCATCACCGGATCAGTCGACAGCGGCATCCAGAAGTCGGGGGGGCGCGTGATGACGCGATCGCCGAAGAAGCCGGGCGGAGCAATGCCGGCCACGGTGAACGGCTGCCCTTGCACGTAGACCGTGGAGCCGACCAGATAGGGGTCTGCGGCGAACTCCGCCTGCCACGTCTGATAGCTGAGTACCAGAACCGGTGCGGCACCGGGCTTGTCGTCACTTTCGATAAGCGGACGCCCGAGATAGGCGCCCACGCCGAGTGTCGAGAAATAGTTGCCGGACACATATTCAGAGCTCATCGGCTTGGCGGCGGACGAGCCGTAGCGCACGCTGAAACCTCCAATGCCGGCTTGGACGGCGGCCAGCTGCTCGAACTCCGGAGCGGACTGTTTGAAACGCTGGTAGAGATCGTATGAGAACAGATCGAAATCGCCGTCGTCATTCTGGAAGCCGCCAAAGTAACAGCAATCCACTTTGTCTCCGATGCGGTAGAGGCGCGCCGGATCGGCGACCGGGAGAGAGCGCAGCAGAATGCCCTCGACCAGCGTAAAGATGGCCGTGTTGGCGCCGATACCGAGCGCGAGCGTAATAATCGCGGTGAGCGCGAAGCCGGGCGAGCGACCGAGCTGGCGCAGAGCGTAGCGGATGTCCTGCAAAAAGACTTCAAGCCACGGCAGGCTGCGTTGCCGGCGACAACTCTCCTTTGTCTGGGTCATGCCACCAAACTCCTTGAGCGCCGCGGTGCGCGCCTGCTGCTGAGTCATGCCACGCTCGAGATTTTCCTCGATCGCGAAATCGATGTGGGCGCCGAACTCTTCGTCGAGATCGCGATCGAGTTTGCGCGTGGTGAAAAATGCGGTGCAGCGGCTGAGGAAGGTGCGAAAGCGGTCCATGGAGCGGCTCCTAGTTGGATGGGGCGAGGAAGCGGGACATGGTGGCGGCGATGCGTTCCCAGTTTTCGGTTTCTTCGTTGATCTTGCGGCGGCCGATGGCGCTCAGTGAATAGAACTTCGCGCGGCGGTTGGATTCCGAAGTGCCCCAGGCGGACTTGACCCAGCCGCGCTGCTCCAGGCGCAGGAGCGCGGGGTAGATGGTTCCCTGGTTCAGGCTGAGGGCGTTGCCGCTGACCTGCTCGATGCGCCGGGCGATGCCGTAGCCGTGCAGCGGGCCCATCGATTCCAGGGTTTTGAGGACCATCAGGTCCAGCGTGCCTTGCAGCACATCCGATTTGTCGTTGCCCATTCACTCGCTCCTGTTGATTTTCTACCTATAGGACGTCATCATAGTCCGAATGTCAACAGGAAGCAACTCGAAAACATGCCTTGCACCCCTGGCCAAAGGAAGCAGCGCGGGGAGACGTGCAGAGGACTCGGTGTAACTTTTGTGGGCGTGAAGCGATCTCAGTGGCAGATGAGTCTTCCTGCTTCCAGTCTGTTGCGCGGTGTTTTTCTGCTGGCATTCATTGCGGTTGCCTCTCCGTGGTGCACAAAGACGACGATCCCCCATGCGATCGCGGCCGAGACTGGCTCAGTCGCTTCGGGGCCACGGCAGCCGGTGCTTGTGGAGCTGTTCACATCGGAAGGCTGCTCCAGCTGTCCGCCTGCTGATGCCTTGCTGGCCCGGCTTGACACGACCCAGTTTGTGCCCGGGGCTCAGGCCATTGTGCTGAGTGAGCACGTGACGTACTGGAACCAGCTTGGCTGGCGCGATCCTTTCTCGATGGAATCAATGACCGAGCGGCAGCAGCAGTATGCATTGCATTTTGGTCTGGACTCGGCGTACACGCCGCAGGCCGTCGTGGATGGGGCGGCGGAGTTGGTGGGCAGCGATGCCGGTGCGATGAGCCGGGCAGTGGCGCACGCGGCGCAGGCGGCGAAGCAGGCGCTGACGATTGGTGCGGTAAGCCGCCAGCAGGACACAGTGCACTTCACGGTAAAGTCGAAGGCCCCCGAGCATGCGATGCTGCTGGTGGCGCTGGCAGCGGATGCGACGGTGTCGACCGTTGAACGAGGCGAAAACGCGGGGCGCACTCTCAACCACGTCGCCGTAGTGCTCGTATTGAAAGCCACGGGCGCGGATCAGGCCGACGGACGAGCGTTGGCGTTGAAGCTGAACAGCCCCGAGATCTTCCCCGAGCAGGGAAAGACACTGCGCCTGGTCGCGTTCCTGGCCGATAGCCGGACGGGCAAGGTCCTGGCAGTTGCGGAGCAGCCGGTGGGCCGCTAGAAGCGCTTAGTCTACGGCGCCGGTGCGGGGATGGGCAGCTTTCCAGGCGGCCACACGGTCTTTGACGGCAGCCTCCTGATCGACGGTAATGTGCTCGCCGACGCTTTGGCGGTTGGCCGTGTAGCGGGCCTGGTTGGGACCTTTGACGGCGGCCGCAAGGCTGAGCCAGTAGTATGCCTCCACATCGTCACGGGGAACTCCCATGCCAACGGAATAGAGCAGGCCGAGGCTGCCTTGCGCGCCGGCATCGCCCTGGTCTGCGGCTTTGCGATACCAGCTGACCGCCTGGGCCATGTCCCGCAGGACACCGCGGCCGTCCCGGTAGAGATCGGCGAGGTGGATCTGGGCCTGAATGTTCCCCTGATCGGCGGCTTTCTGGTACCAGGCGGCGGCTTGCTTGTAATCAGCAGCCAGCTGGCGAGGCTCGCGCGGGGATCCCTTGCCGGCTGCGTACGCATCGCCCACGTCGAGTTCCGCGCTCACGTCGCCAGCTGCGGCTTTGGCCAGCAGGGCCGGGTCGACCGCAGTTGTCTGCGGTCCAGGGACCTGGGCGAAAGCCGCGGCAGCGGAAAAGGCGAACCAGGCGACGATCGGGAGCACCCGGCTCTGACAACGGGCGGGTTGGAAGGCCACCAGGAGGGGTTCGGTCATCAATGGAAACCTCGATGCTTCAAGGATCCTTCAAGTTTACCCAGCCGGGGCTGATTTCGTGACCCGTCGCGTGGTCGGCTGTGAGAAGTGAGAGTCGTTGAAGTTCGCCGCCGGCCGGTTCGCCGGGCTGACCGAGGCCGCCAGGAAGCGACAATCTGATCTGAAACTGATCTATCGTCCCTTTCCTCAAAGCGGCTAAAATCATTCCTATGACAGACCGCATTGCTCTGACCCTCGCCCAGGCCGACCCGGATGTGGCCCTAGCTCTTGACAACGAAACGCTCCGCCAGCACGAGGGGTTGGAGATGATTGCCAGCGAAAACTTTGTGTCCGAAGCGGTGCTCGAGGCAGCCGGTTCGATCTTTACCAACAAGTACGCGGAAGGCTATCCGGGCCGGCGCTACTATGGCGGCTGCGAGTATGCGGACGTGGTCGAGAACCTGGCGCGAGATCGGGCGAAGGAGCTGTTTGGCAGCGAGCATGTGAACGTGCAACCGCACTCCGGTTCGCAGGCCAATGCGTCGGCCTATGCGGCAGTGTTGCAAGTGGGCGATACCATTCTGGGGCTGGATCTGGCGCATGGCGGCCATCTGACCCACGGACACAAGCTCAGCTTCAGCGGCAAGCTCTACCGGCCTATCTTCTACCAGGTGCGCAAGGATACGGAGCTGATTGACTATGATGAGCTGGAGTCAATTGCCATCCGCGAAAAGCCGAAGGCGATCATTGGCGGGGGCAGCGCCTATCCACGGCTCTGGGATTTTGCGCGCATGCGGGAGATTGCCGACAAGGTGGGTGCAGTGTATGTCTTCGACATGGCGCATATTGCCGGGCTGGTAGCGGGCGGAGCGCATCCCTCGCCGGTGCCGCATGCGCACATCACAACGACCACCACGCATAAGACGCTGCGCGGCCCGCGCGCGGGCATGATCCTCTGCGGACAGGAACTGGGAGCCGCTGTCGACAAAGCGGTGTTCCCCGGCCAGCAGGGTGGTCCGCTGATGCATATTGTGGCTGCCAAGGCAGTGGCCTTCGCCGAGGCGCTTCGGCCGGAGTTCAAGACCTATGCAGCGCAGACGGTGGCCAATGCGAAGACACTGGCGGCCACGTTGCAGGAGGCTGGTTTCCGCATCATTTCCGGGGGCACGGATAACCACCTGATGCTGGTCGATGTGTTCGAGAAGGGCATTCTTGGCTCGGAGGCTGAGCTGGCACTTGGCAAGGCCGGAATCACGGTGAACAAGAACGCGATTCCATACGATGTGAATCCGCCGCTGAAGCCTTCCGGCATTCGCGTGGGCACGCCTGCCTTGACGACGCGCGGCATGAAGGAGCCGGAGATGCGACGGATTGGCGCCTGGATCAGCAAGGCGCTCGACCAGAGAAATGACGAGGCGACACTCAATAAGATTCGCGGAGAAGTCGCCGAGCTGGCCAATCAGTTTCCGCTCTACGCCTGGCGGCGCGCGCCGGCGGTTGTGGGCGTCTAAACGGGGGGAGAAAGACCGGGCGGAGCGCACAAAGTTATCCAACCGCAACTTGCCTTCGTTGAGCGGGTTTCATCTAATGTTTTTGGAGATGACCCGAGTCAGGAAAAGGGCAGCCAAGCATCGCATCACTGCCTTCCCACCGGGCATCCGGAGGAAGCGATGAAGACCCTTCAGCTAGCTTTCCTAGCTCTGCTCGTTCTCGCGGTTCCAGTGTTTGGGCAGCGGCCGGCCGCGCCGCCGCACCCGCCGATCCCCAAAAGCGGGCCCGCGCCGGTGAATGGCAATCCGCATCCGGCGGAACCGAATCGCAACTACAGTGACAAGGCTGGCCATCCCAACGTTCCGCACGTGGATGGCAAGACCTGGGTTGGCCATGATACTGGCAAAGACGATCCCCGCTATCACCTGGATCAACCATCGGCGCATGGGCACTTTCCCGGCGGAATTGGACATGGCCATATCTGGCATCTTGGCGGCGGAGGTCCGAGCCGGTTCTGGTTCAACGGCTGGTACTGGGATGTGGCGGCAGCCGACATTGCGTTCTGCGATGGATGGATGTGGGATTCCGATGACATCGTGATCTATGAGGATCCCGATCACCCGGGCTATTATCTGGCTTATAACGTGCGACTGGGAACTTATGTTCACGTCGAATATCTCGGAACATAGGGCCAGTCAGAATTTAAACGACTGCAGCAACGAAAAGGACAGGCTTCGCGGCCTGTCCTTTTTGCATGCGTGCTTGATTGAATTGAAGAGAGGGCTGTCGTCGTACCGGAGGCGCGTCAGACGATACGATTGCGGCTTGGCCAGGAGCTCGCGCATAAGTCGGAACCAATGCAGAATTGAACCCGACAAAGCCGGACATCGATGAGGCTTTCCAAGGAAGCTGTTTTCCTGCCAGCCAGGTGCGTGCTTCGGCGCGGACTCATGCGCCGGACGGCCGAAGCCTGTTACTGTCTCCAGTCCTTCTCGCCGCGCGCCCGGCAGGCGCGGAGTCTAGGCCGCTGACGATGACGATCGTCCTCACTGGGACTGAAATGCACCCGGGCGCTTTCGCTCCATGGTGAGTGGGCCGCGATGAACAATCCTTACTTGAAAGCTCTGTTCAGTTTTAATGGACAGGAAAAATCAAGCGGATTTTTCATCAACGAGAAGGCCAAGCCGGGAGATCTGGGGCGAGTGGAATATAACTAAGCGACCGCGGCGAAGTTGAAAGTGCCTGCAGGTTGGAATGCACAGCGCGAGCAGCTCATTTTACTCTCAAGGCGCCATCGTTGTCTGAGCACGGCTTCCACTCTTCATCCCGGGAGACATGCAGAACTATTTCTGTATCTCGGCGCGGCCAATGAACGGTCCCTGGTCCCGGGTGAACGGAAACCTGGTTCAACGGAAAGAAGGTCCGCCAACTCGAAGACGGAGTTACCAGCTTCCACAGCGACCTTACTCCTGTGGCGCATCGAGAAGATAACTTTGAGGTGGCCGCGGTGGTTAACACGTGGCGTGAGGATGTCGTACGGGGCCCCAAAACAGATTGGTGGAATCATGGAAGACTCACAAAAGCCGGCTCGCTCCATCAAGTCGTGGATACTTTCATTGACCAGGCGCGAACATCGAAGGCTGGGTACATGTTGAGGATGGGCTCCTCGGCACAAAGGTAGAATTCAGGATCCCCCAGTTAGGCACAACTTCAACCGCAGTAATCGGTGATGACCGGCGGGCAGCAATTCACTTCGCGATTGAGGGGGTCGAACGCAGGTCGCCGGAAACTCCCAGGCTATATAAGGTAAAGATCAACGTCAGAAAAGACATGTTAGACGAGTTGATCGGCTTTCGCGCGCGCTCGAGACCCGCCGTACAGAACTTGTACTCAAAAGAAAGTCAATCTTTCTGCGCCGGACTGCGGTCGATGCCGCGGCCACTGATCGCACCGGCCGCGCAAACAGAGATCAGCATGCGAAGTCAGTGTCAGGTTGAACCGCACGGAAACGAACCGGATCGCTGGACCGAACTGTACCAGGCGGATATCTATCGACACCAATTCATGATGCTCCATCGCACTCCTCAACTTGGAGCCATGAGCCCATCGTTCCCGATGGATTTCCCTTCACTGAACCAACCGCTGCCCGGCATTCAGGATGAGTTCAGCCGCAAGCGACTTATCTCCGATCAATGGCAAAAGAAGGCGCCGGTAAAAGAAGACGGCATTGTTCGTTTTGCAAAAGGCATAGATCGACAGGACTGTAGGAAAGGAGGACAGAGTACGAGAAGGCCCGGGTATAAGTGGAGAAACTTATGGACCAATATCTCTGTTACCTCGAATCCTCTTTGGTAAAGTTGTAGGGGCAAAGTCATGATCCTTCTGAATCCTGTTAAGGGCCTGGAGGCCGTTGCTCCCTGCGGCGATGTTACTGGAACTGCTTTAGTAATTGTGCAAACGGGAATTATTGAGTTATGCTTGACGAATGGCTATTGAATCGATCCTTGCACAAATTGACGAAGAAATTGCAAAGCTTGAGCAGATACGCAGCTTGCTTGCCAACACCAGTGTTGCCGCCAAGGCCGTGAAGGCGCCCAGAGCAAAGAAGGCATCGGCCAAAGAGAAGGGCAAGAAGCGCCGCACGCTGAGCCCCGAAGCGCGCAATCGGATTGCTGATGCGCAACGCAAGCGCTGGGCTAAGCAGAGAGGCAAGTCAAAGTAACTCCGGGCACCATAACTTATAGGTAGAAATCTCCCTCCAGCCGATTGCGGTGAGCGAGTCATGATTGTTTGCGCGAAGGGTTCTGCACATGGGCCCGCGCAACCTCGTGATGCACGCGGTGGATCGCGCATCGCTGCGGCCTCCTACCAGGTTTCGACGGCCAGAATGCTGGGTGGGCCAGGATGGCCTTCGATGACTTGCGTCTCGATGACGGCTTCCATGTTCAGCTGTTCCCAGTTGGCGGGCAGCTTGGCGATGAGCGAATCAAGGTAGATCGGGTTATACAGAATTTCTCCGGCTGCCTCAGTTCCCTCTTCTGAAATTCCTGCAGCGACAATGACCGGCTGGCCGGTGGTGTTGTCGTGGATGCGGGCGACGATGGCGTAGTCTCGGGAGAGCTTCTGATACGGCAGATCCCAGGCCGTGGCCCACGAGGTCTGCTTGGGACTCTTGCGGTCAACAATGATGGCCACGTCATCTTTCGATTCGAAGCCGAAACGCAGCTTCTGCGTCACGCGCAGGGTCCAGATGTTGTCAAAACCCCCGATCAGAACGATGGGCCCTTCGCGGAGCTGCGCGAAGCTGGCCTCGGAGGCCGGAAGCACGCGGAAGGCCTTGTGGCGGGTTTCAAGAGCGGCGGCAGTGCGGGTGAGGGTGATCACATCGGCTAGAGCCAGGTGGCCTGAGAGATGGAGCCGGAAGTAGAGCGGTTCTGGGTCGGGCCCGCCGGTTGGGGCGTCAAAGGAGCTGATGGCGCCAACGTCGAGATTGCGGGCCGGCTCGCCAAGGCAGTAGGTCGCCGTGCTGGTGCCGGATGTGATGGGCGCCCAGAAACGATCGATGGAGCTCGGCGGCTGGAAATCGTCGAAGTCGCGCAGCTTCCAGCCGAGGGCAAAGCTGCCGGCGAGGGCGACTCCGAAAAGGAAGGCGAGGAACAGCCATCGGCGCCGCGGGACTGTCCGATGCGGCACTGGCACCGGAACCGGCACCGGGGCGGTGAATTGCGGGGCTGGCTCCGGAACTGGAGGCGGGAGTTCGGGCAGTGGCGCCGGGGCGCGAAATTGAGGAACGTAGGAGCCGCTGGGCAGCTCGACGATCAACTCGCCATCGTGGGCCGAGTCGTAGTAGTACTGCATCAGACGCTTGCGGACTTCGCCGGCGGTGATGCGGACGACAGGGTCGGCGTTGGCGTCATAGCTGGGAGCACGGCCGAATACCTCAATGCCGATGCTGCGCTCCTTGAGCTCCGCCCCAGCGCCCTTGAGGGTCTGATCGACGGTATAGGCCAGAAGCACCGGGTACCGCTTGCTATTGGAAAACAAAGGGTGGGCAAGCAGACGCTCCAGCTGTTCGCGGACGGCCGCGGCTTCCGGAGCGGGCAGCGGCTGTGCGGAGTCTTGCATGGATTTTGTGACCCCTGGCATTGGCCCGGCTCCTGGCGTCGAGATCATTCCCTGGACTGACTGGATTGGGCGCGAAAGGTTCTACGGCCAGGGAAGATCTTTCGATCTGGGGGGGAGCCCGATGAGTGCATTCTTGCGCGGCAAAACTCAGTGCAACAATTGGAACGAAACCATCTGCATTGCGTATCATACGTCCCCGAAATGGAGTTGTCTACAGTTGGTTAACCTGCGTGCTGATAATGGTTTAGCCTCAGCTGGAGGAATTGGTACCCGATGGAACCTAGAGAAAGCCGAAGACGGCTCCTATATTGGCGTTCGGTCCAGAAAATGTGCCCAGAGCAGATGCTGAGGATGGAACCATCCGTTCCAGGCGTCGAGCAGGACGGCCCATTTTCTTGTGATTGCGGCTCCTCGCCCCTTTGGTTTGGCAGATCTGGTATTCATCCAGGCAAGCATAACCGGGGGGCGTTTTTTATGGATTTTGGGGGACGTCGCATTCTCCCCGCCTTCCGGAGATGGACCGTCGCACGTGGGCCGGTGGTCGGCTTAAGCGGTGATTCTAGACAAAACCGCCAGACCAAGCCGACCGGCGCGTCGCAGTCGACGCCGGATCCGTGGAGACGGAACGGACGCTGCCCGGCAGCCTGACCACGGAAGACTCGATCGCTGCTCTCGGCGCGGCGGACGCGGTTGGCTTCGCCCGTACCGTGGACCAGGGGCTGCCCATTGATTCCGGGCGAGCGACGGTGGGTTTGCGATCCAAACCGCGATCGGGCATGCGTCTAGCTCAGGCCGGACATGACGAGCATTCTCGGTTCGGTCATTTCTTCGATGGCGGAACGGATGCCTTCGCGTCCTATGCCGCTGTCTTTGACGCCGCCATAGGGCATGGGGTCGAGACGCCAGGCGGGGGTGTCACCAACGATCAGTGCGCCGACTTCGAGCTCGCGATAGGCAGTCAGGATGCGGCCGGCATCGCGGGTGAGCAGGCCGGCTTGCAGTCCGTAGCGGGAGTGGTTGACGTCGGCCAAGGCTTGCTCGAAGTCGTCATAGGGCTCGACCACGACCACCGGGCCGAAGGCTTCCTCATCGCGGATTTTCATGCCCGGTTTCGTTCCGGTGAGGATGGCGGGTGTGACGAGCGAACCCTGGCGTTCGCCGCCGGCCACCACCTTGGCGCCGCCATCAACCGCTTCCTTGATCCAGTCTTCGATGCGCTCGGCTTCCGTCATGCGAATGAGCGGGCCAACGTCGGTGGCATCCTCCGAGGGGTTGCCGGAAATCATTTTGGCGGTGATCTCGACCAGCTTCCACAGGAAGGTCTGGAAGATTTTGCGCTCGACAAAGATGCGCTGGACGGAGATGCAGGACTGCCCGGCATAGCCGAAGGCCGCGTGGGCGGTGCGCAGGGCGGCCTGGTCCAGATCGTGCCAGTCGCTGTGGATGACGAGCGCCGCGTTGCCGCCGAGCTCGAGCAGGACGCGCTTGCGCCCGGAGCGGACTTTGAGATCCCAGCCGACTTTGGCCGATCCAGTAAAGCTGACCAGCTTGATGCGGTCTTCCTTTTCGGCCAGCCAGGCGGTGTCGGCGTTCGACAGCGGCAGCACGGCAAGGGCTTCGGCCGGCCACCCTGCCTTGAGGATGACTTCGCCAAGAGCCAGCGCGGTGAAAGGCGTTTGTGGCGCAGGCTTGAGCAGGACGGGACAGCCGGCAGCAATCGCCGGGGCCAGCTTGTGCGCCACCAGGTTGAGCGGGAAATTGAACGGCGTGATGGCCAGGATCGGGCCTACGGGAAAACGCTGGATAAGGCCCCAGCGATTTTCATTGCCTTCGGTAAGGTCCAGGGGAAGGCTTTCACCGCCCAGGCGCGCGGCTTCCTCGGCGGCAGTTTTGAAGGTGAGCACTGCGCGGTCCACTTCCGCGCGCGCCAGACGCACGGGCTTGCCGGCTTCAGCCGTAATGAGCTGGGCAAAGCGCTCCTTTTGATCGAGAATGGAGGCGGCAATGTCTTCAAGAATTTCGCGGCGCTTCCAGCGCGGCAGGGCGCGTGTGCGGCGCAGGCTGGTGGTGGCATGGCTTACGGCCTGGCGGGCATCCGCACGGGTGGCCACGGAGACGCGGCCGACCAGACCCTGATCCCAGGGAGAGCGGACTTCCAGCGGCTCTCCGTCAATCCATTCCTTGCCGCAAAGCAGAAAGCCGGTTAGTGTGCCTGGGCGCATCTTCATGGCGGGGCGCTCCTTTAGCAAACGGGGTGCTTTCCTGATGGTAATTGGCCGGGGAGGGATTTTGGGCCGCCTTTGGGAGCGAAGGTCGGCAGAAAGGCTGGTGGAGTGCGCGGTCGATGGCCGGCGCTTCCGGTTGTTCTGTTCCGCTCCCCGCCTCCGAGAGCACCCGAAGGGAAGCCCAATCGCGCCGCCGGAACCGGCGCGGAAACCTGTGGTGCGTCATGGAATTTGCCCTCCTCAAACAGTCTTGTGATCCAACCGGAGCCAGGATTCACCGTCACGTCCCGATGCGGCGGCCAAGCGGGGAAACTGGAAGACCTGGATAGAAAACGGGCAACGCGAATTTCGGGTATAGTGGCTTCAATCAACAATGCAATCTGGCCTGCGTTGAAGGGAAATGCACCTTTCAAGGAGGGAACCGTGACCGAATTGTCCGAGAACCCATCGAGCGAAGCGCCGCAAGTGCCCGCATCTGCTTCCGCAGCTCGGAGCTACCAGGCGCCGGGTGCACCGGTGCAACCGGCTGCTGCGCCGCCCGCCAGGAACTATACGCTGAAGATCGTCCTGATCCTTCTCGGGGTGTTTGCTTTTCTCGTGGTCCTGGCAGTGGGCGCAATTGGCTACACGGCATGGCGGGTTTCCCGCGTCCTCCGCATCGATAAGCATCCCGGCATGACGGTCCACACCAGGGGCGACCCGTTCAGTTCCAGTCCCACCGATCAATTTACGGCGGATGACCTGGGCATCGATGTCTATCCCGGCGCGCAGGTGGCCAAAGGAGGCATGCGCATGAGCTTGCCCGGCGGACCGGGGGTGGCGGCCAACTTTCTTACCTCCGACTCCAAAGATAAGGTGATTGCCTTCTATAAAAACCGGCTGGGCAAGGGCACTACGACCATGAACGTGGGGACCGGTGCGATTCTTGAACGGACCAAGGGCAATATGGATTCCGTGATCGTGGCCATTCTTCAGCGCGACAACCAGGACGAGGGCAAGACGCAGATTCACATCCTGCACACGAGCACCCAGCAGGCGCAGGTGACGGTCAGGGAAACAACGACGAAATAGGCCTTGCGGGGGCCCCTCTGTTGCCAATGCAATCGAGACCCGGCTGCGATAAACTCTGGCCATGATTCATGACGGACGGAGCAGGAAGCTTCCATTCGACGCGGTCGAAGCTCAGGCGTACCTGGCAGCGCGCGATGCCAAGCTGGGCGCGCTGATGGAGCGGGCCGGGCCGTTCACGATGAAGCTCGATCCGGCACCATCGCCATTTGAATCCCTGCTGGAGTCGATTCTCTATCAGCAGCTGCATGGCAAGGCGGCGGCGACCATCCATGGCCGGGTGCGCGAGTATTTCCGCGGCGATCCAACGCCCGAGCTGATGCTGGACACCCCCGACGAGCGGCTGCGGGCGGCCGGCGTTTCCGGCAACAAGATCAAGGCGTTCAAAGATCTGGCTGCGAAGACCCTGGACGGGACGGTACCCTCGCACGCGGCCATCAAAAAACTCACCGACGCGGAGATCATCGAACGGCTCACCGCGGTACGCGGCATTGGCGCCTGGACGGTGGAGATGCTGCTGATGTTTCGCCTCGGCCGGCCGGACGTTTTTCCCGTGACCGACTACGGCGTGCGCAAAGGCTTTGCGCTGACGTTTATGAAGGTACCCAAGTCGCGGGCACTGGCGGCAGCGGATTTGCCCAAGGCGGACCTGATGCTGCGGCGGGCCAGGAAGTGGTCGCCGTTTCGCAGCGTGGCCAGCTGGTATCTGTGGCGGGCCTGTGATCTGGCCCGTCCGGATGTGCCTCCCGGGGGCCGAGCCTGAGTGAGCAATTGCTGCTGGAACTGAGTTTTCCGACCGTTCAGCGGGGACAAGATCGCCAAAATTGGGGCAGGATATTGCAGGCCGTTCCATCTGGTGGTGCAGCAAGAGGTGGCCCCGGGGCGGATGCGCCCGGCGATGCATCGAACAATTTATGATGGTCGAGCCTGTCGCGGAACCTGCGGCAGGACGGCTACACCCAGCGAGACCGGGCCTGTCCTTCCGCAGGATACGCGCCGGTCGTCAGGACAATTGATGCCTTCAGGTAAACGTTATATCTGCATTCATGGACATTTTTACCAACCGCCGCGCGAAAATCCGTGGCTGGAGACGGTGGAGACGCAGGACTCTGCGGTACCGTATCACGACTGGAATGAGCGCATCTGCGCGGAGTGTTACGCGCCCAACGGCGCGGCCCGCATCCAGAACGATCGCAACCAGATCACGCGCATCGTGAACAACTATGCGCGCATCAGCTTCAACTTCGGGCCTACGCTGCTCAGCTGGCTGAAGGAGAACACGCCGCGCACCTATCGCATGATTTTGGACGGAGAGCGGAGGAGCCGGCGGAATTATGCCGGGCACAGCTCGGCCATGGCGCAGGTGTACAACCACATTATCATGCCACTGGCCAGCCGCCGCGACCGCATCACGCAGATCCGCTGGGGCATTGCGGACTACAAGCAGCACTACGGCGCGGCGCCGGAAGGCATGTGGCTGGCCGAGACCGCGGCAGACACGGAGACTCTGGAGCTGCTGGCCGAGCATGGCGTGAAGTTCACGCTGCTGGCGCCGCACCAGTGCGCCCGGGTACGGGCGCTAGGCGACGGCGAACAGTGGACCGAGACACCGGGCGCAAGCGTCGATGGCACGCGTCCTTACCTGCTGCGATTCGCGTCCGGCAAATCGCTGGCCGTGTTTTTTTATAACGGTTCGGCTTCGCGGGCCATTGCCTTTGAGGGCCTGTTGAACTCCGGAGAGAACTTTGCCGGCCGTTTGAAGAGTGGCTTTCGCGAAGGCCCGCAGCCGCAGCTCATGCACGTGGCCACGGATGGCGAGTCGTACGGCCATCATCACCGGCACGGCGAAATGGCGCTGGCCTATGCCCTGCAGCTGCTCGAAAAAGATAAGACGGTGCGCCTCACGAACTACGGCAGATTTCTCGAGAAGTTTGCTCCCGACTACGAATGTGAAATTCAAGACAATACCTCGTGGAGTTGCGCGCACGGCGTGGAACGCTGGCGCTCCAACTGCGGATGCAATGGTGGCAGGCCGTTCAACCAGCTGTGGCGCACGCCGCTTCGCCAGGCCCTCGATGAGCTGCGCGATGCCATTGCTCCGTTGACCGAGCAGCATGGCAGCCGGCTGTTCAAAGATGTGTGGGCGGCGCGCGATGGATACATTGACGTGGTGCTCGATCGCAGCAAGGAACAGGCCGACGGCTTCTTTGCAGCGCACGCCAACCATGCGCTGACGGAAGCCGAACGCATTCGCGGGCTCGAGCT
>DATDLS010000464.1:0-56274 GCA_036519195.1 Occallatibacter sp. | reverse complement strand
CTTTCTTGCTGGCATGGGGATTGTTCGCGATGAATTCCGACATATTCATAACGAACCCAACGCTGCAGTATCCGCATTGCGAGCCGTTGTTCAGGGCGAGCCGGTAAGCGACCGGATTCATGCCTTCATGACTCACCTCGGACGGGTGAGAGGCAGGGTCGCTCTCCAAATGAAGCGCAGGCGCTCCGTGATGCGCCGAGCGCGCCTTCGCAACCGATCGTAACACTGTCAGATTCTTGGTCTGGACGGCAGCGGCAGCCTGGGCCACTGCGGGTGGAGGCGCTGCATTTGGCGGAGCAGCGGCTCGGGAGAAAACCAGCGAGTGGTTCAGCTCCGGGTTCGGCCTCCGCACCGAACCTGTTCCTTCAATCGTCGTGACCACCATTCCGCCCAGCGCGCAAACCGGCCTGAGGCATGAATTGATGGCGCGATGCACGGGGCCGTCCCCGTCCCAGTGAGAAAGGATTACGGTGCAGGCGCCGCAGCCTCCCTGTCCACAGGACTTCTTCGGTCCAGCGAGGCCGACGCCCGGTGAGCGGAGGTAATCGATGAGCAGCAGATCCGGCGCGGGGTCAGCGATCGTAACAAATTCCCCGTTCAGAAAAAACGAGACCTCCCTGGGCATCAGATCTTCTCCTTTACTCAGACGAAATAATGTGATTATAATACCGCGAAAATCGACAATTGATTTATGAATATTTCTGTACAAGAAATTGAAAGGCATAGCGGATGGAATTTTACGCAAAATATGGTAGTTACCTGCTGGTTGCCCTGACACTGTGCGGCGTCGGCGTTGCCCAACAGCATCCCAGCCCTTCAACCGCAGCCACCGCTTTTCGCGACAGCGCCGATACACCGCCGCCGAACTGGCGTGGCCCAAGATTCAAGCTGAGCCACGATTACCCCAGACAGATGCCTTCATGCCCGGCCCCCTGGCTCAAGCGCCCCGTCTCCTTCGCCAATCCGTCGGCCGACTAGAACGACTGGCGCGGCTATGTGCAGGACATCGTCGATTACATCAAAGAGGGGCAGGACCCCAACCTCCCCGATGAAACCGGGTGGCAGACAAGGGTTGGCATTGAAACTCGCTGGTACCACGTACCGTGGATGGCCGTCGACGGCGAGCGCGGACGCGAGTTTGCACATGGGCTGACCAACGAATTATCCACGTCGCTCTCGACATTTCACGAAGGCAGAGGCAGCGGAAAGGAGCGGATCTTCCAAGCGCTGCAATCAACTCCAGGGGTGGACCCGCTTTTTGAAACATGGTCGGTTGGCATGTATAACCCTTGTGGCGCATGGGTTCTGGGCCAGGTTTTTCCAGCTTCAGGCCAGCCGGCGGTGCACATGGAAGGCGGTAGGCCCTTTGCGGACGGCTTGCCGTTTCCTGAAGGCACAGTCGTGATCAAGATTTTGAATACCACTGCCGATGCAGCCAGCGTGCCTTATCTGAAAGGGTCGACAGACTGGCAGGCCGATGCGCACGTCCAGTACTCGCCCGTAACCTATTCCACTTGCGAGCGCCGAGTGCGCAATGTGCACCTGATCCAGTTCGATCTGGCCGTGGTGGATTCAAGATCGCCCACTCGATGGGTCTATAGCACGCTGGCTTATTACGGGAATCTGCCGGGTGCATCGGTGCTCGACCGAGTGCAGCCGCTTGGAGTTCAGTGGGGCAACGATCCTCACACATTCCCGGCAGTGCCGCGGGCGAGAGCAAACCTCTCTCCGAGACCGTGCTCGCACCCAGCAGTCAGCCACAGCACTATGGCTGCGAGAACCGCCTTGCCGGCGCCGTCGACCAGGCGAACTCGAGCTGCGTTTCATGTCACATGGGCGCCTATGCAGCGCCGCCGCCCTATCTCAATATTCAGGGCATCACAATTCCTGCTATTTTTAGTTTTCCAGGGTTGTGCGTGGAGCACAATGCTGCAAACGCAGCCTATTTCTCCGACTATCGGTATCCATCCACCTTCCCGACTAAAGACCAGCCAGACCCCTTCGCGCAGGCGATTCCGCTCGATTCTTCGCTGCAACTGGCGGTCGCCTTTGCTCAATACGCAACCTACATAAGCCCGCGCGCTCTCCCGCTTTCCTGCCCGGATGCTCGCGTCGCGAAAAGTGCCCACCATGAACCCTGACAACCCCATTGTTTTTGTGGTTGACGACGACTTCAGAGTGAGAGAGTCACTGCGCAGCCTCATTTCCTCGATGGGACTTCAGGTCGCTGTCTTCGGTTCGGCCGCCGAGTTCCTGGAATAAGATAAGCCCGACGCCCCGGCATGCCCGATTCTGGATTTGCAACTGCCGGGAACAAGCGGCCTCGAACTTCAGCAGCAGTTGGTGACTGGACATGCGCCACCGATTGTTTTCATCTCCGGCCATGGGGATATCCCTTCTTCGGTGCGCGCCATGAAGGCGGGCGCGATCGAGTTCCTCTCTCAACCATTCAACGGCCAAGAATTGATGCGCGCGATCGATAACGCGATTGCTATTGATCGAATCGCGAGACAGAAGAGAACAGAACTCGCCGAATTGCAGAGCCATTACAGCCTTCTCACGCCTCGTGAGCGGGAGGTACTTCCCTTTGTTGTTGAGGCTTATGCCAATAAGGTGACTGCTGCAGCCCTGGGCACCGCCGAGGTTACCATTGGCGTTCACCGGGGTCAGATTATGCGCAAAATGGAAGCTAAATCGCCGGCGGAGCTTGTCAGAATGGCGGATAAGCTTGGAGCCGCCCGCATATCTAGACCCGTCTGAATAAACCTATAATTGTCAGCCAGCCGAGTCTCCGATACCATCCAAGCGTAGTCGGAGATTGGCTTTGAAATGACAAACGAAGCAAAACATATGGTGGTCGTGGTGGCCGTGGACGACGATTTCCGCGTCCGGGAGTCCATCGAGAGCCTGGTCGAATCGGCGGGATATGCACCTCAATTGTTCTCGACCGCGGAAGATTCATCAGGCTCTCCATGCCGGAAGCCGCCCCGCAATCACCCGCAGAACGATTGAAACCATCGGCTGAGATACACTTGCGCATGCGCCTCGCCGCAATAGTGCCGCGCCCCCGGCGCCTGGGCTGCTTCCTTGGTCCACTTAAAGATCGTCAACTGCGTGTTGCTGCAATGAATTACAATCCACCGCACCGGGTGATCGCTCTCTTCTCCGCAAATTTCACATCGATAAATCGTATCGATCATCCGTTAGCTCCTTTGCTCCCGCAAGTCTGATCTCTGATGTCCGAAAAACTGATCTGTTCATACTGACGTTTGGCGCGCTACTCCAGCATCTGCAAATCCAACGGCTCCACAATCATGCAGTCCATGGTGCGAATGCTATCCAGGGCCCGATTCAGCGTTGAGTTGCGGCACGGTTCCACCGTCACCACAAACGGCAGTGCCTCTTGCGGGCAGCCCGGCTTTTGCATGATGGCGCGAATGTTGATTCTCTCTTTGGCCAGCGCGCCGGTAATCTCCGCCACAATCCCCGGGCGGTCCATCACCATGAAACGAATGTAATGCGGAACCTCGAATTCCCCGCTCACCGCCGCCGGCGTCGACGGAACCTCCACTCGCCGCGAACCATGCGCCAGCGCCAGCAGATCGCTCACCACCGCAACCGCCGTGGGATGACCGCCGGCGCCGTGGCCGGAGAACACCACGTCCCCACCGTATTTTCCGCTGAGGATCACCATATTCTCGGTGCCGCGCGACCAGGCGAGCGGCGAACGCAACGCCACCAGCACGGGGCCGACAGAAGCCGCAACCAGTCCGCCGGCCACCTCCGCCCGCGCCACCTGCCGAATGGTGCAGCCAAGGTCACGCGCATAGGCGAAGTCCAGCGCCGAGACCTTGGTGATGGGCCGCGGAACGATCTCCTCCGGATCGACCTCCACGCGCATGGCGAGGCGCATAAGAATCGAAAGCTTGGCCCTAGCGTCAAACCCGCCGACGTCCTCGGTCGGGTCTGCCTCGGCATACCCTGCAGCCTGCGCTTCCTCCAGCACCACGCCGTATTCGGCACCATCTTCCATCTTGCTCAGAATGAAGTTGCAGGTCCCATTCAAAATCCCTTCCATGCGCTCAATGCGATCGCCGGCCAGGCCCTGTTCCAGGCCAGGAATCACTGGAATGCCGCCAGCAACCGCCGCGCCATACTTCAAATGGCCACCCTTGCTCGCCGCCAGCCGTTCCAGTTCCACGCCGTGAAACGCGATCAGCTTCTTGTTCGCCGTCACCACGCTCTTGCCGGCTGTCAGAGCCTTGCGAACCCACCCCCCGGCCGGACCGAGGCCACCTGCGAGCTCGACCACTACATCCACGTCAGCAGCCAGTACCGCGTCCGCGTCCTGGCTCCACACCACGCTTGCCGGAGTCCAGTCTACCCGTTTGCGCTCCACATCGCGATTGAAGACGTGGGTCAATTCGAGCTCTTGTGGCTCGGATTCGACCAGGATCCGCGCTACAGAACTGCCCACAGTCCCAAATCCAAACAGCGCAATCCGCAGAGGACGCTGCCCGCGCGATTCTTTCATGGCCGCGAATCCAGCCCCGTGCAGCAACCCGGAAACATTCACTTCAGACACCAGCATTCCCTCGCGTGTATCAATAGAAAACGGAATACCCCGATCATACCTGACGGCCAGGCTTTTATCGCCCGCCTATTCCGCGCGCCTGCCCCGCTCGTGTACCATCAATTCCAAATACGCCGCGCCCTGTGCATTGCGCTGATCCTGCTTTTCTGGCTGGGGCCGCTCACGGCCATTCATTCGGCCAGCGCAGGTGGCCCGTGCCGGCCCAAATGCTGAGCTCGCCATGGCCCTCGATATGGCCACCCTTGCGGCCGCGACCGCATTTGGCAAATCCGTTCTCATCGCACATTTTACCCGTCCCGCATTCCCCGAGCTTCGGCCTGGCCCCAAGCATTACTCCGCAGACGCTGGCTGCCTGGCCCGTCTGCCTTCCCGGGCTGCTCGCACATCCCCGCTCCCGGGCTGCCTGCCGCGCCGCCGCCGGCTCAGCCAGGTGCGCGCCCGCACCTTCGGCGGCCCTTCGACCAGTTCCCTCGAAAAAAGTCTCACCTCCTACTCTCGATCAGAAAAGATTGCCCCGCTGTCGCGACTGAAGGCGCAGGTCCATTTGCCATTCTGCAAACGCGCCTGCACGTGCAGCCGCGACAGCCCTCCTGTTCTCCGCCAACATCTGTTAAGGCCCCGGATTTTCCAACGGCCAGGCCGGCGCCTCCAAGGCCCTTACAACGGGCCCTATCTTCCCGTGCACACGACTTTGGCCGTCTCCGTCGGCCGCGCAACTGGCGAACGCTCGAAACTCGCCGTCAATCTCGCCAGCCTCCTCCGCCACCGCGCCCTGCTCGACAACTCCATCCCCGTCGGCCCCTCCCACTTCAACGCCCCTGGCATGTTCAGGGCCGAGTTCCACTCCCACTTCCACTTTTGAGTGCTCTGTTCGATTCATCGAGTCTCGAAGGGGCGTGACTTCACGCCGCGCCCCAACAGAGACATAATGCCAAGGGCTTTGCTCCTGGCGAGAACGGTTCCAAAAGGCCGGAGGCCAATCAGCTACTATGAAGCAGTAAGCAAAGTGGGGTAATAAATTGCCCGATTCCATCGATTGGCCGATCCCAGCAAAATCCTCTCGCCCGCGCCACCGCGGAGTAGTCGTCCTCATCATCGCGATCGCAATCATTGTCTTCGGCAGCCGCACCGCGCTGTCTTACTGGGTCGATCTGCTCTGGTACCGTTCGCTCGGCTACTCTGAAGTCTTCCTGAAGTCGCGCAGCCTCTCCTGGGGCATCTTCGCCCTGTTCGCCGTGGTCACTTTTGCCTATCTGTTCGGTGCCTTCTCCGCGTTCAAGCGCGCCCACCTCGCCGAACTGCCCGATCACCACACCATCGTCATCAACGGCAATCCCGTCAGTCTCCCGGTTGCTCCCGTTCTGCGCGCAGCAGCCATCGGCGTCTCATTCCTCACCGCACTGGCCACGGCAGCAACCATGCAGGCGCAATGGTCCACGCTGGCTCTGTTCTGGTATGCACCCAGCGCCCCGCCGAGCTCGGCAAATTTCATCGATCCCATCTTCGCCAAGCCGCTCAACTTTTATCTGTTCGCTCTGCCTGCCTGGCAACTTATTGCCGGCTGGGTGCTCACACTCGCGGTCATCACCTGCGTCCTCTCCGTATCTTTCATCCTCGTCACGGGCGGCTCGCGCGCACTGGCCGGCCGTTTCCGCGGTACCATCCAGTTACCCTGGCGCGGACTTTCGCTTTCGCTCGGATTCCTGTTGTTGGTACTCGCCTTCCGTGTCTATCTCAGCCGTTTCGAGTTATTGTTCGAGCATCACACAGTCTTCGACGGAGTTACCTACACCGACGCCCACGTCAACCTGGCCGGCCTGCTGGTTGTCGCCGTTGCTCTTGTCGTTGGCAGCCTCATCGCCATCCTCTCCGGCTTGTTTAAACCGCGCGGCAGCTGGCTCATCGTCGCTATCCTACCGGCGGCCGGCTGTTATATCGGAATGGGGGTGATCGCCTGGTATGTCACGAGTTTTGTAGTAAAACCCAATGAGTTAGTCCGGGAGCAGCCCTACATTGCCTATAACATCCAGATGACACGCCGGGCCTACGGCCTGGACTCATTCGCGCAACATGAGTTCCCCGCAGAAGTCACCGTGGGTGCGACTGATCCTGCCAATAACCAGCCAACACTCCAGAACATTCGTCTGTGGGATGTCGAAGCGCTCAAAGACACCCTCCGCCAGGTTCAGGAAATCAGGACTTACTACGACTTCCCTGACGTTGACATCGATCGCTATCAGATCGACGGCAGCACGCGCGAAGTGATGCTCGCCGCACGCGAACTCAACGTCGACAAGCTTCCTGAAAACAGCCGCAACTGGATCAACGACAAGCTCATCTACACCCACGGCTATGGCATCACCATGAACCCCGTCAACGGCTTCACGCCCGAAGGCCTGCCGACCCTGATGCTGAGCAATATGCCCGTCCAGAGCACCGTTCACGGTCTCGAGGTCACCCGCCCCGAAATCTATTTCGGCGAAATGACCAACACCGATGTCTACGTGAAAACCCGCCAGGAGGAGTTCAATTACCCTGAAGGGCAGAACAACAACCGCACCTCGTACCAGGGCTCGGGCGGCATCGAACTGGGCAGCTTTCTGCGCCGCACGCTGATCGCGTTCGACCGCGGCGACATCGCCAAGGTCCCCTTCAGCGACGACATCAACGCGCAAAGCCGCCTGCTTATCCACCGCAATGTTCGCGATCGCGTCGCCGCACTCGCGCCTTTCCTTACTTTCGATCAGGATCCGTACATTGTCGTCGGCGATGACGGCCGCCTGTCCTGGGTGATGGATGCCTTCACTTCGTCGGATACTTATCCTTACTCCGCTCATCGCGGCGTGGACGCCCTATCCTTGAACTACATGCGCAACAGCGTCAAAGTCGTCATTGACGCTTACGACGGGACCACGACATTCTATGTTTTCGACAAAACCGATCCAATTCTCGAAGCATGGCGCGGCATCTTTCCCAGTCTTTTCAAAGATTCTTCGTCGATGCCCGCCTGGCTGCGCAAGCACGTACGCTATCCGGAGTTGCTGTTAAGCCTGCAGGCCGAAGTTTACGGGCTCTATCACATGACGAATCCGGAGGTTTTTTATAACCGCGAAGACCTCTGGACGGTCGCCACAGAAACGGGCATGGGCCAAGGCGGTGAGCAGACGACGCAACCGATGCAACCCAACTTCGTGCTCATGAGGCTGCCCGGCGAAGACGGACTGGAGTTTGTTGAGATTCTTCCCTTCACGCCCGCCAATCGAAACAACCTCATCGGCTGGATCGCCGGCCGCAGCGATGGCGATCACTACGGCACTTCGGTTGTCTACGATTTCCCAAAAACGCGCCTCGTCGACGGGCCGCAGCAGATTGAAGCGCGCATCGATCAGAACGCGGAACTGTCGGGCCAACTGACGCTCTGGAATCAGCAAGGCTCACACGTACGCCGCGGCAGCCTGCTCGTAATTCCATGCGGGCGCGCGCTGCTCTACGCTGAGCCGATCTATCTGCAAGCCGAACGCAGCCCGATGCCGGAGTTGCGTCTCGTCGTACTCGCTCTGCAGGACCGCCTGGCTTACGCTCCCACCTTCGAAGGCGCACTGGCGTCGCTCTATGGCTCTCAGCCTTCCTCTATGAGCGCGACCGAAGTCCAGCGTCCGGCAACAGAACCAGGAGCACCGGCCCAACGGCAACCGGCATCCGATCTCAAGTCGCTCATTGCCCAGGCCGGTAAAGACTTCTCCGACTACCAGCATCTGACTTCAGAAGGCAAGCTGAGCGATGCCGGCCAGAAACTGGACGACTTGAAGCGTACGCTGGACAAACTGAACGCGCTCCCCAAATAGTGGATGCCCGTTTGAACTCGGAATCCCAGGCTTGTCCAATTTCTTCACACGATCATCAACTCAGGAACGTTATGCTCCCCGGGCTTCCCACAGCTGCATAGATGCCGGTAAACGCGAGCGCTCCGGTATCACGATGAACCCTGAAGCAAGCGATGTTGTCGCTATGCAGATTGCACACATACAGAAAACCGCCGCTCGGGTCGATCCGGAATTGCCCCGGGTAATCTCCCAGCGTCGAAGTCTCCCCGATCCACTTCAGTTTTCCCTCGTCATCAATCGAGAAAGCCGCAATCGTGTCATGCAGCCGGTTGGCAGCATAAAGGAACTTCCCACTGGGCTCGACGACAATCTCAGATGCATAGCTTGTGCCCGCGAATCCCTCCGGCAATGCAGAAACCGTCTGCTGCGCGGCGAGCGATCCCGTCGCCGCATCGTAGTGAAAGAAAACCGCGGTCGAAGACTCCTCCTGGAAGCTGTACAGCCAACGTCCGTTGGGGTGGAATGCAAAATGCCGCGGACCATCCCCCGACGGTAACGCCGCGAACGGCGCACTCTCCTGCGGGCTCAACCTTCCATTGCTGGCCTCGAATCGGTAGGAGTAAATCCGATCCTGCCCCAGGTCCGTCGCCAGAACAAAGTTGCCCTGCGGATCCGGCGCAATCATGTGCGCGTGCGGAGCATCGTGTCCGCTCATGGCAAAGCTGCCTCGCGGAGCATTGGTTGCCTGCTTGCCCCCCAACTGCCCGCCATCGCGATGAATGTCGGTCGCCGTACCTAGCCTTCCATCTTCCAGAATGGGCAGAACGCAGATGCTCCCGCCGTCATAGTTAGCCACAAACGCATACTTCCCTGCTGCATCGATGCTCAGGTAACAAGGTCCGGCGCCCTCTGAGCTCACCACGTTCAGAGCCGTCAGATCTCCGCTGCCGGCGTCAATTCGAAATGCGCTCACCGATCCGCTGTGGCCTTGATAATCGCTCAGCTCATTCACAGCATAGAGATACTTCTTCGAAGGATGAATCGCAATCCACGAGGGCGCCGGCGTTTTGGCAGCAAGCTTTCTGTCGGATAACTCGCCGGTAGCTTCATTCATCTCGAAAACATAGATTCCCTCGCCATTGCTCCCTGCAGCCGTATAAGTGCCCACATACGCCAGTACTCTGCCTGTCTTGAACCCAGGCGCGGCCCCTTGCGCTTTTGCGATCACAAAAGGCCCAAGCGCCATAGCAGAAGCGCCCATCACAAACCAGCGCCGGCTAACTCCCTGCCGAAACATTGCTTCCGTCATTCCACTCACCCTTCATCCATTTGAATGTGGACCTCGATGCATGGCTCCGATCGCATCACTCATCACAACGCGTGCGCAAGGCCGACCGTAAAGATCAAAGCCGTAACGGAAATGATTGTTTCGCACACAGACCATGTCTTGATCGTGTCCGCCACGCTCATGTTGAAATACTCCTTCACCAGCCAGAATCCGCCATCATTCACGTGCGAAAAAATCAGTGACCCGGCCCCCGTAGCAATCGCCAGCAGCTCCGGATGAACGCCGGTCGCATGCAGCGCAATTGGCGCTACAATGCCTGCCGCCGTCGACATTGCAACGGTAGCCGACCCAGTGGCAAGCCTCATCAGCGCAGCCAGCAGCCACGCCAGAAACAGCAAAGGCACGTGGCTGTTCAGCGCCACGCCAATAATGGCCTGCGACACTCCGCTGTCGGCCAGAATCCTCCCAAATCCGCCGCCCGCGCCCACCAGCAGCGTGATCGTCGCCGTCGGCGCCAGGCATTCATTGCTGAATCGTAAAATCGTCGAGCGATTGAATCCGCGCATGCGGCCCAGTGTAAAGAAGCTCAGCAGCACGCCGATCAGCAGCGCTATGTCGTCGTTGCCAATCAGGTGCAAGCCTTCATTCAGTCCACTTTTCGGTGCCGCAATCCGATCCGCCCAGCTGCCGACCAGCATCAGGATCACCGGAAATAGAATCGTAAATAAAGTCAGCCAGAAGCCCGGCAAACTTCGCTCCGTCCCGTGATCCACAAACTCTCGGGCCATGGGGTTTTCCGTGGGCAGATGAATATGCCGAGCAATCAACTTGGCATAGAGTGGTCCGGCAATCACCGCAGTCGGCAGCCCCACGAGCAACGCAAAAAAGATCGTCCGCCCGACATCCGCTTTGTAAATCGTCACTGCCAGCAAAGCTGCCGGATGTGGCGGCACCAGCCCGTGAACGACGGAAAGCCCCGCGACCATGGGAAGGCCGACCATGATGAGGGAAGTCCGCGTCCGTCGCGCCACGGTAAACGCGATTGGAATCAGAAGAACAAAGCCAACTTCAAAAAACGCTGGCAGTCCGACAATCAGGCCAATGACCATCATGGCCCAATGAACGCGCTTCTCTCCGAAAATTTCTGTCAACGTGTGAGCAATCCGGTCCGCACCGCCGGATTCTGCCATCATCTTGCCCAGCATTGTTCCCAGCGCCACCACAATCGCAATGTGGCCCAGGGTGGCACCTACTCCGGCTTCAAACGAGTGAACAACTGTCGACAGCTGCATTCCCGTCATCAGGGCAAGGAACAGGGAGGCGACAAACAGCGTGATGAATGGGTTCAGCTTGAAGACAGCAATCAGCACAATCAGGCCAACGACCGCGACCAACGCCGAGATGAGCAGATAGAGACTGTGCGGATCAATCATAGGCACAAGCAATGCAAACCGATCAGGCAGACCTGCCGCCAAGCTCGAGATGAACGATTCGTTTCGGAACTAGGCCGTCGGCGCCTTGTAGGCCACACACTCGATCTCGACCTTGCAATCCACTACCATGCTTGAGACAACGCAGGCGCGCGCTGGAGGATAAGCGCCGAAGTGCTCCTTGAACACTGCGTTGAACGCGGAGAAGTCCCGGGGATCTTCAAGCCATACACCGCAACGCACCACATCCTGTGGCCCATAGCCTGCTTCATTCAAAATGGTCAGCAGATTGCGAATCGCCTGCTGGGACTGCACCGTGATGCTGCCAGTGACCAACTCGCCGTTCACCATCGGCACCTGCCCGGAAACATACAGCCAGCCATCGGCCTCCACCGCCCGCGCAAACGGAAGCTGCTGTCCGCCCGTGCCCCTGCCGCCTTCGACGCCATACCGCTTGATGCTCATCGTTCGTGCGCTCCTGTTCTAAATCACTGCACCCATGCCGTTTTGCCTCGAGCGACAAAGTGCCCAGCGCGGTTTGTCGTTGGCCCCTTCGTCGGATAGGAAAGAACTCCATTCACCCACACGACCGCAATCCCCTGCGCCGCGCGGACCGGATCGCTGAACGTGGCCGTGTCGATGATCGTTCCCGGATCAAATAGAACCAGGTCCGCACAGTATCCCTCGCGAATCAATCCGCGCCCCGCAAGCCCGAATCGCTGCGCCGGCATCGAGGTCATCTTGCGCACCGCCTCCGGCAACCGGATCAACTGCTCATCGCGGCTATAGCGCCCCAGCACACGCGGAAATGTTCCCCACAAACGCGGATGCGGCCGCGGATCGTTGGGCAATCCATCGGAGCCGATCATGGTCGCCGGATGCGCCAGGATCCGCCGCATATCTCCCTCTGCGATGCTGTGATAAATTGCCCCTGCCGGCTGCAGCCTCCGCGCCGCCTCCAACTGTGTCATGCTCCACAGTTCTGCAATCTCCTTCAGCGTTCGGCCAGCAATCTCCGGATGCGGCGTACTCCAGGTAATTGCGATCGTCACCCGCTCATCCACCTGCCGCAGGTCCAGCGTACTTGACCCAGCCGCATACGGATAGCAGTCGCAGCCAATCTGCTGTCTGCGCCGCACCTCATCCAAATAACCCAATACTTCTTCGCTGCGGCCCCAGTTGGTGATCCCCGCACACTTCAGGTGCGACACAATCACCGGCACATGACTCAGGCGTCCAATCTCGAACGCCTCATGCATCGCATTTAAAATTGCTTCCGTTTCGCTGCGCATGTGCGTCGTATACACCGCGCCCGCCGCAGCCAGCGGCTCGGCCAGGGAGACAACCTCTTCGGTCGTGGCCGCACTGGCAGACAGATACGCAAGTCCGGAACTCAACCCCAACGCCCCGCCAGCAAGAGCCTCGCTCAATTGCGCGCGCATCAGATCCACTTCGGCAACGGTCGCTGCGCGGTCCAACCGATCCATGTGGTTGTTCCGCAAAGCGGTGTGGCCAACCAGTACGCCCACATTCACCGCCGGGCGAGCCGCATTCACCGCCGCTACATAGGATGAAAACGTCGGATACCGAAAATCCTCGGGAGTCCCGAGCAGATTCATCGGGTCCGGTAGCTCACCGGTTAACTCAACCGGCGAAGCACTTATACCGCAATTGCCGACAATGACCGTGGTCACACCTTGCGAAAGCTTGGCAATCATCTCTGGATCGCGGATCACGCTGATGTCATCGTGGGTGTGAACATCGATGAATCCGGGCGCAAGCACCAGGTCGCGAGCGTCAATCTGAGTACCGGCGGAGTGCTCTAGCCGCGCTCCGAGCGCGACAATTCGACCATCGCAGAGCGCGATGTCAAGAATTTCCCCCTCGGCTCCGCTGCCATCAAGGACCTTCGCTTGTCGAATGAGAGTGTCGCAGCTCAGCATAGGATCTCAATCAGAATATAGACTATTACTGTCGCATATTCCAGAGCTATTCGACGCTAACTCATCCTGCCTGGGGGAGGTTCATTTCTTGAGCGAAAAGGAATCCATTGCGAGCAGCAGGCTCGGCCTCATTGACCCGCTGAACAAGGGACTCGGAGGACTCGATTCGGCGTTTCAGTCCCACGACGCGGTACAACTGGACTGGAACCTTCTTCGCGAAGATATCAGTCTGCCGGTAGCGGTTCTCTATCAAGACAAGCTCGAACATAATCTTGAATGGATGCGGCAATTCATTGCGACCTATGGCATGAAACTCGCGCCCCACGGCAAGACCACCATGGCGCCGCAACTGTTTGCCATGCAGCTGAAGGCCGGAGCGTGGGGAATCACGATGGCAACCGCCCATCAAACGCTCGTGGCCTATACCCACGGAGTTCGGCGCATCCTCATGGCCAACCAGTTAATTGGCAGGCAGAACATGGCGGGGATTGCGAAACTGCTCCGCGATCCCGCCTTCGAATTCTATTGTCTGGTTGATTCGGCAGAGCAAATCCGCCAGCTAGGAACTTACTTTTCGAAACTCGGCCTGCGCCTCAATGTATTGCTGGAACTCGGCGTTGAGAGCGGCCGAGCGGGAGTGCGCAACGACGATCAATTAGAGGCCGTGTTGAAAGCGCTGTCGTGCTGGCGAGAGTCCGTCGCACTGTGCGGGGTCGAAATCTACGAAGGCGTCCTTGAGGACGAAAGCTCGATCCGTGCCTTTCTTGAGCGAGCCGTCGCCGTCACGCACAGGCTTGCCACCGAAGGCCACTTCCAACAAACGCCCCTCCTGCTCTCTGGCGCCGGCTCCGCCTGGTACGACGTGGTTGCCGAGGTGTTTTCCGCAGCCGATTTCGATACCCCTGTGGAGGTTATCCTACGTCCCGGCTGCTATCTGACTCACGACGTGGGTGCGTATCGCGAAGCACAATTAAGAATCATGGAGCACAATCCGATCGCGCGCCGGATGCACTCCGGGCTGGTTCCTGCGCTCCAGGTCTGGGCCTATGTGCAATCTGTTCCGGAGACGGAAAAAGCAATCATCGCGCTGGGCAAACGCGACGCCGCATTCGACTCTGGTTTTCCGGTTCCTGCCCTCCATTTCCACCCCGGCAATGGTTCTCCTCAGTTGGCTCCCGCGCACTGGGAAGTCACAAAAATGATGGATCAGCACGCATTTCTAAGAATTCGTCCCGGCGATGATCTTCAGGTGGGCGATCTGATCGGTTTCGACATCTGTCATCCCTGCCTCACGTTCGACAAATGGCGCACGTTGCCCGTTCTGAATGCCGACTATCAGGTCGTCGATATCGTTCAGACCTTCTTTTAAGGGTTTGGCCCTTGAGCGATCCTGTTCGGACGACGGCTAATAGAGAAGGTACTTCGCTCGCAGTGCCTCGAACTTCTCCAGCCCATCGCGCCACTGTTCTGCCACACGCCGCGGATCTTCGCCAGCCACAATCGCCTCCAGGCTGGCTTTGCTTACCATCAGCGTGTCCACAGTGGCCACTTTGTAACTCTGGGGATAGAGGGATTCGAGAGCAGACGCAAATTCGATGCCTAGCTCAGGAGCATCCAGCATATTGCGATCGCTCACGACAATCTGAACGCCGCCGCATCTCTCATGGGCATATACTGAGCTATCCGGAGTAAATTCGACGGGAATAAACCGCACCCCCGAAATGTCGCGCGCGTTGAGGTACTTGGCGAGATCAACGGCATGAATCCAGGGCGCACCGACTAATTCAAACGGAGTGTCTGTTCCCCGCCCTACGGAAATATTGGATGATTCAATCATTCCGACTCCTGGATACAAAGCCGCTTCCGTAAGGCTGCGCATGTTCGGCGAAGGATTCACCCATAGCTGGCCAGTTGAGTCGAACCAGTCCCCACGGATCCATCCTTGCATTGGAACCACGGTAAGGTTGGCATGAATGGCTCGCTCCGCGTTGAACATTCTGGCCAACTCGCCGACAGTCATGCCATGCCGCACAGGCGTCTGCCCATAATTCACAAACGATTCCCTGCCCGCATCGGCCACAGGCCCCTGCACGAATGCCCCGCCAATTGGATTGGGCCGGTCAAGCACCACAATCTCCTTGTTCGCCTTCGCGGCGGCTTCAAGAAAATAGCCCAGCGTTGTTTCATAGGTATAAAATCGCGTGCCGATATCTTGAATGTCAAAGACAAGAACGTCCACGCCTTCCAAAGCCGAGCTGGAAGGACGCCGTTTCGCTTCCGTATCTCCATAGACGCTGTAGATTGGCACACCCGTGGCTGCATCCTCGGAGTCACTGATCGCAGTCGTATCCAGCCGGCCGCCAATGCCGTGCTCGGGGCTAAAAATCGCAGCGAACTTTAAGCCTCCCGCGTGCGCCAGCACATCCGCAGTCCGTTCTCCACGCGCGTTGACACCTGTCTGATTCGTAACCAGGCCCACTCTCACAGGATGATTTATGTTTGCGTGCAATTCGCGGAAGCTGTGCGCCTCAAGCACATCAATTCCGGTCTTTACGTCGCCGTTTCTGGCCGCAATGCGGTGCGAGGCCGGCATCAGCTCGTTGTAGCCCGTGATGCGCGCCATCCGCATTCTGTCTTGCTCGGTCACGGTCAAATCCAGCGCTTCGACAACCGCCGTTGCCACCTTTGATCGCAGTGACACCGTGGACCTGCCGCCGCGCGGATGAACGGCATTCGTCAGCAGGATGATGTATGTATCCGTAACCGGGTCGATCCATAACGACGTACCCGTGAACCCCGTATGTCCAAAAGATCCTACTGGAAGCAGTTCGCCGCGATTGGTCGAGAAGGGCGAATCAATATCCCAGCCCAGCCCGCGCAACGCAGTCGCGTTCGGCGGCTGCTCGGGCGATGTCATCTTATTCACTGCCGATTGGCTCAGCACCGTGAACCCGCTCAGCAAATCCTCAGCAAATAAGGCCATATCGTCCGCGGTTGAAAACAATCCCGCGTGACCAGCAACGCCTCCCATGCGTCGCGCTGTTGGATCATGCACAACGCCGCGCAACATCTGTCCATGCTCGTCATATTGTGTGGGCGCAATGTGTGACACCCACTCGTTGGGCGGCAAAAAGCGGGTGTGCTTCATCCCCAGCGGAACAAAAATATTCGCGCTGGCGTATTCATTCAGTGTCTGTCCGGTGATCTTTTCGACAAGAAAGCCCAGCGTCTCAAAATTGATGTCGCTATAAACAAACTGCGATCCCGGCGGATTGATTGGCTTCTCGCTCATCGCCATTTCGTAGGCCATCTCCCGTCCCGACCAGGCTGACTTCAGGTCAAGATCCGGAGCCATTCCCGAATAGTGGGTCAACAAATCGCGAATCGTAATATCTTTCTTGCCGTTCTGCGCAAAGTCAGGCAAATAGGTGGCCACGGGATCACCCAGGCGTATGCGGCCCTCTTCGACCAGCTTCATAATTGATGTCGCAGTCGCGATGCACTTGGTGAGCGAAGCCAGGTCGAACACCGTATCAACAGTCATCGGTTCGCGCACCGGCTCAAGCGACCTCGCCCCAAAGGCGCGCCGATGAACAATCTTGCCATTGTGCCCAACCAGAAGCACTGCACCGGGAATGTTGCCCTCCGCGACGGCCTTGTCCACAATTGCATCCACATCCTTGAACTTGTTTGCCGTTTCCTGTTGCTCGGCCAGGCTCTGCCTGGACAGGAGCGAAACAAGACAGGACAGCAAGGCTGCAAGCACATACATTGGGCGACGGTCTTTTTGCTTCATCTTCGAGATCATTTGCTTTGGAGCCCCCTCGAGTTTCAGAGATTATGATTTTCCGCGAGCCGACCGAAGGTTGGACTGTTCGGAACCAGTGTGCGGCAGCAGCCAACTGGCGCTATAGCCGAGGAGGAAAGTCGCCGCGCTTCCAAACACGACGTACCATGTGAATGCGATGCCGGTAAACAGCCAGAGATAGAGATTCAGCCCAATTCCAAGCAACATCCCCAGCATAGCTCCGCTCTCTGAGGCCCGCTTGGTCAACACGCCCAAAAGAAACACTCCGAGAAGCGCGCCGTACGCCACCGATGCAATCGATAGCCCCGTCTCCAGGACTTTACCTCCGTTGCGCGCCAGCAGCGCCAACACGAACAGCAGCAGGGCCCATGCGATGGTGGCGCGACGCGAAAGCTGAACGCGCCGCGCCTCCTCCGATAGTGGCCAAATCCGTGCAAGAAAATCCACAACCGTGGTGGAAGAAAGCGAGTTCAATGCCGCACTCAAGTTCGACATGGCCGCCGCCAGAATTGCTGAAATGAGAAGCCCGCTCAACCCGTGGGGAAGGCGCGAAACAATATAGGTGGGAAAGATCGTATCTGTCCGCGCAAAGGGTGATACTGGCGGAAACATTTTATAGAAGACAAAAAGCACAGCGCCAATCAGCAGAAAAAGTGAAAATTGAAAAAAGATGGCGACGCCGCTTGACAGCAGCGCTGCCTTTGCCTGGCGCTCAGTGCGCGCTGACAGCAGCCGCTGCACGATCAGTTGATCTGTTCCGTGGCTCGCAGTGGTCAGAAACGCTCCCCCAATCACGCCGGCCCACAAGGTGTACGCGGTGGACAGATTGATGGAGGGGTCAAAGAATCGAAACTTCCCCGCCTCCCGGGCTACGGCATAAACTTCTGGCCACCCTCCCGGAACAAGATGGACAATGGAGAAAAGCGCCACCACCGAGCCTGCGAGGTAGATCGTCAGTTGCACCACATCGGTCCAGATCACCGCCGCCATGCCACCTTCAAAGGTGTAGATAAGAGTGAGAACAGTGACCAGAGCAATCGCCACCACATCCCTGCTCAGGTCGCTCAAACCCGCCAGCAGCCCGCCCAGCGCGACTCGAATCACGATGGCCACAGCGAACACCCGCACACCTTCGGCCGCCGCGCGCGTCACCAGAAACAGCCCGGCAGTAAGCGATCGAAGCCTGCCGCCAAAGCGACGATCAATCAACTGGTAAGCAGTGACCAGCTGTCCGCGGAAATATTGAGGAACCAGTACAAAACTGACTACGATGCGCCCGACAAGATAGCCGATCACCAGTTGCAGTAAACGGAAGTCCTTTTCATATGCGAGCCCCGGAACGCTGATGATGGTGAGCGTGCTGGTCTCGGCGGCAACAATTGACAGCGAAATTGCCCACCAGGGAATGGTATTGTCGGCGAGGAAGTAGCCCTTCAAGGTTCGCTCTTTGCGGCGAAATTGCAGGCCGAACAGCGTCACCCCGACAAGGTATGCGGCAATCACCAGGAGGTCCACCGCGTTCAACCCCATCAACCGCGCTCCTCCGGGACATTCAGTACTGGAAATGAGTTGATCTTTTGTTGAGACAGTTTTGCATACCACCGGGTGAAGTGTCCGAAAAGTGGACGTATCGATTCAGCGGCTGATGGCGCAGAACCTGACGGGAAAAGGGGACCCTGCTTTCGATGCGCCCCATCCGGACCCTAACGCCGATCCTGGGCCCAGAGTTCCTTCATGATTTTTTGCGGCTGAATCAGGCTTCGCGACTCAGGCTCGGATTACCCGCATGCCCTGCCGCTCAAACGGCGCCAGCATTTCATTGGTCGCACCGGTGTCGGTAATGAGTATGTGAATCTCGTTGGCCGGACAAACGAAGGCCGGGCTTACCTTGCCCAGCTTGCTTGAATCCGCAGTAACGATCACCTGCTTGGCCTGCTTGCACATTTTGCGCAGAACCAGCGCTTCATCGGTCTCAAGCGTGGTCGCGCCGCGTTCTGTGTCCAGACCCGTCACGCTGAGAAAAACCTTGTCCAAATATACATCGTCAAGAAAGTTGAGCGATGCGCTGCCGGTGAGCGAAAATGACCACGCCCAGGGCACCACGCCACCGGTGAGGTAGGTGCGCACGCCCGGCTGATTGCACAACTCCATGCCAATGTTGATGGCGTTGGTCACCACCTGGATCTTGTCCCGGTGGCGCAGGCTTCGGCCCACATGCGTGGTGGTCGTTCCAGCCGTAAGACCTACAGTTTCATTGGCTTGCACGAGCTCCGCAGCGGCCAGTCCTATGCGTCGCTTCTCTTCGGCGAAGCGCTGCTCGCGGGCCAGAAACGAGCTGTCATAGCGAAATGGCTCATAGAGCAGCGGTTCGACCAGCGTGGCTCCTCCATGCGTGCGGCGGACCAGCCCGCGGCTTTCCAGCCGCACCAGATCGCGACGTATGCTGGGCGCAGAAGAACCGGCCACGGCCAATATCTCCTCAATGCTGGCGCTGCCGACCCGCAGCAGAAATTTGATGATCAGTTCGGAACGGCGGTTGATTGAGTCCGGCATACCGCCCGATTTTAACCTTTTCCCCGTGGAAGGTGGCAACAACCAATTCGGTTTATTTGAATTCTTTGTCCAATAGTTTCCTGTCCACGATCAATCAAATGATCGAATGGGGGCTGTATGATCGATAATGAGGCAAGTTATTTTGCCTCCAAACCCAGCCGCCGGGACAGGAACGATGCCTACCTTCGACCACGAAATGTTGCGCGAAATCTACGAGCAGCCCTCGGCGCTCCGCCACACCCTCAGCCTTTATCTCTCCAACAGCACCCTCAATCCCGACGTTTCCAGGCTTCTTGCCGGCTGGTCCATCCCGGCTGGGGAAATCCTCATTGCCGCCTCCGGCTCCAGCCGTCACAGCGGACTTGCCGCGGAAATTTTGCTGGAAGACCTCTGTGGCCTCGCCGTCGATGTCGAATACGCCAGCGAGTACAGCTGCCGCGGCGCCAATGCCAGCGTCGAACTCCGCCATCCCAGCGTGCTCGTGCTCTCGCAATCGGGAGAAACGTCGGACACCCTGGCTGCCTTGCGCGAAGCCCGCCTGCGCGGAGAAAAGACCCTCGCCATCACCAACGCCACTGCCTCCACCATGGCCAACGAAGCGGACGTTTCCATGCCTCTTGCCGCCGGCGTTGAAAGAGCCATTCCCGCAACCAAGAGCTTTACCTGCCAGCTCGCAGTGCTTTATCTGCTGGCGCTCTATGAAGGCACGCGCCTGGGTCGCATCGATGCCGTATCTCTGGCCACGCTGGTCGCCGAGCTCGAGGCACTGCCCTCTCGGATCGAAGCGCAGCTCGACGGCTGGCGCGTGCAGATGGAGTCGCTGGCAACCCGATACCGGTCCGCCAATACCTTTCTCTATCTTGGCCGCGGAATTCACTATGCGATCGCCCGCGAAGGCGCATTGAAGCTGAAGGAAGCATCGTACGTTCATGCCGAAGGCTATCCGACCGGCGAATTGAAGCACGGACCCAACGCACTCGTCAGCGACACGGTGCCTCTGGTGGTTCTCGCCACAGTCGATCGTTCTCTCGACGCCTCCGTCTTCCGCTACGAAAAGACCTTGCAGCTGCTGCGCGACATGCGGGCCCAGGGCGCGCGGGTCATTGCCTTGGCCAACGCCGGCGATGAAGAAGTTCCCGCGCTGGTGAGCGACTGCGTCTCGATCGAACCGGCGTCGGAATATCTTCTTCCGATTGCGGAAGTTGTGCCGCTGCAGCTGTTCTCATATTTCATGGCCCTGGCTCACGGCGTCGATGTGGACCGGCCGAGAAATCTCTCCAAGGCCGTCGTCGAGAAACAGCCCTCCGCATAGCGCCTTCACGTATGGAGATGAACAATAATTCTGGCTACTAGACAAAGTGCAAAGCAATTCTACCAACGTTCAACAGTCGCCTATCTCTTTGGATAGAATATGTTGCGCACGGGCTAAGGTCCGATTTCGCGCCTGATGCCAAAGCCGTAACTTTTTCGCCGAGCATATAAAAAAGGCGATTTATCATCCAAGTGGATCGCCAGATTACTTCCCTTAAGCCGGCATTTCGTTGCTGATCGAGGTCCGATGAACGACTCGATGATGCAGCAGTTAGAAAGAGTATGCGTTGGAGTTTTTTGCGAGCTGTTCACCTTCGATGAGATGTATTCGGTGAAGAAGAGACTGAAATCGTGGGTCGTACCGGATTTTGTCAAATGCCGGCTCGAGATTGATTTCGGTCAATGGAACATCCCTCCGCGCGTACGCCTCGTCGAACGATCTAAAGGCTAAATCTGCCAGGCGAAGCTGTGCTTAGACGATTGCTGTGCCGAACGGCGTGACGTAGGCTTCAGGGGGAGCTGGCGAGGACCCACTTAGTTCCAATTGCGCTTTCCACTAACCTTGCGCGCCAGCCGCTATAACGCTTTTCCGTTGCAACTCCTTTTGCGCAACCACCTGCTCAGCATGCTCGCCGCCGGCGCTGACTGGATAGCCATAGAGCATTCCTTCTTTCACCCTGCTACAAACACCTCTATCGAGCCAACCAACCCACTAACTGGTGCAAGGCCGCGCGATGATGCCCAATCATCGCCTCTAAGAATCCGGAAATCATCCGCAAACCCGCCAGCCCCCAGGTCAGCCGATGAATCCGCCGTGCCACCAGCCAGTCCCTCCCAACCGCCGCAAGCACGAACGTGGAGATAGAAATCATGATGATCGCCGCTGGAAGCGGCGCGAGTACCGACCCGCCTGCCCGCAACGCCACACAGATCTGGCGCGAACGCACCCGGCGACCGTCCTCACCGGCCTGCGCCGATATGCCAACGCCGCGATGACCAATACGGCGACCGAATTCGTGCAAGTGCGAGCAGGCGCAGCAGATAATGTGCCATTTGCCACGCACCAGAGGAGCTATTCTCAACTGCCGCACTCGATAGGAGTAGGCGACCATCCGTTCAGAGTCGCAAGTTACGATCGAGCCATACCTCTTGGCCGCTTGGGTAGTGCTTAGCGTGGACAACATGAAGACCAGCCTCTCCGGGCGCAAGTCCTTGAACGGCGCGGCCAAACCTGGATTTGATCTGCTGGAAATTGATGTCTTCTATGTCAGAAAATCCGTGCGAGAGAAGCATCGCTGCAATGCCAGCCGGCTCGAAACGGCTGGCCCAACGTTCATCCATTTTCTCAAGCTGTTCGGTCCGCTTCGTTACTGATTTCCTCATCTCTTCTGAGAATGCCTGCGGGGGTTCCATGTAGTCGAACACTACCTCCGAGTTCTGGATTGACGCCATGTAGTCCAGAGTGCTGCCGATGGCGTCCTGTGTCAGATATGGCACCACGCCGAGCCAAGTGAAAAACGCGGGCGCGTTCTGCTGGAAGCCTGCGCCGACAAGCGTCTCCCCCAAATCGTCCCGCTCGCAATCGACTGGCACGAGAATAAGCCATGGCGGAAGTGCGATTTGAGCTTCGGCCAAGCGCTGGCGTTTCCATGCCTGCGTCGCGGCGTGGTCCACCTCGTAGATACGGATCTGTCGCGCGACATGGGGATTGCGGAGAGCGAAAGTGGCGAGTCCGGCGCCAAGGACGGCGATCTGCCGAATCCCTTTTCGACAGCTCTTGACAAAGCATCTTCCGCAATCCGGCTTCGCGCGGTGGTGAACAGACGTCCGATGCTGGCCAAGGGGTGTTTGTTCGCGAATTGAAGCACGTCCTTTTCATCTTCACGCAGAATCTTGATGGCAAATGGGTCATAGAGGATTGAGCCATGATCGAGCACCTGATGAGCAGCTCGTTGTCGGGCGATCATCAAGGCTGTGCGGCTGGGTTCATTAGGCTTCATATTCGCGGTCTCCGCTCTAGAGCTGGTTCATGCTGGTGAGGAACTCGGCGTTGTTCCATGCAACACTCTCTCCTTCGCATGTTGCACTTCACCTTGGAGCGCACCCCCTATTCGTCAATAACTCGTTCTCGGATTTTCTATTTGACAGATGGCAAAGGAATTGCTCCGATCGATGTCGGAATGATTGTCCAGCTTTTTCTAGGCGTCCGGCAATCGTTGCCGGAATTGCTCGCGGAGCCGTGCAAAAACCACTTCACAACCCCTTATTTTCGTGGTCGCAATTCGAAATTGAGTGAGCTCGACAGTCTGTCCAGCACGATTGGGTCGATCGGATGGGTATCGCCCTTTTCTTCCTCGACAGCTATGCTGCTGATCGCTGTAGCGGTCGCCTTCGTCACCGTCGAAGTAGACCGCATTCATGGAGCCCGCAACGGCGCCAAATCTGGTCGAAAGGAAGGTTTTCAATTCGTTCGCGAGGATCGTCCCTTACTTCCTGTTGCCCTCGCTCGATGCATCAAGCCACGTCCGACGGTACTTCAAACGTAACCAGCTCCGAACGGAACCCGCGCGTGCGCACCGCGCCGTATGCGATCCCGGCAATCATCCATACGGCGCCCAGCGCCAGTGCCGGACGACTCAGGTTCAGCCAGATAAATCCGCAGATCAAGAACCCCAGCGTAGGCACGATATAGTTGCCAAAACTGGCGCTCTTATCGCTCCTGAGATGATGCACAAACGCCGCCGCATTGACGCCCATGAAAGCCACAAACGCGCCGAAGTTCAAGCATTCAGCACCAATCTCGTAAGCCCCTCCACCCAATCTGTCAGAGAAAAACTGCAGCATTGCCGCGCCTAGAAATGCAAACCCGCCAACAGCAATAATATTGTTGCGCGGAATCCGCCGCTTTGGTTCGATCACTCCAAAAAAAGACTTAGGCAGCGCATTCCCGCGTCCCATGCCATACAGCAGCCGTCCAGCGGCCAGCTGCGAACCCATGCCTGATCCCATGTTCGCAATCAACAGCGTGAAGTTGACAATCTGAAAGAGGATCGCCCCGCCCGCCTGTCGCGACACGGCCGCGAAAGCCGAAACGACGTCGTCACCCACAAACGGCTTCGAACCCCAGATCAACTGCGCCGCATACACTTCAAGCCCTGAGAGCACCCCGGTGATCAAGCACACCAGAACCGTAGCCAGCATGATGTTGCGCCTCGGGTTCCGAACTTCTTCAGAGAGTGTCGATACCGCATCGAAACCAATATACGTCAGCACCGCTACGGAGGTGCCCGCAAAGATGCTCGACGCATGAAAATTTCCCGGTTCGTAAAACGGATGCGTGAAATATCCCGGGTCATGATGGATGCCCCACACCGTGCGCACGACGCAAATCAGAAACAGCGCGACAACTACCACCATCCCCGCACACAGCGCTTCGTTCATGCGCGCCGAAGTCTTGATGCCGCGCAGATTGGTCCACGAAAAGAACGCTGCAAAAAACAGTATCCACACGTAAAATGACAAGCCGGGAACAATGTTCATCGCCGCCTGCGCGCAGAACGCCGTGCAGATGAGCGGGTTAATCAGGTAGTCCATCACCATGCCCCAACCCACTACGTATCCCAGCGAGGAGTGCATCTCCTGTCCAACGTACGTGTATGCCGAACCCGCACTGGGATAAATGCGCGCCATGCGTCCATAGCTGATCGCGGTGAACAGCATGGCCACCATGGCGATGAGAATCGTCGTCACCACATGCCCATGGGCCTTGTTGCTGATCACGCCGTAGATGCCCATCGGCGCCGTCGGCTGAATAATTACCATGCCGATGATGATCAGGTTCCAAAGCCCCAGCGTGCGATGAAGTCCTACCGCTTTGGTTTGCGTGTTGATTGCCGCTTCCGCCATAGGTGTCCTTCTTTGATGCGGATACAGGCCTTGTCTTGGTAAGATTCCGGCTTGCTTGACCAAACACAGGCCAGGTCCACACACCCGCTCGCGTTTTCCCTAGTGAACCTCTGCCGCACTTGTCGAAACAGCCGCAGGCGTAATCGTCTGCGATCCAGCGTTCCAGCTTCCGATCTCGACCGTCGGTACATCCGCTCCGCCCTCAGGCAGCAACGCCGTCAAGACTCGCTTCTCTCCCGGCGCAAGTTCGATCCAGTTGTCTGACCAGATGACCGGCGCAATCAACCCACCGGATTCGGTCCGCACCGCGGCGCTCACCTGAAACGCCAGGGCCGCGCTCGAATTCTCAAGGACAACGCGCACTTCCCGTCCCCGAGTCGTCTTCTCCAGATCCGCATGCGCAAATAGTTTCGCCGCCGGCAGTTTCGCCAGCGCCGTCAGATCTTCATGCCGCGACGCCGGCGTATGGGTATAGTCCGTCTGCTGCCAGTCGAATGTGGTCAGCGTTCCAGGAACCCAATAGAAGTTGCGGCTCACCACGTTTCCCTGCGCGTCGGTCAAAGTCAGGCTGATAAAGAAGATTCTCTCCGCATCTGTATACAATTTCTCCGGAATCGTCGCCACAATCTGCGAACTGTCGCCTCCCGCATCCACCGCTGCGTCGTCTTTGTACAGTTCCTCCCACGCCAGGTTATGCACACGCACGCTCGCGTGCAATCCCGCGGCGCGAGCATAGGTGCTGTTGACCACCACAATTGTTCGGTCATCATACGAATACTGAATATGCACCGGCTCGCACGCCTTCTTGGTAGCAAAATATCCCGCGCCCGCGTCCAGATAGTAGTCGTACAAATGCCAGATCATCGCAGGCCACGCGTTGTTCAGCATCCATTGAATCACGCCTGTCGACGTGTATTTGTTTCTGCTGTACGCCTCATACATGGCGCGCTCGGAGTCGTACTCCATTGTCTCAGAAATCCGCTCGTAGTCGGCAGCCGATTGCGGCTTGGCATACACCGCCGCCATGGCGTCGTCCATCACCTTCAGATCCTTGAATTCTCCGCCTCCAAAGTGGTAGCTCCAGTTTGCGGTCGGCGGCCAGGCAGTCGCATCCGGCAGAAATTTCTCCCGACTCGCCAAGGAAGGAATCGCCGGCCCGGGGCTGGTCTCGGTGTTGAAGCCATACGCTCCGCCATTCTGCTTGTCCACATACCAGTAGCTCGGTGCCACGTAGTCATACGGACCCGTCATCTTTACACCGTTCAATCCTCCGCCCGCCGTCACTTGCGACGACGCAGCCGAAAGAGTCGGATTCGGCCAATGCGTTTCCGCTTCCACATCCAGATAGGCGCGCTCCACATTCGTCGGCGGCGCTTTGTCGCTGCCGTTCAGCCACACCAGCAAACTCGCATGCTGGCGCAGCCGCAGCATCTGCGATCGCAAAGACGCGGTGGCAATCTCCAGGTCGTTCGGCGTCCAGGCTTTCCAGTGCTCCCAGTGGTCGCAGCAGCACCACCCGAGCATCACCAGGATTCCATCGTGATCCGCCTGATGGAAGAACTCCTCCGTCTCCAGCTTCCCTTCCAGGCGAATCGTATTCAGGTTCATATCCTCCACCAGCCTGAACTGGTCCTTCAACCGATGCTCGTCCGAGCGCAGCAGCATGTCCTGCGACCAGCCCGCACCGCGAATCAAGATCGGTTTCCCGTTTACGCGAAAGAGCCGACTGCCATTCGCCGTGAGTTCTGAAGTGACCTCGCGAATCCCGAACTCTACGCTCTGTTCGTCCGTCACTTCGCCCTGCTCGCGGAAACTCATCGCCAGACGCTCCAGGTGTGGCTCGCCCATCTGGCGTGGCCACCACAGCTTTGGATTGCGAATGCGAAGCTGCGAAAACTTTTCCGGAGAAAAAACCACTGTCCTGTCTTCATGGGCGGCAAGTTCGACCGGCTGCTCGAGCTTTACGCCAGCCACAGTGCCTTCCACCACTCCATTCACCGCGCGCTCGCTGGCATTGTGCAATTCCGCATACACGGTCAGCTCCGCCGCGCTCAGCGTGTCATCGGTAAAGTGCGTAACCGCCATCGGCGAGCGCAAGGTCACTGTGCCTGTCCTCACCAGGTCCACAGCGCCCCACAACCCCATGTCCTTATCCGGCGGGCAGGGATTCCAATCGACCCAGTTGATCCCCAGGTCCTTCTCCGTCGGCGCAAACGTCTCCACCGCCAGAACATTGTTTTGGCCCGGCTTCACCAACTCTGTTATGTCGAAATCGTAAGTGCGATATGCGCCTGCAACCGTAGTCCCATCCGCAACTTTATGTCCATTCAGCCAAACTTCGCCGCGATAATTGATGCCGGCAAAGTGCAGCCACTCGCGCTCGCCGGCATGCGCAGCGGCGGCTACTGGAAACTCGGTGCGGTACCACCAGCCGCAGTGATAAGGACTGTCTGGCGACATTGGCATCTCCGCGAACACCCGTCCAATCGGATACGTGGTCCCGGGGATCTGCCGCAGGTTCATGCCGTAATACGGATCAGGAAATAAGCCCGCGGCTGCCTGCGAAGCCAGCACCGTGCTCGGTACCGTGGTCTTTAGCCAGCCATCCGGTTGAAAGGAATCCATGGCGATCGCCTCGCCGGCGGCCTGCAGTTTGCAAGCCGATTGCAATTTCCAGCCTTCACGTAAAGGCGTCACCGTGGCCGCCTGCAAAATCTGGGCGAGCGCCAAACACATCAAGCAGCAAAGAAACATTTTCGTACGCATGATCACCAGCCATCCTGTTCCGGAAAAATGGGTCATTCTCTGCCCGGTTTTCTGGCAGAACTCCAATTTGGGCTTTGAAGCCCCGCACTCCATGTTCACGTCGTCGCCGCCCTCTACAAATTGCAGCGCACCTTCAAGTCACCGCTCCCGTTCTATTCGTTTCTTCCTGTCTGGCGGACCGGCTGAGGACATGCGCACCACCAGTTCCGGCAGCGCTCGATGCAGCCGCGGTTTTTGTTCTCGCCTGTGCTCGCGCGCTTCGATCGCGTCCATCACCCATTCAGACGCCAGCAATCCCATCTCGCGCAGCGGCTGCCGCACCGTCGTAATGGCCGGCGTTGAAACTGCCGCCGGCAGCACATCGTCAAATCCCAGCACCGTGCAATCGTCAGGCACGCGCAAGCCCGCCGCCAGCAGGCCGCGGACCACACCCAACGCCGTCAGATCGTCAAACGCCAGCACCGCCGTGAAGCTCCGGCCAGCGGCCAGCATGCGCCGCGCGCACTCCAACCCGCCCTCGAAACCGGACGTGGGATCCACCAGGTTGGGCAGTTGAAAAATCAACTTCGAATCGAAGTGAATTCCCACGGCCGCTGCGGCGCTTTGCACGCCCACCCAGCGCGGCTCGCTGTCGAACATCTCTTCCGGTCCGCGAATCACGGCAATCTTACGGTGCCCCAATTGATGCAGGTGCCGCAAGGCCAGAGCGCCCCCTGTCTCGTTGTCCACCAGGATCGAGCTGACGCCACGCTCCGTCAAATCGCGGCTCACAATGACGATCGGCACATCATTCTTCTGCACATCGCTCAGCAAATTGGTTTCGTCGAACACCCAGCTGGCGATCACGATCACGCCCTCGGCTCGTCGCTCGAGAATCATCTGCAGATAACTGTCGAAGAGTCCGCGTTGCGTCTGTGCGTCCATCAGCAGCGGCAGGAAGCTGGCCGGCTGCAACCCGGCCTGAATACCGCGCACAATCGGAATGCAAAACGGGTCGGAAAGGTCGTACGCCAGCACGCCAATCGTCTGGCTACGCCGCCGCCGCAGCGACCGCGCAAACGCGTCCGGATGGTAGCCAAGTTGCTGCGCCATGGCACGAATCTGTTGCCGGGTCTTCTCCGCAACATTCTGTGACAGTGGAGCCTCACTCAGCACGATCGAAACAGTAGACACAGAGAAACCGCAGGCGCGTGCAATGTCGAGCAACGTCACGTGACCCGATCTGCGTTGTGCCAACGTTCCGCCTCCTCTCACATCGCTTGCCAGCTCTTGGTTTGCTGCACCACCGGGTGTATTGAGCCTGCGGCATTCGCCACAAGCCTGGCAAACACCCTCAGTCCGGTTTTTCCCTTGACAAGCGAATTGTTTGATCCTACATCTAGCCTTCTACTATTCAAACGTTTGAATGTCAATATATTGATAGAGATCGGCCAAAATGACCCAAAAAACAAGAGGCTCGATTCTAGGACCTTTCAGTTCTCCGGCGCTGGTCCTTCTTTTCACCGCGCTGCGGCCGGCCTGGGCCCAGGCCGGCCCGGCGCGGTCAGTGGCGTCGACGCTGATCGGTCCAACTCGAATGTTGCTGGCGCCAAGGTCACCCCTTCCAGCGACGTCACCGGTGTTGCGCGCAGTCCGCCGTCGCCTCGGCCGCCGGTCTTTGCGCCTTATGCGCCAGTGGTGCCCGGCTCCTGTCAAGTCTCCGCCAGCCAGCCCGGCATTGAGGCCGTCACTCATTCTAAGGCCCGCCGGAGCGTCGACCGGGCCACTCCGGTGAGCATAGACCTGCGCGTCGGTGCCCTCAGTGAGGTGGTAGAGGGAACTGGTTCCACTGACTTGACAGAAACAAGCAACTCCACCGTCGGCTGGATCATTGACGCGGAGGTGATCGACCGCGTTCCCCTGACGGCCTGCGACGTCGTTCAACTGGTGCAGTTTAGCCGAGGCGTTGCGCCCGCCAATGGAACCTACAACGCATCGGATACGCCGGGCATCTTCGCAAGGGCGCTCTCAGTGCCAGCATGAATTGGATCTTGAAAGTTCGCTTGGCATTGATTGCATATTTTGTTGCGGAATCGAATACCATAAGAGCCCATGGCGACCCTGTTCGAGAAACTGCAGCTCAGAGATCATCCGGAGATCCTCATCCTCAACGCTCCCGAGAGCTTCAAGAGCGAGTTGTCGCGCATGCCCGTCGAGAACATTCATCGTAGCCTTGAGGCGCTTGCCGAGATCCATTTCTTGCTGGCATTTGTCACCAAACAGGCGGAAGTGGACGCGCTGGTGCCAAAGATTGCGGCTCGCGCCAAGGGCGATGCGACCGTCTGGTTTGCCTATCCCAAAGGAACGTCGAAGAAATTCAAATGCGATTTCAATCGCGACACCGGTTGGGCGCTGCTCAAGGATGCAGGATTCGACACCGTGCGCTCCATCGCCATCGATGAAGACTGGACCGGCCTGCGTTTTCGCAGAACACAATTCATCAAGTCCCGTTAATTGCTCTCCGGAAAAAAGCTGAGCAGCTAATTTTCCCACCGCCCGCGCAGGGAATGAAAGCCGTGAACTCAGATTCATGTTCAGCAAAACAGCGGCGGCAATACCTCTCCTGCCTTGCCTTCCACCACCTGCGTAAACGCGCTTGCATTCAGCGGTGGTTCCGGCCCGACGTAGATGGTCCGCGCCCCGCCCTTGCGTGCCCATTGCACAAAGCTCGCCGCCGGATACACCGACCCAGAAGTCCCCACCACCACCATCAGTGTAGCCTTGGCAATCTCCGTCTGAATTCGCCCCATCTCCAGCGGAATCTCACCAAAGAAAACAATGTGCGGCCGCAGCGTGGCCCCGCAGACGCAGCGGCCCACCGCACTCAGGTCCTTGTAGACTGTCCGGTCCGTGACCGGCTCTTCACCGCACTCCGCGCTGCATCTCGACTTGGCCAGCTCGCCATGCATGTGCACCAGCCGCAGACTCCCGGCGCGCTCATGCAGGTCATCCACATTCTGCGTGCAGAGAAAGAATCGGTCGCCCAGCTTGCGTTCCAGTTCCGCCAGTGCCATGTGCGCCGGATTCGGGTGAGCCAGTCCGCCTTGCGCCCGCCGCTCGGAGTAGAACTCCCACACCAGCGCCGGATTGCATTCCCAGGCCTCCGGCGTGCAGACGTCCTCAATCCGATGCCCCGCCCACAATCCATCCGAAGCTCGAAAGGTGGCCAGTCCGCTCTCGGCGCTGATACCCGCGCCGGTCAGCACGAACACCCGATCATGGACAGAGATGGAAATAGATTGAGTCATTCGATTGAACCTCAACGCGGCGAAAGACATCGGAGTCGGTCACTTGCCTGCCGACAAATCGTTTGGTTCCTCGTCCTGGTTCCTGCTCCTCACGGCTCGAGAAGAATCTTCCCCGTCGTCTTCCGCGCCTCCAGATCAGTCTGCGCCTGGGCCGCGTCGGCCAGCGGATAGACAAACTCCGTCCGCAGCTTCAGCTCACCCTTGGCCGCCCAGCCGAGCACATCGCCCGCGCGCCACTCCAGTTCTGCGCGTGTGGTGATGTAATGCCAGAGTGTAGGCCTGGTTACGAACAGCGACCCCTTGTCTTTGAGTTGAATCAAGTCAAACGGGGGAACGGGGCCGCTGGAGGCACCGAAGAGCGCCAGCAATCCGCGCGGGCGCAGACAGTTGAGGCTGCTTTCAAAGGTGGTCTTGCCAACCGAGTCATACACAACGTCTACCCCCTTGCCGCCAGTCAGCCGCTTGACCTCAGGCTCGAATTCCTCCTGGGTGTAGAGAATCACGTCGGAAGCGCCTGCGTTGCGAACAAGCTCCGCCTTCTCTTCCGTGGAAACGGTGGCGATGACGCGGGCGCCGATGCGTTTGGCCATCTGTGTAAGCAGCAGGCCAACGCCCCCGGCCGCAGCATGGATCAACGCCGTGCTGCCGGGAGCGAGGGGAAAGGTGGAATGCGAAAGGAAATGCGCGGTCATGCCCTGCATCATGGCCGCGGCGGCCTGCTCCATCGTCAAACCAGCCGGCACTTTCACCAGGCTCGCCGCGGGCGCCAGCGCGTACTCCGCGTAACTGCCCAGCACGCTCACCGATACAACCACATCCCCGGCCTTGCAGCCGGTAACTCCGGGACCCAGCTCTTCCACCGTCCCAGCGGCCTCGCTGCCCGGCACCAGCGGCATGGATGCCTTGTATGTGCCCTTGCGGAAATAAATCTCGATGAAGTTGACGCCGGTTGCTTCGACGCGGATCAACACCTGCCCAGGTCCCGGCTCGGGGATGGGCAACTCGGCCAGTTGCAATACCTCCGGGCCGCCTGTCTGCTGAATCTGGATTGCTTTCATGCCACGGAAAGAATGCACCCTGAGGCCGCGCCTCGGCAAGCTTTCTTGCAATTCACTGCACGAGAAAAAACTCTTGTTCCCGCTGGACCGAGCGCAAAAAACAACAAACCCCGCCCAGGCATAAGCCCGGGCGGGGTGACAACTGATCTCTGAGAACTGCTCTCTGACCCTGTTCTCAATCCCTGTCCGACAACAGGCTCTGCTCTTCCGGCGAAATCAGCCGCACCACGCGCTCTACCGTATAGGGCGCGCGGTTCTGCATCGTGTGATAGTGCCGCACCTGCAGTTCTCCGAGCAGGCCAATCGCCAGCATCTGAATGCCGGCTACCAGCAGCACCGCACCCACCACCAGCAGCGGCCCATGCTGATCCATCAGGCTCTGATGGGGATGAAGCAGTTTGAGGCCGAGCAACACCGTGGAAATCACGCTGCCCGCCACAACGCCCAGCGCCCCAAAGCCGCCGAAGAAGTGCATCGGCCGCGTCATGTAGCGCAGCAGAAAGCGAATCGTCATCAGGTCAAAGAACACGCGAAACGTGCGGCCGATGCCGTAGTGGCTCTTGCCCTTTACCCGGTTGATGTTCTTGATGGGAATCTCGCAGATCGAAGCGCCAAACCAGCTGGCCAGAGCAGGAATGAATCGATGCATTTCGCCATAGAGCGGAATGTTGTGAATCACTTCACGCCGGTAAGCCTTGAACGTCGTGCCGAAGTCATGGATGTCCACGCTCGACAACTTGGCCATCAACCAGTTCGCGCAGCGGGAAGGAATCCGCCGCATCACAAAATTGTCGATGCGCTCCTTGCGCCAGCCCGAGACCACATCGTATCCCTCTTCCAGCTTTTCCAGGAACGCAGGAATGTCGTTCGGATCATGCTGCAGATCGCCATCCATGGCGAGGATAAATTCGCCCGCCGCATGATCAAACCCCGCCGCCAGCGCCGAGGTCTGTCCAAAATTGCGGCGCAGCTTCACCACCAGCACTCGACTGTCAACCGCGGCAATCTCTTCCAGCAGTTTGTAGGAGCGGTCGCGTGAGCCGTCGTCGACAAACACCAGCTCAAAGCTGTAGCCCACCTGCTCCATCACCTGCTTGAGGCGCGCGTACAGGGCGGTGACGTTCTCTTCTTCGTTATGAAAAGGAACGACGATCGAATATTTCGCCATAGTACCAGTATAATAGACGCTTCGAGAACGCAAAATGTCGCACATATGTTCCAGTTTGAATCTTGAAGGTGTGATTTTCCCTCTCCGTCGCCGCCACCCTGCCCGGACCGCTATCGGTTGAGTTCCTCAAGCATCGCCTGCATCTCACTCTGGGCATGGCGGTTGTCGCTCCGCGCCGCGCAGCCGATCCCGGCCCTTAACCGATCGATTGCCTCGGCCGTGCGCCCCGCGCTCACCAGCGTCTGCGCTGCCATAAAGTAGCCCGCCGTGTAGTCCGGATCGATCGACAGCAACGTAGCGAACTCCTTCAACGCCTCCTCCGTTTCGCCGCGGCCGGCCAGTTCCATCGCCACGCCGTAACGTGCAAAACTGTTCTTTGGGTCCAGGGCCAGAATCTCCCGAAGTCCTGCAATCTTGTCCAAGCTGCCCATATCCTGCCTTCTCAATCCGGTTGCACATTTTGCGGCGATTGCCGAAACTGGTATCTGAAGCCTCAAACCGAGGAACCGATTCATCCCAGCCCGGCGCCAGTTTTGATTCTAGCTTGGACGAAGCTGGTTTGGTTTGTCGAGGCCTGTGACAAACACAAGGGAGCACGTCCGCTATGAGCTCAACCGAAGCATCCACCAAACATCCCGCCGCTCGCACCGTCGCCAGCACCCAGTCGGAAATGACTGAAATCATTCTGCCCAATGACACCAACACCCTGGGCAACCTGCTCGGCGGCCGCCTCATGCACTTCATCGATCTCACCGGAGCCATGGCCGCCTATCGCCACGCGCGCACCAACGTCGTCACCGCAGCCAAGGACCACATCGACTTCATCCGCCCCGTCCATCTCGGTGACCTGCTCACGCTGCGCTCCAGCGTCAACCGCGCCTTTTCTTCGTCCATGGAGGTGGGCGTCAAGGTCTGGGCCGAGGATCCCCGTACCGGCACCATCGTCCACGTCGCCAGCGCCTATCTTGTCTTCGTCGCCATTGACAACCAGGGCCAGCGCGTCCGCGTCCCTGAAGCGCTCGCCGAGACCCCGGACCAACTGCGCCGCTATGAAGGCGCCTTGCGCCGCCGGGAACATCGCGAAGCCGAGTCCGCCCGACGCAATCAGGCCAAGCTCGCCACGCGCGCCGAAGAGAAAGCCACGGCCGCGCAGGCCTGATTCATGCTGATCCTCTCAGGAATCTCCGTTCGAGGAGCCTCCTTGCCCCATCCTTGTGCCTTTTCTCTGGCGCAAGGATGAGAAACCCGATCCTCTCCGAGCAATCATCAGGCCATACATGCCCACTCTCCCTCACGCCCCATCCGACTTCCCGCGACGAATCGTCTGTCTGACCGACGAGACCACAGAAGCCCTCTACCTCCTCGGCGAACAAGACCGCATCGTCGGCGTCTCCGGGTACGCAACGCGTCCGCCGGAAGCCCGCCGCAAGCCCCGGGTGGCGGCGTTCAAGAGCGCAAAGATTGATGCCATCCTCGATCTGAAGCCTGATCTGGTTCTGACTTTCTCCGACGTTCAGGCGGAGATCACCCGGCAGCTCGTTCTGCGTGGCCTCACCGTGCTGAACTTCAACCAGCGCAGCATCGCCGAGATCTTCGCCATGATCGCGTTGCTCAGTCGTCTGGTTGGAAAACAGGCTGAAGGCGATCGACTCATCGCAGGCCTCGAAAGCGGCCTGCGCGCAATTCATCAATCCTCGCAGGCATTCTCCCATCGTCCCCGCGTCTTCTTCGAGGAGTGGAAGGATCCACTCATCAGCGGCATTCGTTGGGTTGAAGAGCTGGTTGAAATCGCTGGCGGCACAGTCATTTTTCCGCATCTGGCCGGCGCCGGCAAAGCGCAGGACCGTGTCGTCGCTCCAGAAGCAGTCGTTGAACGCAACCCCGAAGTCATTCTCGCCTCGTGGTGCGGAATGAAAGTCAACAAGCCCCTTATCCGTACACGCGCTGGCTGGGACGCCATCAGCGCCGTCCGCAACGGCCACATCTATGAGATCAAGTCCACCTACATTCTTCAGCCGGGTCCTGCATCGCTGACCGAAGGAGTGCGTCAGATCCATGCCATCCTTGCCCACGTCGTCGGCATGCCCGTGGACGCGGCGCTTCGACCGGCCGAGAAACTCGATCCGCATCTGCTGATAAAATCAGGCTGAGACCGTTCTGCGGAATGGCCGCTTCCGGCGCCTCGAGCCCGAACTCTAACCCGGACAGACAGCTTCAAACCGCAGAGTAAGTCCGCAGGGTTTCTCGAAAGAAGGAGCACCATGGCTCACGCCCCCAATATGCCGTCCCCTGTCGCCCTCCACGGCGTCTCCAAAATCATAGCTGTCGGTTCCGGCAAAGGCGGCGTGGGCAAGACCACCGTCGCCGTCAACCTCGCTATCGCGCTTTCGCGCCTCGGCCAGCGTGTGGGCCTCATTGACGCGGACATCTACGGTCCCAACGTCCCGCTCATGATGGGCTCGGCGCAACAGCCCGTCGTCGGCCCCAACAACCAGATCACGCCCAACCCTACCCACGGCATCAAGACCATCTCCATCGGCTACATCTCTCCCGGAGACAAGCCGCTGGTGATGCGCGGGCCGATGCTCCATCAGATCATCCGCCAGTTTCTGCAGCAGGTCGATTGGGGCGAGCTCGACTACCTCATCGTCGATCTGCCTCCCGGCACCGGTGACGTGGTGATTTCGCTGGTTCAGACCGTTCCGCTTACCGGTGCCGTGGTTGTCTCCACCCCGTCGGACGTTGCGCTGCAGGATGCACGCAAGGCTCTTGAAATGTTTGCCCAGGTCAACGTGGAAGTGCTCGGCATCGTCGAGAACATGAGCCACTTCACCTGCCCCCACTGCCATCACGAGATAGACATTTTCTCCAAGGGCGGCGCCGAGCGCACTGCGCAGCAGTTCAACGTTCCCTTCCTCGGATCGATCGAGTTGATCCCTTCGATTCGTGAAGGAGGCGATCGCGGATTGCCGGTAACGCTGGCGGGCCCCAAGAGCCCGCAGGCCGCCCCTTTCTATGCCATCGCAGAGAAGCTGATGGTTCAGGCCGAAACCGCGGCTTCCCGAGCCACGGACGTAATTGAAATCAGCTAGCCGAGAACTTTCTGACACACCATCTTTCGCGGCTTTTTCACGATCAGCAGGCACGGAGAGGTCAGTGAACGAACAGCTCGTGATCCGTCCCGTTTTCCAGCAAGATTTCCCGCAGTGGAAGCCGCTCTGGGACGGCTACAATGCATTCTACGGCCGCAAGGATCGGACCGCATTACCGGACGCGATCACGCAGATGACCTGGTCACGGTTCTTCGACGCGTACGAGCCAGTGTATGCGCTCGTCGCCGCACGTGAGGGCAAGCTTTTGGGCCTGGTGCATTACCTGTTTCATCGCAGCACCATTTCCATCGAGCCCAGCTGTTATCTGCAAGACCTGTTCACGCAGGATGCGGAGCGCGGCAAAGGTGTAGGGCGCGCGCTGATTGAAGCGGTCTGCACCCAGGCCCGCACCGCAGGCACCGGTCGCGTCTACTGGCTCACGCACGAAAGCAATGAAACCGCAATGAAGCTCTACAACAAAGTCGCCGACAAATCCGGCTTCGTCGTGTACCGCAAAACGCTCTAGAAAATTTCCCCAATGGCCGCAACTCGGGCGTAGCTGCCGCCTCAGAATTAGTCGACAAGCAAAAGGAGAGCGAGGACATGGCCCCGCTCTCCTTTGCTTCAGAGTGGCAATCTATCTCCAGTGCCCTTCCTGCATTTCCCAGTGATCGCCGTGGTGCACCCATCTATGCGCAACCCAATGCGCCCCAGGATGGGGTGGACGATCCCAGCGGCCCGGAGTCCACACATAGCGCGCGCCGTCCCAGCGTTGGTAGCCGGCAATCCATACATAACCGTGCTCGGGCGGCGGCGGGCGACGCTCCACCACCGGCGGCGGTGGTCCAATGCGCACGACGACTTGCGCATACGACACCGCAGGTAAAAAGGTAAGAGCAAGCAATGCTGCCAATGCAATTTTCTTCACCATCGTTCGTTTCCTCCGTGTCTGATTTTGAAGGCTCTGAATCTCCGGATCGTTGCTTCCGTTCCGGTCTGTTAAACAATATCAACGCTAAACAGCAGAAATAGTTGTGAATTTACATCCAACTGCACAGCAAACTTGTTACTGGTTGAGATGCCTCGAACCGTCCTCAAGCAGTCTAAATTCCATTCAAAAAAATAAGAATCGACGCGACAATGCGCTCAGGGAAATGATCGAAGTCCGAGTCAATCTTCAACCGCGATGAATCCTCAAAATATGCCCCGGCAGCCGCGCAGGATTCAACTCCACATAATTGCGCGGCCCATTCCACAGATAACGCGCACCGGTCAGCAGGTCTTCGGCTTCATATCCGCGATCCTGCTGAATCCCCAACGCTTCCAATGGCAACGTAACAAACCCCGATTGCGTGTAACTCGGATCAAGGTTCACGACAGTTAAAATCATATTCGATCGATCGTCTGACTCTTTGGTGTAAGCGATCAGCTGATCGTTCTCCGTCGAGTGGAACTGAATCGACCAGTCTCTTTGCAGCGCCGCATTCGCGTTGCGGACCTCGTTCACCCGCGCGATGAGCGGCCGCAGGGAATCAGCCTGCTCCAGGTCCCAGTGCCGAATCTCGTACTTCTCTGAATTGAGATACTCCTCGCTGCCGCGCCGCACCGGTTCGTGCTCCATCAACTCGAAGACCGGCCCGTAGATGCCATAGTTTGCTCCAAGCGTAGCCGCCAGCAAAAGCCGAATGCCGAACACCGCGCGCCCACCCATCTGCAGAAACTCGGTCAGAATGTCGGGCGTGTTGGGCCACTGGTTGGGCCGAAAGAATTCGCGCACCGGTGCTTGCGCCAGCTCGGACAAATAAGCCGTCGTTTCACCCTTTGCATTGCGCCACGGAAAATACGTGTACGACTGGCTGAAGCCCAGTTTGGCCAGCCGGTACATGATCTTGGGCCGCGTAAAGGCCTCGGCCAAAAACAGCGCCTCAGGATGCTCGCGCTTGATCTCGCCGATCACCCACTCCCAGAACGGAAAGGCCTTGGTATGCGGATTGTCGACGCGAAAGATCGTCACGCCCTCGGCAATCCAATAATCGAACACGCTCTTCAACTCTTCCCACATGCCCGTCCAGTCTTCGCTTTCGAAGTCGAACGGGTAAATATCCTGATATTTCTTGGGCGGATTTTCCGCATACTGGATTGTCCCATCGGGCCGCTTGCGAAACCAGTTCTCGTGATCCTTCACATACGGATGATCCGGCGCCACTTGGAATGCGATGTCCAGCGCGATATTCAAGTCAAACTGCTTGGCCTTGGCGACAAACCTGCGAAAATCCTCAAGCGTGCCCAGTTCCGGATGAACCGATTTATGCCCACCCTCGGCCGAACCGATGGCCCAGGGGCTACCGCAATCGCCCGACTGGCTCTCGGGATTATTGTTGCGCCCCTTGCGAAAGCTCACGCCGATGGGATGAATCGGCGGCAGATAGACAACGTTGAAACCCATCTCGGCAATATAGGGCAGCCGTTTTTCGCAATCGGCAAACGTGCCGTGCCTGCCCGGCTCCTGGGCCGTAGAGCGCGGAAAGAACTCGTACCACGCGCTGAATCGCGCGATCACCGGATCGACAACAATGCTGTACTCACGATCGGACTCGGTCCGAAAGCGCATGTCAGGATAACGCAGTGCGGTCTCACGCAACTTTTGATCGGTGGCCGCAGCGCGGCGCTTGTCCGGATCAGCCGTGGACTGCAAAACTTCTGCACGCTTGCTCAGCCACACTGCATCAGCGCCCGTAGCACGCTTGGCAGCCGCGAGGGAGAGTTCGGCGCCGATCAGGTAATCAACCACCGCATCTGTCTGGGCCAGAATCCGCTTGAGCAGATCGCGATGCCAAGTCTCGAAATGATCCACCCATCCCTGTACCTTGAAGCTGTAGGGTCCAATCTCCGACACGGGGAACGTCGCCGCCCAGCGGTCGCTTCCATTGCCCAGCGGCAACATGGGAATCTCACTCCACTTCTTTGTGCCTTCGCGGCGCGCCAGCAGGCAAGCCGCAATCTCATCGTGGCCGTCGGTAAAAATATCAGCCTCGACGCGCACCTGATCCCCCACCGTGCGCTTGGCGGGAAAGCGCCCACCATCGACCGCTGGAGTAATTCCTTCAATAATGACCCGCCTGCGTCCATCCTCTTCAATCAATGCCATCACCTTCCCAATCGTCTCGAGGCAGTTCAAGCCCCCGCGTTGTTCTTCCGTTCGGCAATCAATCGCTCGTACAACTGGATGGTCTGTTGGGCAATCGCCGTCCAGCTGAAAGTCTCTTCCACTCGTTTGCGACCCGCGTCGCCAAAGCGGCGGCAGCGCCCCGGGTCGCTTAACATTTCATTGATGCGCACAGCCAGATCGCGCGCAAACTTCTCCGGATCGCGCGGAAAACCGGTAACCGGATCCTGATCGAAACCCACCAGGTAGCCCGTCTCACCATCTACCACCACTTCTTTGATGCCGCCCGTCGAGCTGGCGACAACCGGCGCGCGGCAGGCCATGGCTTCGAGGTTGATGATGCCGAACGGTTCATAGACCGAAGGGCAGCAGAAGACGCGCGCATGGCTGTAAAACTGAATCGCTTCCTGCCTGGTGACCATTTTTTCTATCCACACAATGCGCGGATGATGGGCTCGCGCCGCATCCACTTTGGCGCGCATCTCGGCAGCAATCTCCGGCGTGTCCGGCGCACCGGCGCACAGCACCAACTGCGTCTCTGCCGGCAGATAGCGGACCGCATCCACCAGATGGGTTACGCCCTTCTGTCGCGTGATGCGGCCCACAAACAGCACATACGGCAGGGCCGGATCTACGCCATATTCGGTCAGTGCTTGGGTATCTTCCGTCTTCTGATATTCGTCCAGATCAATCCCGTTGTAGATGACGTGAATGCGCTCCGGATCAACATCCGGATACGCGGCCTGAATGTCAGCCTTGGTTCCCTGGGAAACAGCCACGATCGCGTCCGCGTCCAGAATCGCCGTCCGCTCCATCCACGAACTCATCGCATAGCCCGAGCCCAGTTGCTCTGCCTTCCAGGCGCGCAACGGCTCCAGCGAATGGGTCGTCAGCACAAAGGGCATGCCGTACAGTTTCTTCGCCAGGGTCCCGGCCATGGACACATACCAGGTATGCGTATGCACCACGTCGATCCCGTCAAGCGCCTTCACCTGCGTCAGGTTCAGGCTCAGGGCCTCGAGCGCGCCTTTGAACTTGGCCTCGGTGCCGTTGGTGATCTCCGCCCACGGCTCGGCACCGCGCACATGGAGGTTGCCCTGGTCGGCCTGTTGCGGACCCCAGCAATGCACTTCCACTTCAATCTGTTTGGCTAACTCACGGCTCAAATAATCAACGTGTACGCCGGCGCCGCCGTATACCAGGGGAGAATATTCGCGCGTAAACAACCCGACTCGCATAGCGCTTCCTCTGCTCGGATCCTGAATTGACCAGGATCGTCCATCCTCTTCGTAGATGCCTGAATCAATCCGGATGAATGTATTCCGTCGCGGTGCGGCGCGCAAGAGACGCTCTCACGCCGCATCAATCTCCTCAGCCAGCGCCTCGGCGGCCGTGATGCACGCCGCGCGGTCGACGTCCAGGTGCGTGACCAGTCTCACCGTGTTCGGCCCGACAGCGGACATCAAAATTCCTCGCCCCTTCAATCGGGCCGTCAACGCCGAGGCACTGCGTCCGCCGGCCAGCTTGAAGATCACGATGTTGGTCTCCACTGCGTCCAGGTCGATCTCTACGCCTTGGCTGCGCGCAAGCGCCTCGGCCAGCAGCCGCGCATTTGCGTGGTCTTCATGCAAGCGCTTGGGGCCCAGTTCCAGCGCCATCAACCCAGCAGCAGCCAACACGCCCGCCTGCCGCATGCCGCCTCCCAGCGCCTTGCGGAACAGGCGCGCTTGATCCATCAACTCCCGTGAACCGGTAAGCATGGAGCCAACCGGCGCGCCCAGCCCTTTCGACAAACAGAACATCACGGTGTCGAACCCGTGCGTCAGAGCCTTGACATCCGTGCCCAGAGCCACCGCCGCGTTGAAGATGCGCGCGCCGTCCAGGTGCGTCGGGAGCTTGCGTTCATTTGCGCCGGCCCAGATCTCTTTGAGCACGGCGACAGGCGTGCAGCCACCTCCGGCCAGGTTCGCCGTGTTCTCAATTTCGATCAGCCCCGTTGCTGCGCGAAAGGCCCCGCGCGCATAGATGGCCGGCTCGATGTGCTTCCAGGTGAGGATGCCCCGCGGCGCCTCGACCGCCCGCACCAGGCAGCCGGAGAACACCGCCGTCGTGGCCATCTCCCAATCCAGGATGTGAGCCCGCGACTCGGCAATCACTTCCTGCCCCGGTTGCGTGAGCAGGCGAATTGCGATCTGGTTCCCCATGGTTCCTGTCGGCACAAACAGGGCCGCCTCACGACCAAAGACTTCCGCTGCGCGGCGCTCCAACAGGTTGACGGTCGGGTCCTCGCCATACACATCGTCGCCCACCTCCGCCGCGGCCATCGCCGCACGCATCTCGGCCGAAGGCCGCGTTACAGTGTCTGAACGCAAATCAATCGTTGCTGCCAATGTTCAATTCCCTCCTGGTTTGAGAACCTGCCTGATTCGAATGAGATTTCCATGCCCTCTCGCGGCCGCACTTCCCGGTTCCTGCCTCTACGGTATTTGCGCCATCGGCAGCTCCAGCAGCGGATTCTGCTTGCCATCCTTCACCGCGATGGCCCACATGCCGTGAAAGTTCTGCCGCAGTGCAGGCTGCGCTTTGAGCAGCGCACTCAACACCTCTGTCGCCTCGGTCCGCACCGCCGCCTGGTCAGTCACACCGGTTGACTCATACGTCACTGCCAGATCAGCCTGGCGCAAACTTGCATCCATCCGCACCGCGTCAATCTTCCAGGTCCGGTCGCCATCCTGGAGCGAATAGGGGAACGCTTCCTGGGGTGAGTCCTTGATCTGCGCCTGTTCCTGGCTCAGCTTCTCCAGATTCGGCGAAGAAACGAAATCCACCGGCACGGACAAGTAGCGCGCCACCTCATAGGTGAACCACGCGCTCCACGGCTGGTTGTCCTTCATCAGCTCCCGAGCCCGCGCCCAGTACCAGAGACTGTCATGACCATCAAAGGCTCCGGACCGCAACGAAATTCCGGCCAGCTTCCATCCCGGCGTGGCCCCGGTCGGATCCCAGGCCAGCACCATGCCCAACTGCCCAGCCATCGGCGAGCCAGCCGCGTCTGCCAGCACCACGGCGTATTTGCCGGGCGGCAGCGAACGCATGTTCATCGTTACCGTCAGTGACCCGCTTGCGTTGGAGCAGAAAAACTGCGTATCGGAGACCGCCGTCTGGCTGCTCGCGTCAAGCACGTAGAGATTCCGCAGCTGCACCTGGCCGCCCTTCACCATCGGCGCCCCTCGGTCCACTGCGTCGCGAATACCGTTCCACTCGCTGGTTTCGGCGGGAAGAAGCGCTGCTTGCAATACCGGGTAATCTTGCCCCACCGCCGCCACAGCCAGCCTTCCGCTGATCGCCGCCAGTGCATCGCGATCCGGGGCCAGCATTTCTGCCTGCGTCGTGCAGTTGGCCGCATGGCTCCCGAGCGGCCATGCCAGCAGCCAACCCACGGTCAAAGCGGCAGTCGAAACCCTCGAGCAGAGGCGCATTTTCCTGGATATCCTCTCCGCCCCGCGAAACTCCTTTCGAGCGTCCGCGGGCCACTGTTAGTCTAGTACAGTAGGATGGCAACCATCCGCCCCGTCCCAATCCGCATTGCGGACTGCCGGAGGTCGCTGCCGGACCCCATTGCCGGACGGGACTCCATTGCCGGACACGAGTGTCAGACCAGGGAGCTTCAGGTTATGCGCAAACATTGGACGCCGCAATCCCGGTCCGAAACGCTCCAGCCCCAGCCCGCGCAAAGCACCACCGATCTTCACCTCAGGCGCCCGTTACCGCCCTCCTGGCCGAGGATCCTGGGGCTGACGATACCCGGGCTGGCGATTCTGGGCGAGGCCGCCTTGCTGGTACTGGCTGCAGCTCTGGCTGGAGCGCAAACGCAGGCCGCCCAACCCGCAGCGCCCGCAGCAGTCCCTGGTCAAGCTCCTGATCATAAGACGGTGCAGGCGCACAAGCATCCCCGGGCCGTCCAACCGCCGCCGGTCATCGTTCCCGTTGCTCTGGCGCCCATCACTCCCCTGGTGCCGGCGACTCCCAACTGGCCGGCCTTCAATCAGGCCGCCCAGGCATCGGTCCTTTGGGACAGTCACGGCCTCAGCATTGACGCCGCCAACTCCAGCCTTCAGCAGATTCTGAAGGACGTTTCCATGGCCACCGGAACCACGGTGGAGGGCCTGACCACGGACCAGCGCATCTTCGGCGACTACGGTCCGGGCCAGGCGCGCGATGTGCTCTCGCAACTGCTGCAGGGCTCCGGTTACAACGTCCTGATGATTGGCGATCAGGGTCAGGGTGTGCCGCGGCAGATTCTGTTGAGCGCCCGCCAGGGGGGCGGCGGACAACCCGCTACCGCCGGAAGACCCAGCCAACCGAGCAATGACGACGAGGACTCCGACGAGCCGGCAGCCAACCAGGACCCTGGCCCCCCGAACCGTCCCGGCTTCACACCCGGCTATCAGCCAACAGGGCCCCCCGGCGCGCCCGTTCGCACTCCTCAGGAGCTCATGCAGGATCTGCAGCAGCGCCAGCAGCAGTTGCAACAGCAACAGCAACAGCAACAGCAGCAGCAGCAGCAGCAGCAGCAGCCGTTTCAACAGCAACCGCAGCAGCCACCAAGCAACCCGCCGAATTAGCCGTTGTGCGGTCGAGCGAAGGGTCGCTCGAATCCCTCCCCGCTCGATGGCCGGTTCTGGGGTTCAGTTCAGGAAGGTAAATGGGGTTTTAGTTGGGCAAAATTTCTAAGATCCAAACCTCTAATTTGAGCCGTCGAACGCCAAAAGGCGCATGGTGCGTTGCCCAGGGACTGCGATTCCCTGCCGGCCTTGGGGCTTGGCTTACACCCGAGCCTCTCGAACCCGGGCTTTGACAGCGCCACCCTGCCGCTGCGGCCTCATCAGCGTGAAGGCCACGCGCAGCACGCCGTAGGCTGCCAGAACACCGAAGGCCAGTGCACCAACCGAGGCGGCGATCAACATTACAGTATTCACAAAATCCGTCATGGCTCCCGTTTTCCCTCACTCCTTTCGGGTCGCGGACGTGCAGGTTTGGCCACTGACATCCCGCCGGAAGGCCTTTTTGCAATAAGAATCCGCTTGAACAATTCTCGCAGATGTTCAGCAAATCAATGTGGTTATGTGTGTTGACAATTGGGGTACCTCTCCCGAACCAAAGTACTCTTGCCAAAAAACGATTCGGGACCGAGCCCGGGCAAATCCTCCCGGATTTCCTTCATGCTTCGAACGCGCACTGCCGATCTGTCCAAAGCACCAGCCAAGCCACCCGGCTTCTTGGACTTCAGCCTCATCGGCGATAATCGATGCGAGGGCCGATCCCGCCTCACCTCATCCCACGTCACCAGGAGAACTTTTCATGTCCGAACCGAACATTGCCCAGAAGTCCCCGTATCCAGTTGCCGTTGAAGCCGGCAAAAGCTATTACTGGTGCTCCTGCGGACTGAGCGCCAACCAGCCCTTTTGTGATGGAAGCCATAAGACCACTGACCGCACGCCCGTCAAATTTGAAGCCACTGAATCCAAGACCCTCTACTTCTGCGGGTGCAAGCACACTGCGACCCCTGTTTTGTGCGACGGAAGCCATTCCAGGCTTTAGCCTTCGAGGGCGCTTGGCCACGTTCCAGTCCAAGCGCCGCCGAGGCCAGGGCCCGGTGGGGCTTTTTCTTTGTCCCGCCGTTTCTTCCTCCCCTCGACCTGCCCGGCCTGCAGCTTTCCATTCCTCAGCCCCGCCACGACTCTGAATCCCCCGCTCGTCTCCGGACATCCCAAATGTCTTGAGATGTCTGGACTATGTATCATGGTGATATGTGTGCTATGCGGCGCATTTTCCAGGGAACTGTCCGTACGGCAGCCGCAACCAGCGTTCGCTCGATAGTTGAACCCCATCCATGCCCATCACTCACATCTCGGTGCGCGGGGCGCGCCAGCACAATCTGCGCGACGTCAACGTGCGCATTCCCCGCAATACGCTCACGGTGGTCACCGGCCTGTCCGGCTCCGGCAAGAGCTCCCTCGCGTTTGACACCATCTACGCCGAGGGCCAGCGCCGCTACGTGGAGACGCTCTCGGCCTACGCTCGCCAGTTTCTTGACCAGATCGAGCGGCCCGACGTCGACTCGATCGAAGGCCTTTCGCCGGCCATTTCGATCGAGCAGAAAACCACCAGCCGCAGTCCCCGCTCCACGGTCGGCACCATCACGGAAATCTACGACTACCTGCGCTTGCTCTACGCCTCTGTCGGCACGCCGCACTGCCCCAACTGCGGCCGTCCCATTGCCCGCCAGACCGCCGAGCAGATCGTCTCCCGCATTCTCGAACTGGGCCGGGGCGAACGCGTCACCGTCATGGCGCCCGTAGTCCGCGGCCGCAAGGGTGAGTTCAAAGACCTGCTCGATCAGCTCGACCAACAAGGCTTCCGCGCCCGCGTCGACGGCGAGCTGCGCGACCTCTCTGAGCCGATTGTGCTGGACCGGCGCAAGAACCACACCATCGAGGCTGTCGTCGACCGCATTCTGCTCAAGCCTTCAACGGCCTCCACCACGATTCTGACTGCCGCGCCTGCCGGTCCCAGCAAACCTTCGGTAGAAAAGCGCCTGGAGCAAGCCGTCGGCAAAGCCCTGCAAATGGCCAACGGGCTGGCGCTGGTTGCCGTCGCCGGCACCGAAGAGCAACTGTTTTCCTCCTCGATGTCCTGCCCTGATTGCGGCCTCGACGTCCCCAAGCTCGAGCCGCGCAGCTTCTCCTTCAACTCCACCTTCGGCGCTTGCCCCGAGTGCCACGGCCTGGGCTCGCTCTACGATCTTGACCCCGCCAAGGTCATCACCGACTGGTCAAAGCCCTTGCTTGACGGTGGCCTGGGGCCCGGTTCGGCTTCGCAATATCTGCTCAAGCTCATTCACCTGGCCGCCGACCGCTACAAGATCGACCTGAAGCTGGCCTTTGAAGACCTGCCACCCAAGCAGCAGCACATCCTGGTCTATGGCCCGCCCAAAGGCGAAGCGCCACGCACCGGCTTTCATGGCATCCTTGCCTTCCTTCGCGACACCATCGACGAGGCGCGAAGCGACGGCTATCGCGAGTACATGATGAACTTCATGTCCGCCACGCCCTGCCCCGTGTGCCGCGGCAAGCGCCTGCGGCCGGAATCTCTGGCAGTCAAAATCGGCGACCTGTCCATCGCTGACTTCACCGCACTCTCGTTGAATCGCGCGCTTTCGGCGGCCATCAATCTGAAATTCACCGTGCGCGAGGCGCTGGTGGCTGAGCGCATTCGCCGCGAAATCGTGGAGCGTCTGGAATTCCTCTGCGCCGTCGGCCTCAAGTACCTCGCACTCGACCGCAACGCCGCCACGCTTTCCGGTGGCGAAGGCCAACGGATCCGTCTGGCTACCCAGATCGGCTCGCGTCTCCGCGGTGTCCTCTACGTGCTCGACGAGCCATCCATCGGCCTGCACCAGCGCGACAATATGCGCCTGATTGAAGCGCTCGAAAGACTGCGCGACCTGGGCAATACCGTGCTCGTCGTCGAGCACGACGAAGACACCATCCGCCACGCCGACTACGTGCTTGATCTTGGTCCCGGCGCCGGACGCCTCGGTGGCCATGTTGTAGCCCAGGGCACGCCCGCCGAAATCATGGCCTGCCCGGAGTCGCTCACCGGGCGCTATCTGTCCGGAGTTGCCTCGATCCTGCTCCGTGATCAGCCACGCCCGCTCACCGGCAAATGGCTCACCATCACCGGCGCGCGCGAGCACAATTTGCAGGACGTGAACATCCGCATCCCGCTGGGTGTCATGACCGTGGTCACCGGCGTGAGCGGCAGCGGCAAGAGCACACTCATCAACGACATTCTTTATCGCACGCTGGCCCAGGCCATCTATGGCTCGCGCGAGGAGCCCGGGGCGCACGACACGATCACCGGCGTCGAGCAGCTGGACAAAGTCGTGCGCATCGATCAGTCGCCCATCGGCCGGACACCACGCTCCAATCCAGCAACCTACACCCAGGTCTTCTCCCCCATTCGCGATCTTTTCGCCATGCTGCCCGAATCGCGCGAGCGCGGCTACAAGCCGGGCCGCTTCAGCTTCAACGTCACAGGCGGCCGCTGCGAAGCCTGCCAGGGCGACGGCCAGCGGCGCATTGAAATGAACTTCATGCCCGACGTCTATGTGCAGTGCGAAGTCTGCAACGGCCGCCGTTACAACCAGGAAACGCTCGCCGTAAAATTCAAAGGCCATTCCATCGCCGACGTGCTCGACCTCACCATCGAAGACGCGCTCACCATTCTCGAAGACGTGCCGAACGTGCGCCAGAAGCTGCAGACGCTGGTGGATGTCGGCCTGGGCTACGTGCACCTGGGCCAGAGTGCGACCACGCTTTCCGGCGGCGAAGCCCAGCGCATGAAGCTGGCGCGCGAACTGAGCAAACGCCAGACCGGCCGCACCCTTTATCTGCTCGACGAGCCCACCACCGGCCTGCACTTTGACGATGTACGCAAGCTTCTTGAAGTGCTTGACCGGCTCGCCGACCTGGGCAACTCGGTCATCATCATCGAGCACAACATCGATGTGATCCGCAACGCCGACTGGATTCTCGATCTCGGCCCGGAAGGCGGCGAAGACGGCGGCCGGATCATCGGCCAGGGCCGCCCTGCAAGAATCGCCGCCACCCCCGGCTCCTACACCGGCCAATTCCTCACCCGCTACTACGCCTCCACCAACGGCAAGCTTGTCGCCATTGATCCGGAGGAACGCGAAGCCAATGACTTCAGCTCTCAACCAGCGGAAGCCGATGCAGTTCGAAGCCGAGGTTCCTCGGCAAGCCAATCCGCGCCGAAGGAACCGAAAACCAAGCGCACCCGCCGCAACACTCCGGCTGAAGACGATCTGGCCAGCACGCGCGCCAAGGCCAACCGTCCCACGAGAGAGGGTGCAGCCGTCAAACCGTCCGCCCCGCGCAGAAAGAAGACCGGTCAGGCATGACGGAGAAAGCCAAACCTGATCCCCAGCCTGTCGCCCCGCCCACGCCGGTTGAGCAGGCGGCCATGCCGGCGGAAGCGGAAGAAGAAGGGCTTCCTTCTCTCCAAGGCATGATCTTCAGCCCTTACCTCGACCCGGCAGATCTGGACGGCTCCAATTGGGGTCTTCGCAAAGACCGCCCGGAGATGCCGGCAATCGCCTGGGACGATCCGCAGTTGCCCGATGAGTCCAAGCCAGGCATCGATCCGGATTTGCTGGCATCGGAACCTGAACCAGCGACGGCACTGTTTGAAAAAGCCCAGCAGCCGAACGCACCGCAGCCACCGCGCCGTTCCTCGATGGATTGGCTGCCGCCCGCGGAAAAAATCGCGGAAAAAATCACGCCGCTCGGCCGGCCGTCCGTTCAACCGCCGCACCCCCGCCTCTACGGCAATCTTGCCGATCCCACCTGGATCACAAAGGACCGGCCTCCGATTCTGGAAACCGGTGAACAGGATCTGCCCGATCGGATTCCTCACCTGCTCAACAGCGCTCCGGCCGAAACTTCGACGCAGGAAGCCTTGCAGCCACCCAGCCTCGCGCCTCCTAACCGAGAACTTCCAGCCTTGCGCATTCTGGATGTGAGCCATGCCCTGCCGTCGTCGACGGATAAGAAAAACGTTCTGCCACTCTTGCTGCCTGCTCGCTCTTCCGGGCAAAGACTCACAGTGGTGGAAAAAGTGCCCGTCGCCCTGCCTTCTTTCCCAACAGCCGATCCGGAGGAGATCGCCTCCCCGCTCTTCAGCTCCTTCTTCAAGCCGGAGCCGAAGGCGTCCAGCCAAGTCCGCATTCCACACTTGGGCCACGTAGCAATTCTGGGTTTGCTTGCCAGCATCGGACTTGTCGGGGCCGGACTTCTCACCCGCTCCGCGCTCTCCTTCCATCTGTTCGGCGTCTCCACCCTGCAGGGCGCCATGAGCGATGTTCACTACACGATTGGCAGCATGGCCGCGCTCTATCTGATCGCCTTCGGCGCCGCACTGCTGATCTTTCCGCTCTTTTGGCACAGGGGTTACTTTGCCGGCATACAGTGGAACGCCTCTTCAGCGCTGCGCCACTTCAAGTCCCTTCTCGCCGCGGCCGGCGCATGCTTTGTGCTGGCGCTGGTGGATGAGGTGGTGCTTCCCGGCCCCAGCAACGCGCCCATTGACAAGCTGTTTGACACCCGCGCCGCCGCGTGGCTTCTTTTTGCCTTCGGCGTTACCTTCGCCCCGTTCTTTGAAGAAACCATCTTCCGCGGCTTTCTTCTGCCTGCTCTGTCGACGGCCTTTGACTGGTCCGTCGAACGAGCGACCGGCAATCCAGCCCGGCCACTGGACCCGCTGGGCCATCCACAGTGGTCGCTCGGAGCCATGGTGTTTGCTTCGATCGCCACCAGCGTGCCCTTTGCGCTGATGCATGCCGAGCAGACGGCCTGGTCGCTCGGACCATTGCTCCTTCTTGTGGCAGTGAGCCTGGTGCTCAGTTGGGCGCGTCTGTCCACGCGCTCGCTGGCGGCAAGCGTACTGGTCCACGCCAGCTACAATTTTCTACTCTTCTCGTTGATGCTTCTGGGAACCGGCGGCTTCCGCCATCTGGACAAGATTTGACAATCCTCCCCTTGCTCAAGGAAGGAGATTCCTAACGGACTCAGAGAGAGAGAGAGCCCCTCGGTGGGTTCCTGCTGCTGGCCCCATTCGAGCAGGGCTCACTTCCCAGGCGATCCGGGCCTCGCCGGCCTTTGGGTACTCGACAAACTTGGTATTCCAATGCAAGAACTTGGTTATGGTTTTTACAAGCAAAATCTAGAACAGTGCATCCGCTCTCTACGTCGGCCCAGAAGGGCGGGGCTTTCCGAGGATGACCGGTAAGACGGAAGAGCGGCCGCGGATCACAGCCCGGCGGACCGCTCTTCGATCTTCCACTTAATGTGCCATGGTTGCGCTCGGCTGGGCGCCGTGAAAGAGCCAGTGGTTGATGTCCGGCCAGAACTCCTTGGCAAAAAACGACGCTGCATCGATGCCCACATCGAGCCCCCACTCCTTGCCGGTGTTGCCGAAGCTGCGTTGGCGCGTCGGGTAGTAGAGACTCGATAGACCCGCGGATGCTCCTGAGCCAACCACTTCACTCACATTGAAGACCTCTTTGCCGGAATCCGACCGTGTGACCACGGCGCGGCTCAACGCATAGCCGGTGCGCTTGAGGAACGTGCCCCGGCCCAGCGTGTAGTAGCGCGTGTCCTCATGGGTGGCAACGGGAACAACAAATTCCACCATGTAGTTTTCGCTGGTCTGATCCACGGCTGCGTGCCATAGATAACGTCCGAAGCCAACGCCCCCCTGACCAAACTCGGGAGTGGAATTGGTTCCCAGCGAATATCCGGCGATCAGCAAAGGAATGAAGATCGATGAGTAATCGAAGGAATCCTGTGACGCGGTGACAAACTTGTCCTTCACCGTCTGCGGAGGAAGTTTCTCATCCGTGCTTATGGCTCGAAAGTTCGGAACGATACCCAGAATGCGCCGCGTTTGCGGCTGGCGGTCACTCGCTGCCGGATTTTGCGCAGCCGGCGCCTCCGGGGCCGGCTGTTGAGGATCTTCAGGCGCACCCGCGTCGACCGCCGGAGTGGAAGAGCCCTGCGCCGCAGCCAGGTCAGACGATTGCGCGGCGTTTGGCTGGACGGCCACGCCGTTTGCCTGCTGCCCCGGCAACAGGTGCGATGAAATCAAGAGACTGGCCACAAACAGGCCCTGGCGCGCGACCTTGCTCGCCAAGTGCCTTCCCGGAGAGATCATCTGCCTGATAAATATGTTCTTAAATGAAAAAAGCTGTACTGTCATACACATTGGACTCCAACAAAAGCAAAAAGAGACAGATTCTTGCAGAGTGGCTTCCATGGAACTTGGGAAACCGTCATCGACGGGCAACTCCACATTACCGCCAGCCACTCTGAGTTCGCAACCAAAGCGATCCTGTGTCCGATCCCATCCCAATCCCTTACAATCCGAATTGATGACGACCCCGAACCACCGCTCCCAATTGCTTTCCCTCCTCGCCCGCACCAGCTTCCGGCTGGGGCAGTTCAAGCTTTCTTCCGGCGGCACAAGTGACTACTACATTGACTGCCGCACCACCACGCTCCATGCCGAAGGCGGCCGTCTCACCGGCCTCGCCCTGCTCGAGCTTCTGGAACAAAATGGAACTCGTGCCGATGCTGTTGGCGGCCTGACGATGGGAGCGGATCCTATTGTCTCGAACGTGGCTACTGCCAGCGCATGGCGCGCGCAATCTCATCCCGGAGCGCCTCTGCTGCACGGATTTCTAGTGCGCAAGACAGAGAAAGCTCACGGCACCGGCCGCCGCATTGAAGGTTTCTGCCGCGCCGGCGCCCGCGTGGTCATTGTGGATGATGTCTGCACCACCGGCGCCTCGACCATCAGTGCTCTGGAAGCCGCGCGCGAGGCGGAGATGGTGGTTGCCGCAGTGGTCTGCATTGTGGAGCGCGAAGAGGCCAATGGCCGCCCCGCGGTGGAGGCCGCCGCAGCAGCAGCGCCGTTCTTCCGCCTGTTTACAGCTACCGAAGTCCGGGCCGAGCATCTGAGCCAGGGGCATGTGAGAACTTCTTGACATCAGATTCGCCAGACTGGCGGGTATCGAGACACAAAAAGGCCGATCCGCTCAAAGCGGATCGGCCTTTCAGGTTCACGTGCAGAGAGATTTCAGATTCAGACCGCTCGCCTTCCACTAATCAGGTTAATCACCAGAACCACCAAAGCAATGACGAGCAGAATGTGAATCAGACTGCCTGCCACATGCAGGCTGAAACCCAGAATCCACAGTACAAGCAGAATTACAAATATTGTCCAAAGCATACGCCCTCCTTACCTGGTTGCCATCCCCCGCCCTGCGGTTGCGCGAGATTCGTTGGTTGCCTTAGATGACCGCGGGCAATCGTCAGACAGAGCTACCGTGACGCCTGTGCCTGCAACTTGGCGTTGTGCACTGCATCAAGGAACGCGCTGGCTCCAGGAGGCGGCGGCACCGCGCCGGTAAGAATGCTGCGGGTAGCAATGTCATGCCCATACATGGCTTCGGTCGAATCGTCATCGCGGCGGATTCCCGCACCGTTCAGGGTAATTCCGGCGAAGACGCCCTTGGCGCGAGAATAGGTAAGGATCTCGGTATTCAGTTTCCAATCGGTATCGGCAGAAGCGTGACGGCCAACCGGGCCGGCAGCCGCGGAAGCGTCACCGCCAATTTCAAACTTGCTCTGGATCAGATCGTTCATTCCCTTGTCGCCTTGAATGACCAAGACCAGGTCGATGCCTTCGACGCCGATCTGCAGCCCCCAGCTGCCGCCGGTGATCGCGAAAAATGCCGGTGCGCTCCACCCATTGGGTGTGCGGCAGGTGGCGACGCCTCTCCCGTTCTCCGCGCCAAATACAAATCCGCCCTTCAGCAGGTGAGGCACAACCGCAATGCACTTTGCGTGATCAAGAACCTCCGCCGGAATTCCTTTGTCCGGTGCGGCCATGACTTCATGCAGAACAGCGCCGGCATGCTGAAGCCGATCTTCGGTCGCTTCGCGCGTCGACCCCGCCGCCCACGCCATACTCGTCATACCCAGAACTACTGCTAACCCAATCGCCTTCTTCATTCCATATCTCCTTATGTTTCCTTATTTTTTTAAAACTTATTCCAGTGCTCTGCCAGTACTCGGTCCTAACAGCTAGATGCGGACCTGTCGATCGCTGTTGCTCTGGCAATGCATTTATCCAGGATTTGCCATCCTCCCCATGAATGAATTCGGGGGATTCCCAGAGCACTTTCGCGGTTTCGGGGTTCATGCTTTGACCAGTCGCCTTAGCGCGGATTCTCTCCACAGGCGTAGATTCCGGCGTGTCCCGCAGTATTTGACTTAAGCCCATATGCGTTGACGTTGTTTGCACACCAGCAGGTCGCGGTCGTCGGCTGCTCCGCAGTGCTGGCAGGCCATTCGCGCGTTGAACGCTGGGGATCGCGGTTGACTCTTCCAAAAGTATCTGCCTACTGGGCAGTTCGAATTATCCGTTAGGAAGGATAATCTTTCCGTACCAGCCAGCCTTGTACTGCAACCGCCTTACAAACTCGGTCCAAGTTAGATCTGAAATAGATCGAGCCAGGCTCGGTGCTCTCGTGCCAACTTCTTCACTAAAGCCCCTGACAAAACGCGGGGCGTTGGTCTTTTCACCCCTTGAGAGGGCTGCAAAATACTTTAGGTCAACAATTGTGCGCGCGATCCTCTATTGGCAAACTGAGAACCCCCGGCTTTGCCGGGGTGGCAGTAGCAGTTTGACATTTCCGGGAGTTGTCATGGGCCTGCGGCCCACCCATATGGAAGAAAATCGAGTCGATCCGGGGGAGTTGACTTTCGAGCGAGTCTATCCAGAAACGTCTTTGACGTGAGCCGCCAAGCAAACGAAGAGGAGAAACCGGATGGACGAGTATGCCATCTTAAGCCACACGAAATGGGATTTGAAGTATCTTGTTCTGTTTATCCCGAAGTGCCGCAGAAAGGTGCTTGACAGAAGCCTCCGCCAGCACTTGGGCGAGGTTTTCTGCGATCTGGCCCAACAATGTGAATGCAGGATCGAGGCAGGCCATTTGATGTCGGACCATTTTCACATGCTGATCTCGATACCGGCAAAATGTGCGGTATCGCAGGTGGTTGGGTCCATCAAGGGCAAAAGCGCGATCCACTTGGCGCGGAGATATGGGGAATGAAAGCAGAATGATGTGGGCCGGCAGATGAGCGTCTGGACCAATTGGATCTGTGGAAGTGACCTGCCACCGAAAAGGTGGCTCAATTCAATCGGGGCCGCGTTAGCGACCCCGCTCATAGAAGCCGCTTTGAGCGGCTCACACCGTAAAGCCTCCGGCTCTGCCGGAAGATAATTACTTTTCAATTTTCCGCGCCGTCGCTCTTTGTCGGGCAGCCTTCTGCGCCTGCGCTCTCTCTGATCTTCTTCACTTTCCGATTCGCATCGATCTCAACCAGATTTCCCCGTGTGCTCGTGCTCGGGGCCTTCTTGCCGCTGTCGCGTTCGGCATCGTGAGCCGTGCTTTCAGTGCGGCTGAAATCCCGGACGTATCCCTCTTCGCGCACCAGTTCCCGTCCTCCATGCATGCTGCTCTCCTCCTTGAACTTCTTTTTTTGAGTTTTCTTGCTGGTGCTGGTGATGGAGCAAGCAGTATGCCATTCAACTTGAGTTGGCTATTTACTTCCAAATGAATGCCTTATCGTCAAAATACTGCCATGCGAACGGCAGGGTGCAGTGTAATTCTTACCCGCCAGGGCAAGGATTGCGCCGCTCGACCGACATGGCCCCACCGGCAACCGCTAATCTAGTAGAGGTCTACTTGCCTAACAGTGTGTACCGGCCTTGTGGTTCGGCCCTCCGTGTTCAACGCGCCCATGGACTTTTACGAGAAAATCCGCACCCTCCCAACCCAGCCTGGCGTGTATCTCTATAAGAACGCAGAGGGAGAAGTGATCTATGTTGGCAAGGCCAAGAACCTGCGCGCGCGGGTGCGTTCTTATTTGCTCGAAACCTCGCAGGCCAACGCCAAGACCGGCTCTCTGATGCGCGAGGCGGTCGATCTCGATTACATTCTGGTGGCCAACGAGCATGAGGCGCTGGCTCTTGAAAACAACCTCATCAAGCAACGCCATCCGCGCTTCAACATCCTGCTGCGCGACGATAAGACCTATCCCTACGTCAAGCTTACGCTTGGCGATCGCTTCCCCAAGGTTTTTGTCACGCGCCGTCTGCGCAAAGACGGCGCGGCCTACTACGGCCCGTACTTTCCCGGCAATCTGGCCTACCGCATTGTCGAGCTCATTCATCGCAGCTTTCTTATTCCCAGCTGCAAGGTCGATCTTTCGCGTTATCATCCGCGCGCCTGCCTGCAGTACTACATTCATCGCTGCCTGGGTCCATGCGTTGAGGGATTGACGACGCCAGAGGCCTACGCCAACGCGGTGCGTGATGCACAGCTTTTCCTTGAAGGGCGCCACGCGGAACTGGAGCGCATTCTCACCACGCGCATGTTGGTGGCGGCCGAAGGGGAGCAGTTTGAAGCCGCCGCGCGGCTCCGCGATCAGCTCTCCACCGTGCACCAGTTGCAGGAAAAACAGCGCATCGCCACGGCAGAACAGGATGACGACGCCGACGTCTTCGGCTATCACTTTGAGGGCGGATCGCTGGCAGTCAACCTGTTTCATGTGCGCTCGGGAAAAATCGTGGATCGCCGCGAATTCTTTTGGGACGACCTGCCTGAGCTATTGGAAACGTCGGTAGCCGATCAGCTCGACGATCGAGACGCACCAGGCGTCGACCCTGTATCCCGAGAAGCCGAGATTCAAGAACTGCCTAGCGAGCAGCCTTTCCGCGCTGGCGCAGTTTTCAGCGCTCTGCTCAAGCAGCTCTACATTGATCAGCATTACGTTCCCCGCTCTATCCTCGTGCCAGTCGATTTCACTGACCGTGATTCTCTAGCCGCAATGCTCAGCGAGCGTGCCGGCCATCGCATTGAGCTCGCCGTCCCGCTGCGCGGAGAAAAGCGCTCGCTGGTGGATCTGGCCGGCCAGAATGCAAAGCAATCCTATACGCAGCGATTCCGCGTTCTGGAGCCCTCGCGCAAGGCCATTCAGGAAGCGCTGGCCGATGCGTTGATGCTGCCAGATCTGCCCCGCCGCATCGAGTGCTTTGACATCTCGCATATTCAAGGCGCTGAGACCGTGGCCTCGCTCGTGGTATGGGAAGAGGGCAAAATGAACAAGCAGCTCTATCGCAAGTTCAAAGTAATGACGGTGCTCGGCGTTGACGATTTTGCTTCCATGCGCGAAGTGGTTCATCGGCGCTATCGCCGCATTCTTGATGGCATGGACAAACAGGAGATGGTGAACGAAGCCGCCGGCGAGCAGAGGACAGAAGAAAGCAAAGCGGATTTGAATGGGAAGACTCGCCTAAGCAGCAAGGAGCCACGGACACTTCCCTCGCTCATCCTGATTGACGGCGGCTTGGGCCAGCTTCACGC
>DATDLS010000463.1:0-13057 GCA_036519195.1 Occallatibacter sp. | reverse complement strand
GTTTTCGCTACCGAACCGATTTCCGGAATTCATCCTTTGACCAGGCGGTGCTTTGCGACTTCATCGTAGATGGGCATTTGGCACGTCATCTGCGGAGGATGCGGAATCTCTATGCGGAGCGCCACGCAACGCTCATGGAAGGAGCCAAGCAACATCTGGGCGGATTGCTTGAGATCTCTAACGTCAGGGCAGGCCTCTACACGATCGGGTACCTCAAGAATGGAATGACTTCACGACATGCGGAAGAGCTGGCGGCGGCCCAGGGTATTGAGGTTCTCGCCGTCGATCGATGCACTCTGAGACGTCCTGATCCGAAAGCGTTGCTCCTCGGCTTTGGCGGATTCGACGAGTTTGCGATACGGCAAGGACTCATTCGGCTCGCAAAGGCATTGAGCTAGCCCGACCTTGGGAGATGGGACCAGTTCTCCCAACGAATGCCAAATCGTCATCTGCTGGCCTATCATGATGCCCGTGCGTAAATAATTTAAACGGAATCAGTAACTTATGGGTACCTGCACAGGCTGGGCCAGTTATGAAGACTTGGCTCTAAGTTCAGCTCGCGTCAAATCGCTGAGCGACTCAGTGACCACTCTGACGAACCAAACTTTCCGCGATTGCGTTGTGATTGCGTATTCCGGTCCGGTGGGCCGCAGATTACGGTAATGATGGGCCAGAGTCGGAGCGAAGCGACGCCGGTTGTTTTGCCTTAGCGACCCGGCCCACATGAATCAAGAAAAGCCTAAATAAACATCAGGCAGCATCATTTCGTTTCTCTCCCCTTCACGGGGGCATGATTGTTGATTACGTTGCATTTGGGCCATCGTTCCATTCCATGTGGGCCACGATTACGGTGAAACAAAAAATGCGGCCCAAATCGCAATCCAATCGCAGCCCACATCCAATGGAATCACCGGCCCACTTGGACGGGAATACGCAGTGATGACTGGCAACCGTGAGAATGCTCGATAACGCACGAAGATCTCGCAGATCGTGAGTTCCGTATCTCCTGTGGCCGACTGCAAGTTCAGTGTCTTTCTGCTGCCTTCCCCGGGGCCTGGGGCCAATCCTGTCCGATTCATGATAAAAGTCAATCTAAGGAGCCATATGTCTTTTCCACCGCTGATCTGTCGTTGGCCGAATGGCGACATTTCACTCGTCGCCGCCGATAGCCGCACTGAAGCAGACTACGTTCTCGATGAGGTCGAGAACCCGAACTACGCAGAACTTCTTCCTCTGAGGCATCCCATCGCGATTCACTTCTCGTTAAAGAAGGTTTCGCCAGGGGACAGTATCTCGGACGCCCTTATACTTGATGATAGTGCATTTAACGAGGCGCTGCTCGAATCCATCTCTGAGCGGGCCTATCCGGTTCTCAGCGAGGTGCTTGCCAACCCAAAATGTACTCAGAAGATGATCGACGCCGCTATTGATCAAGAGAGAGAGCCAATTGGAGAGAAGCAACCGGAGCTTTCAGCTCATCCGGGTGCCGCGCTTGTGCAATCCATGGTGGATATTCCCAAATCTGTGGCCGAAGCTCTCGCGGAAATGGCGGAAGACGACGAAGAGGAGGATGTAGGACCAGACGAAGATTCCGACCTCGACGAGCTCTACGAAAGGCTTCAGACGGAACCCAACCCGTATTTTCAGATGCGAACGGCCTCTAAACTGATCTTGGTTGCTTCGGCGCAACACCGCATCACACACCTCGGACAAACTTTCGGAAATCCAGGTGGCGAGTTGCCCGCAATTGTTACGTCTTTCGTGACCTGTCCTGACCCAGTCGCCGCCGATCTACGCGCGCTTCTGGACCGCACAATCCAACAATTCCTCCGGGACAACGGACTCGTTGGCGAATAAGGCCCGCGAACAGGCTCATTCGAAACTGCGAGCTCTCGATGTATTACCGCCGCCGGGAATTATTCCCTCACTTAAGTCCCGGCCAGATTCGATCGCTATCCGAGGCGAAGATTCGGCATAGGGACGGATTGGCGACCATGAGGCTGACCGGGAGACAGCCGAAGGCAGATCATGACTGGCTGGGTGGCACGGAGGCCACCCAGCCATGAGGCCCAATGTGCGATCCAAAGCCAATCGCAAGATAGCCAAGATCGTCTTGCACTTCCCAGATCTCGAGTTTGCGAAAACAGCAGTTCTGAACAGCCTGAACCAGTCCCGATGCTCAGCGTGGGTAACGCCATGCAATCGACGAGTTCATCGACTGGTATTGCTCGGAACCCCCCCTCGCCTCTGATCGGATCGTGGTCCTCAGATACCGCAGCTACCTCGAAGGCCGGCAGTTGGCCTCAGGCACGATCAACCTCAGGCCCGGTGCCGTACGTCGGCTAGCGTACGAAGCCGCCGACTGTGGACTGCTCATGCGCCGACCTTGCCGCAGGTATTCGCCGGGTCAAAGGTGTCCGGTCGCTTGGCGTTCGCCAGGGGAACTGGTTGACGGCCGAATAGGGCCATGCACTTTGGCAAGCACCCGACAACAAGAGCATGAAGGGCACGCGGGACCGGGCGCTTCTAGCATTGTTCCTGGCATGTGTTCTGCGAATGCATGAGACCGTCAGTCTTTGACTGGATCAACTTCAACAGCGGGAAGGACACTGGGTGTTGGTGGCAGTGCGCGAAGGGGCCATTTTGGCAGGACCACAAGGACCACTCTGGCACTGGTTGTTGGAGCAGAAACATCACCAGGCTGGCAGGTTGGCGCGCCAGCGACTTGACTTACGAGAGCTACCCCTGCAAGGAAAAGTCCAAAAGCGAATCGTCCGGGCCGCCACGCGGGGCCTGCCAAAATGGCCCCATTTTTCACTGCCACCGACAACTGGGCGATTGTCGACCTGTTGGGCAAGGGCGCACATGTACGAGCCGTTCCTATTCCCGACTGGGTCATAGCGGAGTTGAATGATTGGCTAACGGCGGCTGAAATCGAGCATGGCCGGGTCTTTCGGAAGGTGAACAAGATGGGCCGCGTCTGGGGCGATAGCATGACAGAAAAGGCGGTCTGGCACGTTGTCAAGCAATGTGCGAACCGAATCGGTGTCACGAAGTTGGCGCCGCACGACCTTCGACGTATATGCGGAAAACTATGCCAGGCCTCCGGCGGCGAGTGGGAACAAATCCAGTTCCTGCCGGGGCACGTCTCAGTTCAGACGACGGAGCGGTACCTGGGCTCCAAGCAGCGGACTCGGTCGAAGTTAAATGACCGAATTGGAATTGAATCGAAGCGGTGAAGGGGCCGACGTCGCCCAAAAGAATCCCAATTTTCCGTCTTGTCCGGGGTTGTGTCCGGATTTGCTCATGGCCTACGACTCCGACCGGAAGCGCGCATCCCAACCAAGAAGCCAGAGGGCAATTGCCGCAATCGTTTTGTATTCTGCTCATTAAGGCTTCTCGCCGAAATAAGCCCGCGAATGTCAGTTCTCATCTCCGCTTGTTTGCTTGCGTTCCGGCAACAGATTCAAATGAGGCCTGAAGTTCAGCGAAAACTGACCTCCGGGGAGCTGGTGCTCCGAGGTGGATGCTTCGAAGCTCAGCCATGAATGCCTTCCACATCCGTTCTCCTCCTTCCTCTAGAAGCTGAGCTCGAATTGATAATTCCTTCGTCGCAGGAGTGTGCCGGCGTCCCCAAGCACCCATGTGGGCAAGCAAAGGAACAAGCTCAATCGACGGTTCGGTAAGACTGTATATTGCCTTCTGCTTGTGGGTTGGGTCCTGAATGCGTGAAAGGAGGCCCAATTGAAGCAGCCGGTCCAGTCTGTTTGCCAGGATATTCGACGCGATTCCTTCTTCGGAGAGCTTGAGCAGATCTCCATAGTGGCGACGATTACCGAACATGATGTCCCGAACGATGATCAAGCTCCAGCGGTCGCCGAGAATCTCGAGCGTCAAATTGATAGGGCAACCCGAGCGAATTTCGCTTCTCGTCTCGATTTTCTTCATGATTTCCATCATCTACCACTTGCAGTCTGCGTGGAGTCTGTATTAAGTTTAATCCACTTGCATTATGCAAGTAGATGAAGGTAGGCAAAATGAGAAGAATCGAGCCTATAATCGGCGGGATTGCATGCTTTTTTGTGGCACTGAGTTGGCTTCCGTCGGCTGGAGGTATCGCGCAGGCTCAAGAAGCAGAAACACGCTACATGCGCATTGCCCCAATCGGGCAATACCTGATGGAGCGCGAAGCCGAAATTGCCATGGCCCGAAGTGCCGCTCCTTCTTCCATTTCCGCTGAAGCCGAGGTTCTCGTGTTAGGGCGAAAGGGTTACGAAGCCGTTGTGAAGGGGAAGAATGGGTTTGTCTGCATTGTAGAACGATCTTGGATGTCTCCATTTGACGACCCCGAGTTTCTTAATCCCGATCAGCGTCTACCCCTCTGCCTGAATCCGCCAGCTGCAAGGACTCACCTGCCATTGACGCTCAAGGCAACGGCCCTGGCACTTTCGGGAATGCCCAAAGACCAAATGTTCCGCGTACTCAAGGCCGCTTACGAGAATAAAGAGCTGCCTCTCCCAGACCCAGGTTCGATGTGCTTCATGATGTCGAAGCAGCAGTACTTTGGCCGCAAGTACGGAAATGCCGATCCCCATACGATGTCCTGGTTCCCTCAAGCAGACCACATGATCTGGGGCGCTGGACTGCCGGGTTCACCTATTTATATTCATCAGGACTCTCCGGATCCAATTACGACATTCGTTATTTCAGTGTCTCAGTGGTCGGATGGAACGAGTGCGCCCAAGGAGACAAATTGATGATTACTCTCAATGCACACTGGAGCAAATCAATTGAGGCAAAGCTAGTCAATACGACGGCGTGGGGAAACCTGGTGCTGATGTGCCTGCTGAGCGCAACCTGGCAGATGCAAGCGCAGGATAACAAGGCACCATATCCGAACATGGCGCGGATCGAGCAGTACATGATAGACCACAATGCCGAGATCGCTTTGGCGCGAAGCGCTGCCCCGGAGTCCATCTCGCGCGATGCAGAAGTTCTGGTCCTCGGACGAAAAGGCTACGAAACGGCAATCAATGGCAAGAACGGCTTCGTCTGTATGGTAGCTAGATCGTGGATGTCGCCGTTTGACAGCCCGGAGTTCTGGAATCCAAAAATTCGGGCGCCTGAGTGCTACAACCCGCCAGCTGTGCTGTCCTTTCTGCCTTATGCTCTCAAAACGACCACGATGGCTTTATCTGGATTCTCAAAATCTCAGATTTTTGATGGTATCAAGGCCGCAGTCGACAAGAAGGAGCTTGGCGCCCCAGCTTCGGGATCGCTGATCTACATGATGTCGAAGGAAGCCTACTTTACCGACAAAGACAACCCTATATTCTGCCACCTGATGTATGACCTTCCACGGATCGATGGCGCGGCTTGGGGCGCAAATCTGGTGGGCTCTCCCGGTTTATTTGATGGCTCCCCCATCTTTTTTCAGCAGTTGGATCCAGCTCCGATCACAGAGTTTTACGTTGCCATGGGTACTTGTTCTGACGGAACGTCGGCAAATGCCGACAGTAACTCCACGAACCATTCTCACACCCACTAAAACTGTAGCCATGAGTGTACCAACGGACCGAACGTTAGTCGGGGCAATCATATGCGGAACTTTCAAGGTCGTTGCCATGCCTACGTAACGTGGCAGCCTCGAGCACGGAATGCTAAAGCACCATCTCGGCAGGCGGCTTGGATGTTGGAATCAAGAAGCTGATCAATGGAACTGCGGCTTACAAGGAGAAAGATCATGCAAAATTCAATACCACTGCATCCGGCGGTAGTCTCACAAGATGACTGGCTGATCGCCCGCAAACAGCTTCTGAGAAGAGAGAAGGAACTGACCCGTCTGCGAGATGAGGTCGATGCAGCGCGACGGGCATTGCCTTGGGCCAAGGTTGAGAAAGACTATTCATTTGATGGACCCGGCGGCAAAGTGACACTGGTCGACTTGTTCGAAGGCCGGAGTCAGCTGATCGTACAGCATTTCATGTTCGCTCCCGACTGGAACGAGGGTTGCATCGGATGTTCGTTTAAGTCCGATCACGTCGATGGCGCTCTGGCGCACTTGATACACCACGATGTGGCATTTGTCTCTGTTTCGCGTGCCCCCTTTGCCAAGCTGGAGGCATTCAGGAGACGAATGGGTTGGCGGTTCAAGTGGGTCTCATCGCATGGGAGTGATTTCAACTACGATTTCCACGTGTCGTTCACGCCTGAAGAAGCTGCATCCGGCATGGTTCTATACAACTACGAGCCTCGACCGTTCGAAAGTGATGAAAGATCTGGGAACAGCGTTTTCTACAAAGACGAAACCGGGGCGGTCTTCCACACATACTCCACATTCGGACGCGGTGATGAGACGCTCGACACGACATACATGTATCTCGATTTGACCCCGAAGGGGCGCAGTGAGACGGGTCCGGCGTTCAACCTGATGGATTGGGTCAAACATCATGACCGTTATGAAGCTGACGGCTCGGTGGGTCTTGCATGTCACTGTGAGGACTGATGCGCTCGCGCGCACGACTGTTCGTCCACTATTTGCTAGGGCGGAGGTCTGCTAAACGTTGAAGGGCCCCCAGAATATTGCGACGTGCGTCCAGCTTACGGGCAGGAACGCAAGATTGCTCCCCTTAAGTCTTGTGTCTACCGATCCGCTCTATTTCGTGTGAATGATTAACCGGCTACCGAAAGAAGTGACTTCCGAAAGCTGAGCACGGGTTGGAAACCATATGGACGAGCAGGCGACTGCACGGCCATGTGGTTCACCGTCGGTTCAGAAACCGAAATCCAACTCAAATCTTATAGACACTCGGGCGTTTGAACGAAGACCCGTTCGAATCCAGATTCTCTGCCAGCTCGCCACTGGCCTTCGTTTCCGGCTTGATCGAAATGATCGAAGCGCCTTTTGAGGCAACACCGCAGCACCGAAATCAGGCAAGAGATCTGTGTGTCCCGAAATCTGTTCGGTGAATGCCGATCCCGAGTGATGAGTGTTTCTCATCTCGGGATCAGCCGTCTATGAAGCCTCGCTTGAGGGCTATGGCCACGGCGTGGGCACGATTATTGGTGCCAAGTTTTGAAAGAATGCTTTACAAATCGCACTTGACTGTGGCTTCCGAAGCGGCTGAGTGTTCTCTTTCTCAGACCTCACGCGATCGGAGCCTTGCCGTTGTGCGACTCTACAAGGCACCTGGAGGTGTCTGGAGCGTCGACAAAGCACACTTTGCGAATGGTCGCTGATCATTTGGCACATCGACCGGGCCATAACAGGGCTCCCATGGTGTCGGCCGCATCATCTCGGCGGAGGCGTTTCCGACGTAAGCTAGTGACCATCAGGGAATGATCGGCGACGCGTTATCGGTCAAACGCAGGACCAGGCAGGGAGGATGCACACCTTTGACTTACAATTTTAGGTAGACTTTTAAAGCTTATCGTATTCATGCAACAAATCTCCTCTCTGTGGTTTCAATATATTTTCGAAGGAAAAGTTCAGAGACAAGCCTTCGCGCGACCGCTGAAAAGTCAGGCGTCTAGAACCAAGTTACTCGCGGGAACTGAGGAGCATGTCAAGCAAACCGAAGGATCTTCTGACTCAACTCCGTTCAAATAGCGCACGCAACCCGAGACAATGTGGACCGCGCAGCTTTCGCACTGACCGACACGGCACCCGCTCGGCAGGGAGAGCCCTTCGCCATCCGCAAAGTTGAGAATCGAGCCCTTAGTCGATGTCCAAACGATGGGTGTCCTGTGAGATCGAGAGAAAGTCACGGTGTATGCCTTGCCATAGTCAGTCAAAGGACCGGTTGGCGCAGTAAACAACTCTCTGAAGATGTCAAAATGCGGGACACCCCGAGCTATCAGCCCCTCGGCGAATTCCTTCATCATCCCTGATGTTCCACACATATAGACGCGAGCTCGCCGTGTGATCAAATCTTCCGGCACGACGGCGGCTGTGATTCGATCACGACTATCGAAGTCACGTCCGAGAATGTCGGAAGGAAGCGGCGAGGTATAGTGGTTGGAAATCCTCAGTCCAGGCAAACGGGTGGCATGGAAGAGTATGCGGGACCGGAATGTATGTGTTTGGCCGTTTCGGTTGCTGTAGTACAACCAGATCTCCATCGGATTGCCGTCGGGAAGAGATTCGAGGAGGCTCATGAACGGCGTGATGCCGATCCCGCCCGCCAACAGAATGACCGGTTGCTGGGAAGCCTCCGGCAAGTAATACTTTCTGGAGGGCGCCGCGAGTTCAATCAAATCGCCAACTTTAAGTTGACGACTGATGTAGGTAGACATCTTTCCCTGGAATGCCTTGCCGTCAGGCCCTTGTCCTTGCTCGCGGCGTACAGCGATGCTGTAGTGCTTGCGCTTGCTTACACGGGCCGCGCCGGTTAATGAGTACGCCCGAACAACATCCCCATCGATTGCGGCCTTAACGGCGATGTGCTGACCGGGAACGTAGTCTGGAAGCTCACACTCTTCTTCGGTCACAAACGTTACTCCCCGAACACCATCCACCTCCGTCGCGATTTCACTTACTCGAAATTGACGGTATCCCTTACATGGTCGCTGACGGCTTTCGGTCATTGGATCAAGTTCGATGTCACATCGAAAGGATCGCAACGGAACTGAACCGCTGATCGGGTCACATTCATCTGCAGAAAGCAAACTGTTGGCATTGCTGCTCGAAGAACCGCTCACGGGAAGAGAGCCGCGATCCAGTTCCGGACACGCCTGCCACCAGCCATATTCGGCTATGACGAGGTCATCAGCGAGACAAGGATCGACCTTTGCAACTAAGCGTGCAGCTCCCCGTCGCGTCGAAATGCGAATCCAATCACCATCGCGAATACCACGGGATGTAGCGAGACCTTGCCCGATCTCTGCCAACGGATCGGGCGAGCGTTTGCGCAACGATGCCAATTCACGGTGTTGGCTGTGGCAGTAGTGTCCATTCTTGGCAGTGCCTAGTATAAGTGGATATCTTTCCGCCGTCCCATCGCGCTGCTGGCGTAAATTTTCGGCAGGGGGAACATAGGTCGGAATGGCGGGTTGATTGTGGCGATGCAGCAGTTCGGAATAGAGCTCGACTCGGCGTGATTCAGTATCGAACCCTCGAATCCGCCCCGAGCCATCATGATGAGGCAACTGATGTTTCTGCTCCCGCGCATCGATCTCGCATTTGACGCCTTCCGGATGAGCACGTAGTGTAGCAGCTGTAAGACCCAGCGGCTTGAGCATATAATTCCACCCTGCTTCGATGTCACCGCCGAAGAAGTCATCCGCCATCCCAAGACGGCCCGCGAGGTCGAACACGATCTCATAGTCTGAGCGTGCTTCCCCTCGAGGCGACACCATGCGCTTCCGCAATTGGACGAGAGCAGCTGCTTCGTCGCTAATTTCAAAGCCGAAACGAATTCCCTCGTGCTCCCAAGGCGTTGTCACGGGAAGGAATATGTCGGCATATTGTGCCGCAGGAGTCTCGAACAGATCACAGTGAACATGGAATTCTACCTTGGTCAATGCGTCCTGCGCTAATTCTGTGTCCGCATGGGAAACCGGGCTATTTGTGCCGAACGCCACCAGACCACGAACCTTGTAGGGCGCTTCCTCCGTAATCGCACGATACATGTCCCGAGCAGTGATCGAACCCATCGAAGGCGGGCCAATCGGCCGCTCCTGAACGCCGAGCGCTCTCGCCATCTGCTCTTTCGAAAGCCTGCCCCACGCATTAACGCCCTGGTAAAACGGACCGCGACGGACCCGATTTCCGCCGATGCGATTGAAGCTGCCTGTCAGAGCATAAAGACTCGAGACTGCGCGCTGCATTTGGGTTGCGTTGGTATGCTGGCCGATTCCGGTCCATCCGTAGTAGGCGACCCGCCGGCCTCCTTGTATGAGTTCGGCTGTTGCCGCTAGTTTGCCGGGATCAACACCAGTGATGTTCTTTACCCGAACTGCATCGTATTGTGCGGCCTCACGTGCAAGCAGCTCGAAGCAAGGAGCGCATTCGATCTGAATTGCATTCCCCTGATTGTCGACAAGATTGACAGTGACGCTGCCACGAACGCGCATGCGATTGGCCAGCTCTGGTGGCGTCAGCTGATCTCCATCAATGGGCACGGGGCTGTTGCGCTCGTTGTCCCAAACGAGGTACCGATTTGTTGTGGGATTTGGCAAAACCATATGCTCGCGCAGAAATTGACCAGTGTCCTGGCGGACAAGAAACACGGCGTTCGTCCAGTTCCTAAGGGTCCACGCAAAATTAGTTTCACTGATTCGGAGCAATGGTGTAATTCCAATTCGGAAGTATTTTGCCACGGGTAAGGCGTACGTCGGAGATTTCTTCCTTGTTGGGTTTGACACCGGTTGGATAGTTGGCTCGATCCAGATAGGCATTCACGAGCAAACCAGTTTGTGTTTTGGTGCTGCGGATGAACTTCAGCATTTTTTCGTAACTTACCAGAGGCTCAGCCGCCCAGTTCTTGCTGATTTCGGAGAACAATCGATGTTCAATGGGATTCCATTTGGAGGCCCCGCTGGGATAGTGCGCCACGGTCACGGTCAGGGAGAAAGGGTTAGATACTAAGCACTTCACAAACTAAGCCTCATATGGTATACGTAGTTTATGAAATCCAAGAAGATATTGGACGCACGCAAGTTTTCCCGAGATGCGAAAGAGATGCTTCGGATTAGCGCAGTCCGCCGTGTAGTTGCAGGGGAAAGCCCGGAAGAGGTGGCCAAAGGCGTGGGGATCAACCGGCGACAGATCTATCGCTGGCTGAGCATGTACGCGGTCGGCGGCGAAGAAGCTCTCAAGGCACGGCCAATAAAGGGAGCACCCAGTAAGCTGAGCGCCAAGCAAGTAGAAAAGATCGCAAAGATAGTGCGAGAAAAGAATCCGCAACAGTTGAAGTTTGATTACGCGCTTTGGACGTTAGCCATGATACGCGAACTCATTGGCCTCAAATTCAATGTCAGTCTCTCCGAGGTTTCGGTTGGGCGACTGATGAAACGTTTGGGCTTTACGCCGCAACGGCCGCTATATCGGGCGTGGCAGCAAGATCCTGTTCTGACAAAGAAATGGCAGGAAACCGAATATCCGAAGATTGCCAAGCGTGCGAAGAGAGAGGGTGCGTTGATCTTTTTTGCCGATGAGGCGGGCATTCGTTCCGAACATCACAGTGGGACTACGTGGGCTCGGAAAGGTGAAACGCCGGTGGTCAAGGCAACTGGCGCCAGGTTTGGGATGAACATGCTATCGGCAGTCAACGCAAATGGGCACTTTCGCTTTATGACGGTGCAGGGTACCGTGACGGCGACTGTCTTTCGCGACTTTTTAAGCCGACTGATTTCCGGCGTTAATCAGAAAATCTTTCTGATTGTCGATGGGCATCCAACCCACAAGGCAAAATTGGTGAAGCAATTTGTTGCCGATAACAAGGAATCCATCGAGCTTTTCTTCCTGCCGCCGTATTCTCCAGAGCTCAATCCAGACGAGCTCGTATGGGGAAACGTCAAAGCCAGAGTAGCCAAATCTGCACCGATGACAAAGGATGAGCTGGTAGCCGAGGCTAAGAATGCCTTGCGTCGTCTGCTGAGGCTGCCACAACTCGTGGCCAGCTTCTTCTTCACGCCTTCATGTTCCTATGCTGCCGCTTAAATATGAGGCTTAGTTTATGAACACCTTAGTAGCTGTGTTTGGATTTCGGTTTTCCAAGCCCAGCGGTTGTAGCTGTTGCTGCCGCCGGCATCAGCCAGTATGAGGAGTCGGGAGGCATTCCGATAGTGTACAGAGCCTTCGCGTTTCCACCAGCGGGCGATCGAATGAGCGGCAAAGGCCGAAGTGTCATGGGAGATACCGACGGAAACCATGGCGCGGTTGAGCACCGGGTCATAGATCCCGTAGGGGAGAGCCACACCGTCAGCATCGGAGAGGAAATCATGATCGTTGACCGCAACCGGCGTGCGGTCCCATTTGGCGCCGGCCTGCTTGAAGTTGCCGATCATTTCGCGCTTTTTCGAATCCACGCTGACGATGGGCAGGCCTTGGCGCTCAAAGCGGGTGCGCAGCGACCCAATGTATTGAAACTGCTGATTGCGATCGCGGCTGGAGTTGCTGGCAATCGACTTGCGATTGACACGCAGCGAAAAATCCATCTGGTAGAGCAGGCGAGCTACGGTGTTGGGGCTAACCGAGATGCCCTGATCCTCAAGAATCCAGGCAATCTTCGCGGTCGTCTTCCGCGTCCACTTCAAGCCAGTCATGGGATCGCCCGCGGTGTCATGTCGGAGAACAGTTTCGATGGCCTGGATTATTTCGGGCGTTTTTTTTCCACCGGTTTCCGGCCTCCCCCGATCCTGCGTGCCCGTTCCACCTCCACATCCTGAGCCAGCAGCTCATGACGTCCGCGGGCCACAGTATGGGAATCGAGGTCGAAGAATTCGGCAAGCTGGCGATCGCCGCCCCGCCCTAGTTTGAGCGCCTCGAGTCCGGCATACAAGCGACGCTGTTGCTCGTCAAGCAGGCTGTAGAACAGCAGGATCGCGGCTTTGAGTTTAGCCTCCGGGATCTCCAGGCGGGCCGCGTCGACCAGCGTGGGCAGCGCTTCGACCGAGCGCCGGGCACCAAGTTGCGCCTGCTGTCGGGTGCGGTCTACGGCGGTGTAGAGGTACTTTCCAGAGATGACCTGGCGAGTAATCCGGCGCTGCTCGGTCAGTTGATACAGTGCATCCTGCACCTCGACATTGAGGGCGCGCGCCACTTCTTCGGCAGAATGCCCGCGCGGTGAACGGTTGACCAACGCTTCGGCGGTGGCCAGCAGAGTGCCGAAACGGGAGAAGTGAACCCCGGCATGGGACCAAAGCCCTTGCACATCGAATTCGGAGATCTCCCGCAGCGTATAGTAGCGGCCACGATGAGAGTAGCTGGTCAGGTAGTCGAGGGTCTTGAGTTTGCGGAAGACAGTCACCGTGACCGATGTGCCCAAGGCCAGTTTGAGCTCGTCGAGAGTAGCGATTTTCTTCCGCAACAGCAGCGCGCGCAGCACGTCAGAGT
>DATDLS010000462.1:0-28523 GCA_036519195.1 Occallatibacter sp. | reverse complement strand
TTCAATTTAGAAGTCGTGCCATTCCTCAATACCGGATCGACGGGGCAAAAACGCCCAAGTCGCCGCATTGCCGACGAATGAAATCTGAAGCTGGATCTTCCTAGTGGGTATTTGCAAGGCAACAGATTTTTGGCCGCTATTTTTGATGCTGAGGTCCGAGGTGAACTTAGAATCATTCGGTTAACAGGCGTCGGATAGCCTCCGGAGTACGTTTGTTTTCAATGGAATAGACGGAGCAGAAAGGACGTTTTGGAGCCCTTTCGGCGCGCAATTTGGTGAAGTTTTTGGTGAAGTTTTACGACGAGATAACCCTTCGGCGTACGCACGAAGGGTTGTAACCTAAACCGCTTCTGGAAACCTGGTCGTGGACAGAACGGTTCCGCAAGGGCATCAACCCAACTTCACTTTTGCTTCCCTTCCCGCCATTTCTCATTGCATTTCGTAATTGTTCAGACGCATCTGAAGGATTACAATGAAATGGAGGTGGCGACATGGATAGTTTGATGGACAACCTGACAACCACGGAAGCCGCAGTCGCGGCAGGAGTATCCCTGCCACAGATCAACCGCGCCATCGACGACAGAATCTTGCCGGACGACTGGTACAGCACGTCGCCTACGCGCACCGTGCGGACCGACGCCTGTCTACTGATCGCGTTCTACTTCGAAACCGCGGATCTGCTGACCGCCGGTGCCCGGCTGGAAACGATTCGCAATGCGGTGGCCCACGGCCACACCTGGGAGCAGTGGAAGGACTACTCCAGTGAAAGCCACTTTGTGACGGTTCGTTTTGCCGATCTTTGGCAGAAAGTCGAGCGTCGCTTGCGAACGCTAATGGCCGCTGAAAAGATGGTGGTCGAAGATCCGGAGATTTTGGGCGGTACGCCCGTTATCCGAGGAACCCGTGTGCCCGTACATACGGTTGCTGCGCAGTTAGACGCAGGCACTTCAATCGAACGCATTCTGAAGTCCTATCCAAGCCTGACTAAGGCGCAGGTGGAGCTCTCGTCTGTCTACGCAAAGGCAGTGCCCCAGAGGGGCAGGCCCAAGCGTCAAGGGTACCCTGCTGGAACGAAGGTCTTGAGCGTGAAACGTGGCGCCCTCAAGTCGCGGATTGCAGGATAACGTGGTTCCCAAGTTTCTGATCGACGAATGTCTCAGCCCCGACTTGGCGGCTCTCGCCCGAGATCGAAGCTTCGCCGAGAGCTCCCATGTGACGTGGTTGGGTAAGGCTGGCTGGAAGGATTGGGAACTGAAGCGGTTCATTCTGGAGCAGGACTGGACGTTCGTCACTCGGAATAGTGGCGATTTCCGAGGGCCCGCCACCCAGCCTGGCTCTAAAGGACAGTATGCGGATGTTCCCCTTCATGCCGGATTGATCTGCATTAACGGCCCCGACTCAATGTCCGCTGAAAACGAAGTAGAACTCTTTGGTATTGTGTTGGACGAACTCGGCGCGAATCAGATGGTCAACCAGGCCATTGAGATTACGTTGGCTGAAGGAGAAGCCGGCTACGAACTCGTCCGATACGACCTTCCCGAGCCCGACGTCGAAGGGACTTGATCCCCCGCCTTACCAGGCTGCGTCGCTCTGGTGCCATGCATCTGAACCGGCTTGAGGCTTAGTTCTGCTCCGGAAAGAAGGATTGAATGGATTTCTCGTACAGCTTTGCAAGTTGTAGCAAGTCAATGACATCGACACTTCGTTCCCCGGTTTCACACTTCGACAGATAAGAGTGCGACATGCCAAGCGACTCCGAAACCTCGCGCTGGGTCATTCCAGATTCCTCCCGAGCTTTGATCAACAGGGCAAGCAGGGTGTCATAGGTCTTCTGATGAGGAACTGTCCTGGCCTTTCTCGATCTTCGGGTCTCACTCGGCGTAGACTTGCTCACCTCCCAAGTCTGTGAAACTCTAGCTGAATCCCCTAATAAGGGGCAGGCTCGACGAATGGAGCGTGCAACATGAACGATCGCGAGATTTTGGTTCCCGAGGTCGAAGGCAAGACGATCCGTGCATTGCGCTTGATGATCACCGGAGCTACCGGCGAGACGGAAGTTTCGATTGATTTCACAGATGGGACGAGTTTCTCAGCCACCGCATGTCAGCATACCGAGCTGGAAGCCGAGCTCTATATTCTGTGTTGGGGCCACCCATCTTGCCCGCTATACCGGCGAATGCTTCGGCTCTACACGGCTTGCTTACGGGACTTTCGTTGTTTTGGGGGCTGCTTGATTTGATCCCATTGGATATGGCCGGACTCGGGCAGCAGAGTGTATCCACTTTCGGCGATAGGCTCCAGGTTGCCGAGGTCGCCACCATCTGGTGCATAGAGAGAGACCGCGGCCACGGGAACGGAATTGAGGGTGACGGACAACTCAGTCTGATCGGTGAATGTTGCGATCACATAGATCGTGTGATCTCCGTGCGAGAGCCGGAAATGGTCCACCGTTTTGCCCTTGGCTCCACGATAGAACAGAACCCCGCCGCGCCTGTCAAAGTGAATCGGTTTTTTACGTTCTCTGTTCATCATCTTTTCCTTTGGGCTTCCTCTTTCTGGCTATTACACATCGCAGCCGCGATCTTTATTCCAGTATTCGTTTTGGATATTGCTTGATAGGTTGTGAATTGCCGTTGACGATTCTGTCGTAGAAAATCCCGGATCGCAACAGAAGTGAAAGCTCAATAGAAATCATCGTGTCATCATCAAAAGAAACGCACACGGCGAAATCATTCATGTGTGGATCAGGCGGCCCCTGGATAGCCAACCGACGGATGCGTTTGCCGGCGGCCTCCTCGATGACGATCTCGACCTGTTTCTGCTCCTGCTCGCCGTGATTCATTGTTAAGTTCACGGTTTCTCCTTTTCTGTACTGCCCGGCTCTATGAGTCGAGGTGGAGTCGATTGTGGAAACGGCGTATGTTTCTTCTTTTTGAAGACTGGCCTATCGTGCTCATCAAGCTCGGTGCGGGATAGTCGGTCTATCCTCTTCTCAAATTGTGAGAGGGATATACGCAGACCGTAGCTAAGACAATAGACCAAATACATTTCAGGATTGAAAATTTTGCCAGCTTCAATGTCCCGTACGAACTCAACAGGAAGATTGCCACGTTGAGCCACCTGCTTACGAGACAGACCCTTTTGCCGCCGGATGTGCTCGACCATCACGCTGAGTGCGGCAATCTTACGCAAGTGCCGTTCATGATCGATGAGGACCTGCGTCAACTGTTTGGCCGCCTGTGCGCGGGAAAGACCAAGTTTTTCCCGCTCGCTCTTTAACACCTGGCCGAGTCGTCTGTAAAATTCTTCCTTAGTCAGCAGCACCATTTTGATCATCCTTCCGAATCTTCTTTCGGCGTAGCCAAGGAGCCGGACCGGTCATTTCCTCCGCACGCTTATAGAACTCATAAAGCTCTACCCCCAACGCGCAGGCAACCCGATAAACCCTGCCTATGGAATAGTTCGTGTCGAGCAGCTGGTTTTCCTCTAGCCTTTGCACCCAAAGAAGGGAAACCTTTGCCCGCTTAGCGACTTCGTGTTGAGTCAAGCCCCTCTCAGTTCGCAGTTCGCGAACGACCACGCCCAGACAACGGCCATGCTCTCGCGAGTAGTGTTTTAACGCGGCATCATCCGGTTGTTTTTTCATTGCATCTATTCCTTTCAACCTGAGAAGTAAGTGCGTCTAACTGCTGTTGCGCGAAAAACCTTAACCCCGCGTAAAGGTTTTTAACGAGTTTGCGGTCGTTCTTGAAAGGCACTGACTTGTCATAGATCAGATCGATACCTTCGCTCTTAGCCCAGGTGTAGGCAGCGCATCGCATCAATTGCCCCGCACGTATTCCACTGAGCCCGTGCATTGCTCCGACATTGCGCTGTGATTGCTGGGCATGGACGAACTCGACCAACATTTCGTAGGCACGGGCGAATCTTTCACGGCCCTCTCGTGTAGGTTTTTGTCGCCCAGTGAGTTGAACCACAGCGGCGGTGTCTGCTGAGGGAGCCGGTCTGCGTACTTGGCCCGAATGACCGTCATGGGAGACGGACTAGGCGGGACCCGGCGCGCAGCGAGGCGCGAATGTCGCCTCCAGTGGCGGTGGGCTCGATCTATCATCCGACTCACAGCATCTTTTTCGGGCAGACGCACACCAAGGGATAAAGCCCACGCCTGAGCGAGCATTTGCGCATGAATGGTGAGAGCTTTGGCGATCTTCTCGAACTCGTCTTGCCGGAGGTGTGTCCTGCCAGCGATATACCGCGCCAGGCAGTGCTCCGTTGCATCGCCCAGTCTCATGCTCAGTTCTTCGTGGGAAATGATCCAACGCAGCATATCAATCTGCATGAGAAGATGATTGTGGAAGTCCTTGCGCACTGGTACCTCTTCTTGTCAGTTTGGCTTTGAGATTCTGGAAGCCAAACCTTCGAACCGGTACGTCCATGCGATCTCGATTTGAATAGTAAGCCGAAGCCCGCCATCCATTAGAACGCGCCAGTAATGAGTCTTATAGTCTCACATCTTGTACTAAAAGATCAATTAGTTATCTAAATAGTTCATTTACTTGGGCTTATTAGCCGCGTTGTGCTATGTTTCTGCCTTGACTACTCTGACTGGAAGACATTTACGCGCGGCGAGAGCGCTCCTTGGATGGTCGCAGAGTGAACTTTCGAAAAAGTCGAAGGTGGCGGTCGGCACAATCAAGCGCATGGAGAAGTTTGACGGTTCCGTCAAAGCCCGCACCGAAACACTGGGCCGCGTTATTGTGGTGCTGGAGAAGGCTGGCGTGGAATTTTTGAACGATGAGCAACCAGGAGTCCGGCTGAAGCACGTGCCACGCTGAACGAAATGGATCGAAGGATGTGTGTCCTGCCAGTGATATACCGCGCTAGGCAGCGCTCCGTTACATCGCCCAGCCTCTTGCCCAGTTCTTCGTGAGAAATAACGCAACGCAGCAGTTCAATCTGTACCAGCAAATGATTGCGGTAGTTGCCACCCATTTGAAACTGCCGAGCCTGATTCGGGAGTGTCAGGTTGGTTTGGGGTTGGACCCTCAGTCGCCGATGATGAGCCCAAGGATTCGCAAGGCTTCGAGCAAGTCCGGATCGCCTTCAGCCAATTTTCGCGAGTTCGGCTGATGAATGGGGAACCGTTCAGCCATGGTCCAGTCTTCGAAGATTGCCCAGTTCTCAATCGAGTGGCCATAGCGGGAGTGGTAGAAGACTCCTGCGCATCCGAGCTCGAATGCAATCCGGCCAGCCTGCTGTGTCAATAGGCGGGGCTCAGCCCGTTCAAGCGAACTCAGGTCGATGTCCTCCATCCCAAGTTTCACCGCAGTCCCGGCCAGCGCCAATCTGAGATGACTGACCCATGCGAGGGCATAGATGTCCGCATATTCGCCTTCGACATTTGCGCTGCCAATGCAGCGGCCTTTGATCCATGCTTTGCGAACCGTGCCGAACGCCGTAAAGTCATCCTCGCCGTTTTCCATGAGTGCCAGGTCTGCGACGAAAGAGACGTCTACGCGGAAACGCGCCAGGGTTTCAATGAAGCATCCCAGCCGTCGCGAAGACGCATATAGAACCCTGTACACACCCGACGGATCGTCGAAACGGTTGCCGAAGGTCCGGTCTTCTTTGGCATAGGCCCAATCAGGAACCGCCCATGCGTCGTCATCTCTGCCGACACGGAAAAGCGGCCTCGGGGGCCGCTTCGATTCGAGATTCATTCAATTCGCTCCTAACCGCCAACGAGGAAAGCTCGCGCGGCCCCCATGATCTCCGGCGCCACGATCTCCAGATCGTTCTCCCTCATGAGCCGAAGTGGGACGCGGTCACCGAGTTCAGGGTTCAGGCCGGTGAGCCAGGATTGGATCACAGTCGGATCTTCTCTTTCGGCGAGCATCCGGACCAGCTGGAAGGCAAACCTCAGACGTTGTTCGGCATCACCGTAAAGCTCGCTTCCGTTCATCCACCGATCTACGGCGCGCACGTCCCGGACACCGCCGAGGTAGGCGGTCAGCTTGCGGCCGATGAGGCCGACGAGCTGCTTGACGATCTCCGGGATGGGGAGGCGAAGTGCTTCACGATGCGCTGCAAGATCAGGGCGAGATGCGGGAACGGTTGCCATTAAAACCTCCAGCAAATCCAAATATACACCATTTTACGTCCAAAAAGCAGTTAAATTACACTTCAATGCCCAAGTGCGACAGTCTCCGGCTACTTAAGTTCGTTCATGATCTTCGCACGCAATTCATCGTCTGGGTTTCTCTTCAGTGCTTCTCGCAACCATACCTGAGCATCGGACGTGAAGCCCTGCCGGGCGAAGCTCAGGCCGAGATTGAATGCCGCTGCGGCATTCGTTTTGTCCGCGTTAGCAGCCAATTGGAAGTTGGTTGCAGCTTGGCTCCAGTTCTCGGTGTCGAAGTAGCAACTTCCAAGCCTAAATATCATCCACGGATACTTCCCGTCAGATGACCTTACGGCCGCCTGAGCAGCGGAGATGCACTCTGTGTTGCGTCCGAGGTCCTCAAATATACCAGCCTCAGTGTTAAGGGTAAACGGATTATCCGGTTTTGCCGCTAACGACTCTTTGATGTATTCGAGAGCGGACTGATAGACTCCTCTTTCTTCCAGCGCCTCGGCCATATCTGAGTAAACGACCGGCAGTTCGTTGGTGAAGTATTGCGCCGCGTCTTTGTTGGCCTGTTTAACCGATGCGTCAACACACTTGCGCCCGTCGGCCAGGACGTCGTCTACGGCCGTTACTGGCTTGAGATAGTGCTCGTTCGCGGCGAAGCAATAGTCATAAGAATAAGTGTCGCTTTGCATTGCGGCCTTTTCGTACGCGTCGGCGGCAAGCATGTGGTCCTTGGCTGCCGCTCTCCTGTCGCCTTCCGAGTCCCAGTCGTAGGGCGTGGGCCGGTAGAGACTGGCGAAACGTCGGAACCATCTTTCGGCATCCTCTGGGCGTACCGCCTTTGCGCTCTCTAAGACTAGGTCTCTGTAGGTTTCTTCGGTGAGGTCATTTCCGCAGATCTGCGGCCTGGCACCGGCCAGTGGAGTGAGCAGGGAGATGGCCTCCAAATGCTGGCCTTCGTCCTCCCGCGTGCTGCCCAGCACAAAATTGGCGATCATCAGGCTGTTTCCTTTGCCTGTCTTCGCCGTTTCAGTGGCTTCATGGGATGCTTCGTTTAGAAACTGGTTATGAGCCGCAATTGCTTGGGTTGCGGTATCGCTTCCCTTTTCCGCTACCGCAACCATAAGACTTTCCAGCTCGGCGCGCTTGTAGAGATCATAAGAAAGCAGGGCCCTATTTTCCGAGGATGGCCTTATCTTGACCAACTTGCGTGCCGCCTCGATCGAATCGTCGCTGAGGCGGTATTGGTAGGGCTCCAGGCACGCGACTTGGGCCAATTCGTTTTCGCTGGCGTCGATAGTTAGTCCTATTGGTTCGGCGTTCGTCTGGACTAGGTCAATGTCTTCGGAATATCGCAACGGTTGCGAGAAAAGCAGCTTGTGCAGCGCCGTCCCGCCGCGGAATGCAATCTTGCCTTTCAGTTCCTGGGCATTGAACAGGTCGCAGAGAGCGCGGCTGATTATGAGGTCTTGCTCGACCTGCCGCAGATCGGGCCAGGGAGCCTTTGCGGTCCATTCCTGAAGGTATGCATTCGGAATCAAAAATCTACCTCCACTGGCTCATGAATCGTCAGTCGCCACTTCACATTCTTTTCTTCATCCACGCCGGAGTTCCCCAGAATGGGTTTGATAGCCGGATCGAGGGGCTTGAAGGACTTCGCTTTTCCCGCAAACGGCTCCAGTGCCTTTGATTGCGACTGATGGCCTGCAAGGTCGAGCAAATAGCCCAGCCGGCGAACGGAAGAGTTCTCATAAAATCCGGCGAGTATTGCGAGCTTGCGCGGCGCCGCTTTGGCTCCGATGTCTTTGACCACCTGCGCCACTCCGTCGATACCAGACGCTTTGTGAAAGTACCGGACGCAATCCAACAGGGTCAATTCGATCCCAGCAACCTTCGCAAAGCCGTCAGGGGTCTTGATCTTGTCCAGCCAATCCAACTGGTTCACCTGCTCGAAGATCTCCGGTGCTTGATAGACGAACTGAAGTTGGTGTCGGCCGATTTGGAATGAACGGAGTTGCTTGGGGACCATAACCTGAAAAACCATAGCAGCCTGATGAGACGATCCATGGAATGCTGCCGCTCGCAGCAGAGAGACACGATAGTCGATGCCTTGATGCGCCATGAGAGGATCGATCCAGCGCGCGGGATCAGGCGCTCCGAGGTTCCGGTCTTCGGGTCGGATGATCAGATAGAACTCATGGCGAGCGGTCGCCAGCTTGTGCTTCTTGACCAGCCTCTGAGCAGCGGCAGTGAACGCCGACGGCGACAAGCCTAGACTGCTCCTAGCCTCTTCCCTGGAGAAGTGTGAGCGCCCTTGAGCGAGCTGCTGATCGAGATAAGATGCCAAAGACCCCACCCCCCAATCATATACCAAAATATGCGATATGAGGGTAATTTTGCATATATTTGGGGATCAGCAAAGCGGAAAAATAAGCCGGTTTTCCACCTCGGGTTCCTCGCAGGCGGAATATAGCGCATCGCCGATTATGTGAAAGATATGGAAAAGCTGGTCGTCAACTCACCGCAATGGTGAATTGTGGTGCTATATTATTTATGTCCAAGGGGATCAGGTGATAAGAGGCGCAAAGCGGAAAGAAAAGGTAACGGTTTCTCCGGACGGCCCGCCGGTCCGCGCCACCATCAGTTTCCCGCCGGACCTTTATGAGGCGATTGAGACTATCGCTATCCAGAAGAAAGTGTCCCTGGCTTGGGTTGTACGCGACGCCGTGGAACAGTATGTCGCAGAAAAATGGCCTTTGTTCAAAGGCAAAACGTGACGATGGCGGCGTGTGTTGAGTTTTTCTCGAAGTACGGAAGAAGTGCGATTTAGAAAGTTCGAATGCCAAATCCCGGGACAGTATCAATCGACGGACAAGACGGTTATCAGATTCACCTCAACTTTTTGCCGGTTGAGAACAACGCGACGGCTTGCCTTGTTTACCGTCGTTTCATTGTCTCGTCCCAAGAAGAACGCCCCGTACCTGAAGCCACGGCCCATAAGCTGCCCAAAGATGATGCTCGCGAGGAAGGGTGGCAATCCTATTGGGTACTCCTGCAACCCGCGGAGGGCTTTGAAGCCTTTGAATACAACTTTTCCTGGAATGCGGATCTTTCCCGACGCATCTTGTTCGAATGTTTGAAACATTCCGTCGAAGCGTCGTTACAGCCACGGCAGTACCAGTTTCCGACCAACAGCTTCATCCAAGAGGTGTCGCTCATTATGGCGACTCATCCCGAAGGAGATGAAGTGCTTGTTGTGCAGCCCTATTTTATGAAGGCTTCACGCCAAAATGGATTCCTCGTCGATTTTCATTTCAAGCTGCGCAGTGGCACTCCGTTTGGGCGAAGGATTCAGCAACTAAGTCTGAGCCTCGACAAGAACTTTAGACGGAACGTCGATTACTATGTCGACCGTTCCTCAAAGGTCCGACGTTTCTTGGAAACCAGATGGCCGTTATTCGAGGGGATGACGTGGCCCGGTACTTCCGAGCCATTGAGAATCTCGAAAGATTTCGTGGCACTTCCAGCAGAACGGCTCCGTCCAAAGATATATGTCTTCGCTGGGTCGAAAGAATCAAGGAGTCAGTTCACGGGTCTGCGTGAGTTTGGGCCGCTCCAACCGCTCGAAAATCCTCCGCGATTACTATTCGCGTTCCGTGAACAAGATCGCCAAGCTGCCCGTCGACTTGCCCTTTCTTTGAGAGGCCAGAAGCAACGCGGCCAATACAATTTTCCCGGCTTCAACGAATTATTTAAAACGCCATTGGAGATTGACGCCAATCCCATAGTTCTGCCTGATCTCAGTTCCGCATCAATGGAAGTCGCTTTGCAACGTGCCAAAAATGCACGCATGTCGTCGCCTCGGATCCTGCCGGTTATCGTTTTGCCGAATGGTGACGACAATGGTTATCTCGCACAAAAGGCCCACTTTTCGCATGCCGGCATGCCTACCCAAGTATGTACACTCAGGATTCTCGAAGATGAGGAGTCGTTGAAGTGGGCAATCGCCAATCTTGCTCTTCAGATTTTCTGCAAAGCGGGCGGAAGGCCATGGAAAGTGCGGCCGACAGCCGAACGGTCCCTAATCATCGGCATCAGTCAGTCTCACAAATCGCGAATCGTTGATGACCAGGTGCACATCGACAAGTATTTCGCGTTTTCGGTGCTTACTGATAGCAGCGGATTGTTTCAGCAAATCCAAGTATTGGGGGACTCCACGGATCACTCTACATACGTTGAAGCGCTTCGCGCGAACCTGAAACGAGTACTGGAGCAGAACGCAGGCGCGTTTAACCGCGTGGTAATCCACACATCGTTTAAGCTCAAGCACGAAGAAATCAGAGCCATCCAACAGACTACGCGGGATGTGGCTTCTGTAACAGACCGATCTAAATGTCGATTCTCCGTTATCAAGATTAATCACAAGAGCCGATTTTTCGGAATCAACCGCAGCGTAAACAGTCTTGTCCCTTACGAGGCCACGAAGGTCCGACTCGGGCCCCACGAGTATCTAATATGGTTTGAGGGCATTTATCCTGACAAGCCAAACGTGACAAAAGCCACCCCTAAGACAAGCTTAGAAATAATCCAAGTTGAATTGGGATAGGAAAGCACGAGAGAAATCTCTCGCAGTTAACTTGTCGGAAGACGCAGTTCTGCGCCGTTGTCTCTCACATTGCCAACCGCGGCGCTCACCTTCCAGGTTCTCATTTCCCTGGCTGGAAAGGGCCGCAGTAGATCAATCGGCAAATGTGACGGCTCCCCAGGATCGAGCCAGCGGGAGTAGTCCTGAGGCGAGAGAATCACCAGCATACGATTATGGATCGGTTCCAGCCGCTCGTTTAGGTCAGTGGTGATAATCGTGTAGGTCTCAAGCGGCCGTCCGGTCGCTTTGTTGCCGCCCGATAGGGAAAATGGTGGGCTGCCGGCCAGTGGCGCGGCGATTGAGGACTACTCATGCGAGGGCGGCGGAGGCGGGGCGGTTGATGACGTGACCGGTTTGCCGTCAACCGTCCTGGCTTCCATAAGTTCGACGCGAGTTCCATCCGGATCGTAGATGTTCACCTGGCGTTTGCCGTTCCTGCCCACCTGCACCTCCAGCGGCTTTCCGTACGCCTTGAACGCGGGCCGGGTTTCGAGTTCGGCGACCGCCTTCTGCACATCGGGGACGACCAGGGAAATGTGATTCTTGGTGCCGAAGGCGGGCGGAAGCTTGCGATAGAGCATGAACTCGACATAGTCAGTACCGTCCGGCACCTGCATGTTGATCCAGCTTAGCTCGTTCGGGTTGCTGCCGCCGCGCCAGATCTCTCTGAAGCCGAGCACGTCGTGATAGAAGGCGATGGACTTCTCGCTGTTTCCGACCAGAAAGCCCAGATGATAAATGTCATTGGAGATCCGAGTAGCGGGTATGGACTTGCCGGCGGCCTGGGCTTCCATCCCGGAAGGCAGACTCTGCACAAACTCGACCAGCATACCATCTGGGTCCTTGATCTCAAAGGCGTAATCTCCGGTGCGGGTCTTGCCGCCGTTGCCTGGCTTCACGTCGAAGCCCTTGGAACGAAGGTAGGTGCGCATCAGCTCGATGTCGTCCACCGTGAAGCAGAGATGGCTCATCATATTGGGCGGATACGTCGGCGCTTCGTTGAACAACTCGATGTGCTGATGATCGTTGATCTTGATAAACGCGATGCGGATATCCTTACTGTCCTTCTTCGTGAGGGAGTAGGACTCGTCGAAGCCCAGGAAGTCGTGCCAGAAGGAGATTGTCTTGGGCAGGTCGGAGACGAAATAGGCGACGTGAGAGATGCCGGTGATTCTAGGACGCTTGGGCGCTGAGTCCTGAGCACTGATGGACGGAGCGGCCAGCAGAAGAATAACGGCCGCCGCGAAGGTGAAGGCTTGGATGCTGCGAGTGGGGCTGAAGCGCATTGCTGATACCTCTCTGTTGATCATGCTCGTTGTCGAGAGGCGCTTGAACGATCGGGCGCCGGCTTCGGTGAGAGTTTTCTGAAGCTCCGCTATAATCCAGCGAGTTGAGTCGTCTGCGCTACCGCTTTGGTCAATCGATACATACGAGGGCAAGCCTGGGCGCGAGCAGCTGGATGAGCGAAATGGCCAGCAGGTAGCCGCTGCCGGCAAGGATGAAGACAGGCATGTAGTTGCCATGGGTGATCTGGAGAACAACGCCGATCAAGAGTCCGACACACATCATTGAAACAGAACCTCCGCAGGCTCCGATACCCACAACCGAAGCGACAGCGCGGCGAGGAAACATGTCGGTAGCGAGAGTAAAAAGGTTTGCCGACCATGCCTGGTGCGCAGCCGTGGCCACGCTGATAAGGGCAACCGCCTGCCACAAAGTATGCACGTTGCCGATGAAAACGATGGGAACGACAGCAATCGCGTAGAGAAGCATGGCGGTCTTGCGAGCGCGGTTGAGTGTCCAACCCATCTTGATAAACTGCTGCGGCAGCCAGCCGCCAAGGACGCTGCCCACAGTGCATACGTTGTAGATGACCAGCAGAGGCAAACCCATTTTGGCGATGGTGAGGCCGAATCTGGCGTTGAGGAAGCCCGGTAGCCAGTAGAGATAGAACCACCAGATGGGATCGGTGATGACTTTGCCCAGCAGAAATGCCCAGGTCTGGCGATGCGGCAGCAGGCGCGACCACGCGATCTTCGAAAAGGGTTGTGAGGGATCGCTGTTGATGATGGCCAGTTCCGCAGCGGAGACGCGCGGGTGGTCCTGCGGTGCGCGATAGATGGTCAGCCACAGAATCAGCCAGATGATCGCGAAGCCGGCAGTGCCGAGAAATGCAAATTGCCAACCCAGGCGATAAAGCAGAAAACCCACCGTGAATGGAGCGACGGTGGCGCCGATGTTCGTGCCGGAGTTGAAGATGCCTGTGGCCAGCGCCCGCTCACGGCTGGGGAACCACTCCGCCACGGCTTTGATCGCCGCGGGGAAGTTGCCAGCCTCGCCCAGACCAAGAACGAATCGCGCAATGCCAAAACCAATCACTGCGCCTGAGAGATTCGCCAGCGTTTCGAGCCAGGATGCTGAGGCGAGCCCCGGGACACGCCTAAGCAGGTGCGCCAAAGCGACAGCAATGCCGTGCAGCGGTACAGACACCGCATGGTAATTCACCAGGGCGTGGCTGATCGAGGCCGCGGTCCAGATAAAGAGCGCCACCGCGTAGCCGACGCGCGTGCCAACGCGATCGATCATGCTGCCGGCAAGCAGCTGGCCCAGCGCATACGCCGCAGAAAAAATCGAGACAATCGCAGCGAACTGGACCTCGGTTAGCCCAATGCCTCGAACAGGGTCCTGCAGGGTCGGCTTGAGTAGAGCGAGCACCTGGCGGTCCATGTAGTTGAGAGTCGTCGCAAAAAAGAGCAGGCCGCAAATCGTCCAGCGAAAGCGGCTTGACGGCCCAGCGGTGTCGGGCGGTGGAGTCGAACTGCATTCGGGTTGGGTGGATGTATCGACAGGCATAGGAGACATTTGCTTACGAACTATACAGCACAGGCCGGCAATGCCATTCAGCGCAAACTTGCCTTCCATATGCATAGGATGTAAACTGACGCCGCGTTGCACGCTTCGCTTTATTGGGATGGTAAACCGCGGAGAACTGAGCCCTTGAGCCGAGGTAGAACTCAGTGCCCCCGCGGGGATCGCAGTACGGAAGCGACTCCCCGCTGATTATCGGGCCAACTTCAATGGCGCATGAAAAGCGATATCCGCTACGTTAAACCCAGCGCCTTATTGCGGAGGAGGGGCCGTTGAAGACGGTGCTGGCGTTCCATCGACAGTGTCTGGCTCCATGAGTTCGACGCGTGTCCCATCCGGATCAAAGAGGTTCGCCTGACGTTTGTGGTTCTTACCAACGTGAATCTCGATCTCACGTTTATAGACTTCTTTGTAGTAAGGCTCGGCTTCTAGTTTGGCGACCGCAGCCGGAACGCTAGGAACCTGCAGGCACAGATGATGAGCCACACCGCGTGCAGTCGGCGGAGGTACGTCCTTGGTCAGAATAAATTCGTCGTAATCAGTGCCATCTGGAACTCTTAGATTGACGTAGGAAAGTGTTTTTCCGTCGGCGCTACCTTGCCAAAACTCTTTGAACCCGAGAACGTCGGTATAAAACTTATACTCGACGTCCATAGGGGGAGGAACGATCAGCCCAACATGCGTCATGTGATCGGAAATCGCGTTTGGGTTCAGAAACTTGCCTTTGTTGAGCAGCGTCTTACCGTCGGGCATATACTGAACCATCTCGACAGTCTCGCCGTCAGGATCCTTAACGTTGAAGCTAAGATTCCCAATTCTAGCGCGATTCGCCTGACTTGGGACCTTAAATCCTTTGGACGCTAGATAGGCTCTCATCGCTTCAATGTCATCGGTTATTAACGAGTAGTGAGTCATCCTATCGGTGTTTGGCGTACTTTCAGGGAACAACTCGATGACTTGGTTGTCGTTGATTTTGAAAAATGTCATGGACAGTGATCCGTCAGGCTTCTTCAAGTCATAGGGCTCCGCAAATCCTAGAAAATGGCCATAAAATGCGCGTGACGCCTCAAAATCGTGGGCAAGGAGTCCGATATGCGAAATACCAAGGATGCGCGGTCGTTGCGGCGTTTGTGCTGTAAGCGTATTGGCGAAGAAGACACTTCCCAAGAGGAGTGCGCATCCAAGGTACTTTCGGCCGCGGCGACCGAACAGTTCAGTTAATAAATCAGCAGTTCTTCGAATAGCCATTTAGAAAACTTCCTCCGTTCCCATTTGATGAAGCCGACATGTTATAACACTGACTACGGTCTGAACCTTCCTGGCTCCAGCATCAGAAGGTGCTATTCCAATATGCATTCTGCCCTATGTAGCGATCGTCAGGAAGGTTCTTTAAAATCGCCCGCTTCAGCTCTAAAACATTCATGCCACCCTGGGACTTGTACAGCACCGTGCCGTCCATTCCAAACAGGACCGTATACGGAACACCGCCAGTCCAACCTGTCCCGAAGGCTTTTACCGCTTCAGACGAATCGAAACTGTTAAAAAGCAGGTTCCTGTTGATGGCATGCTGTTGTTGAAGGAACTCGAGGACGAATTTCTTCTCGTCTGGATTATTGATGCTGACGCTCACAATCTCCAATTGGCGTTTGGCATACATCCGCACCATCTTTTCCAGATCGGGGAACTCCAATGTGCAGGGTCCGCACCACGTGGCCCAGAAGTTCACCAACAGAAGCTTGTCCTTCCCAACGTTTTTGCTAAGCGCTGTCAACTGGTCCGCAGTAACCGTCTCTACAGTGACCGGCTTTTCGTCGCTTTCTTGCAACTCATTGTTAACAGCCTTTTCCTTATACCCCCACTTGGTCGAGCATCCAACGGCGGGGGTATCCGTGATCTCAATCTGTTTGCCCGCGAGCACATCGTCGATTGCGTCTCGAACGTAGTGTTGTGTTGCATATTCCTCGCGCGGATTACTATCGATGCGGCCTTCGTAGCGGAGAATGCGATCATTGTCAAAAACAAATGCATGAGGAGTGGCCGTTGGCCCGTACTTGAGCGCGACCGCCTGCGTATTGCCATCGAACAGGTACGGGAAGTTGAAGTTCCTGTATGCAGCTCGTAGCTTCATCTCTGGATATGTATCACCCAGGTCGGTGTGCCCCCACTCGCTAAGTGCTTCTGCTTTGGGATCGTTTCCCATGATGACAACCACTTGCACGCTGCGATCTTTATAATCGGAGGTAAGCTGTTTGATTCGCTTTTCGTACATCTGCGCTATGGGGCAATGATCGCAATTAAAAATAATCACCAGCACCTTGCTCGATGCGTAATCCCGGGGAGAGTGGTACTTCCCGTCCACGCCGAGAAGATGAAAATCAGGCGCATGCGCGCCGATCTTAAGGATCGGGGGAACGTCGTTTGGTGAGCTAGGTTCTTCCTGTGCGCGCGCTATGGGGCAGAAAAGGAATGCCAAGCCAAAGATGAAGATGGCAAGAAGGTTGACAGCATTTCTTCTATGCTGCAGGAACGCCGAAGCATTTATGAATAGATGCATTGAATCCCTCCCATGGGCTTTCCAGGCAAAGCCTAGCCTGTACTTCTACGTTCGCGAGTATTCCAAGATCCGGCACCTCCCGGCTACCTCTTAAAGAGCCGCCAGGAGGCGTCGAACTACGATAACTGGTGATCAAAAGTTGAGCTTGAGGCTTAATTCCACAGTTCTTTGATCAACACCGTCGCGACCTGTGTTTGCGATGCCCAGAGCTTGCATAAACGAACTGCTCGTTAAGCTGCTCGTTGGAGTCGCATGGTGAGGGTTGTTTGGGGTGTTGAACATACTCGCCCTAAACTCAAGCTGCTTTTCCCTATAAATTGGGAAGACCCGATTTAGGGCTGCATCCAGCGTGTTGGTAGCGGGTCCCCACAAAGTATCCGTGCCGCAATTTCCAATCGTACCGGTTGTTGGCTCAGAAAAATCGGAAACGTTATACCACTCGGAAGGGATTCCCATCTTCTTCGGTGCATTGCAATTCGCAAATTGCGTAGAACCGCTTGCGTTCAGTGTTGTATTCGACCCCGTCACTGTAAATGGGGAGCCCGTACGGAGCGAGGTTACTGTCTCAAGCTTCCAATTCCCGAGGATCTGCGCCGGAACTCCGCCCGTCGCCCATGACTGATTTTTGCCAAATGGGCTTGTAAGGATCAAAGCGATGCCGGCATTTTCGCGCTGAACGCCTGCCGTATTGCCATAGTTCAACCTATAAAGTGAAGGTATGGCAATTCCTGGGCCAGCAAAGCTTAACGCCTTCCCAAAGGTGTATGACGCGTTAACCTGAAAATTGCGAGACAGCGAGTGGGTCGCAGTTGCCTCAAGGGCATCGAAGGTAGCTGTGCCGTAGGCGCCAAGACCAATTGTGGAGGCTGTTCGTCCTGTCAGCATCGTGATGGCTTGACCCGCCGATCCCGTTCCGATAGTGCCCCAATTTTCATTGATACCTGAAGTGGCGTCCTGATGGATGTTCCTCATTCCTACATAACCAACGCTCACCATCCAGCCTGGAAGTTGCCGCTCCACGGTCAAGTTCCAGGATTGAATGTAACCGCGAGCGTATTGCTGATTGTCAACCGTGTAAGCGCCTGTTGTAAGCGGGATGTCCACGGTGCCGGAACTGAAATTGGGTGCGACTGCTGTCGGCAGACCCTGGCGAAGGCTCGTGGCATATGCAAAGCTATTCGTGGAGGGAATAGTGGAAGTTACCATGTAGGGAAAATTCTGGCGATTTCCGACTACATCTCCGGTATTCGTTGGGTCGGTGCTCAGTGAATATCCTGCGCGTATAGCCGTTGAATCGTTGAGCCGATATGCAATCCCTCCTCTTGGCTCAAACCGCTCATTGTCCTTGGTGATGCCGCAATTTTTAGGAGTTCCCCCGATACCGCAGATAACCATCTGATTCGTTTGAATATCGAGATATTCCATTCCGAGCGAACCACGAGTCGGGAATGGATAATAATCCCACCGAAGCCCGTAGGACAGCGTCAACTTATGATTTACCTGCCAGCGATCCCGGGCATATATCCCCAGAATATTCTGATCGTCGTGATACTCGGGCGCTTCCAAGACCACTTGACCCGCATTGGATGAAAGACCTAATAGAAATGATGCCCAGGCATTATAGTCGTTTCCTGCAGGGCCGCCGTTCAACTGCGTCGATCCTTGCGAGAATTGAAAACCTCCCGCGCCTGTGCAGTAACTGCAGAAAGTAAACTCCTCGAAGCTCTCGTTCTCCTGTTGTTGAACCAAACTGATTCCAGTGCGGAAATTGTGGGTGCCTTTAACCCACGTGACATTCCCTGCATACTCCTTCTCGTCGTTGGAGTAGTACTGAGGTTCAAAATTATTCGATTTTCCGAAAGTCGCCTCAGGAATATTCGATCCTGTGCCGCCAAAGCCGTCAACGTAGAGTCCCGGCAGGCCGCCCTCTCCCACGTTGCCGCTCTGCAGACCTGGAATCGCCATCACCGAAAAGGCCAGGTTCTGATTCAGCGCTTGCGGCACCGCTGTCGAGGCGTTGATAGTATAGCCGTAGTAAGCATCCGCGATCAGATTTGGTGTGAAGATATAGGTCGCGGAAGCAGTTCCGCTATAAACGGGACCAGTTCCGGTCCCTGCCGCCGAGTTAGCTGTGCTGTAATTAGGTCCGCCCAGCAATCCGAATTGCTGCGGATCGGCCCAATTTATAAGATCGACGCCGAAGCGTGCGAACAAGCTCAGTTTTTGGGTCGGGTCCCAGTTAACCTTGGCATCGATCTGATTTTGCCTCTCCCAGCTCACGCCCGTACTCACATAGTTTCGGCTCAGTCCGAGGGCGCCTGAACCGGTTGCATTTGGATTCGGGATTGCCGCGTATTTGAAGAGCGACAGAACGCCAGGGTCGATATTGGTGATTTTGTTGCCTGGAAACGGCGTGCGTCCGGTGCCACACAATTTCGCGTTTCCGCCAGGCAGACAGTCGGCCTCATCTCCCGTGGTTGGATCGTAAATCGGCGTGGGGGAGGCAGAGAGATCGCCGGAGACCATCGCCGGCGTTGGAAGCTCGGCAAAAAGCGTGTTACCCACGTTGGTGTCGGTGCCCAGAAAACTAACGAAATAAAATAGTTTACTTTTCTTGATCGGGCCGCCGATTGTGCCGCCGAATTGATTAAAGATGTATTCACCTTTTGGCAGGTCACTGTTGGCGTTCCATTGATACGCCTGCAGGTCACGATCCGAGTGAAATTCAAATAAGGAACCATGCAGGTCATTTGTGCCGCTTTTTGTTGTGATGTTGACCGCGACGCCCCCTGCCGTGCCCTGTTCCGCATCCTGCGAATTTGTGACCACGTTCACATTCTCGATGTCGTCGAGGGCGGGGCCGTACATCATGCCGGAATTTTGGTTGAAATTATTGACACTGGTGCCATCGACTCGAGTGGTGTTAGCAGCTGCACCAACGCCGTTTACAGTAATCGCCACTGCGCGATTGGCGTTCGCGCCAAAAGATCCACCGCTTTGAGGCAGGGCAACACCGGGAACCACAACGGCTACCTGCTGTTGAAAATCGTTGCCCAGAGGAAGTGGCAAACTGGACAAGTTTGTTGAAGCTAAATCGGTAACAACATCGGCGCGATCCGACTGGAGTGTAAGTGCCTGCGCGGAAACGCTTACTGTCTGACTGACTTGCCCGACAGCCATCACGATATCCGAGCGCGTATTTTCGTTCGCATTCACAACGTTTCCGGTCTTCACGAAGGTTTCAAAACCTGGCGCTTTCACAGTGAGAGTGTAGGTCCCTGGCTCGAGAGTCGGCAAAGTAAATTCGCCTTGAGCATTGGTTACTGTGCTCCGGCTGATGTTCGTTGATTCATTCCTTGCTGTAACAGCAGCTCCGACGACTATGGCCTGGTTTGGATCTGTCACGTTACCGCTCATGGTTCCCTGGAGCAATTGAGCATAGCCGCGTAGCGGGGCAAAAGCCATTACCACAAGGAGTAATGCGAAGAAGATTCTCCCCGCTTTGCGCCTGTGGGGACAAGGTATTTTCGCGATTTCATTCTGTGTGAGTTGCATCAGCGCCTCCAAATTTACAGCCATTTCTGCGGACTTTTTTCAGCGACAGCGAGTTTAATTCACGCTTAGAACGAAATGCAAGACTTTTTTTGTGAAAAAATGCATGGGGCACGAGATGCCAGTCTGACAGCGTATGCGCTGGGGGACGGATCGGCGAGGGGCTGGTTGGAGCGAGTGGCAGGTCAGGGGAGTACATCGAATAAAAAGAGCACCGGTTTAAGAGAGAGGTGCGGTGGTTGCTTTACGACCGCTGACGGTCGAGAAAAGCCAAAGCGCAAAATGTTCTTTAAGGTGACGACGACGTGCTTCGAATCTGCGGGACTGGCGTTGTAGTGTCAAGATGCCGCACTAGAATACTTGCGGCAAAGCGCCCGGATTTGGGAGATGAGCTGGGGAATATCAGTGCTGGATTTGTCCGGTGTGCCCAGTTTTGGTACATACTCCAGCGACATGTGGCCCTTAAATCCAGCGTCCGCGAAGATCTTCCAGATGCGCTCCAAATCGATTGGGGCGCCGTCATCGAAGCAGTCCATGATGTGCGCGTTGGTCGCGTAGGGAATGCAAGCTGCGATCTGTGCATAAGCATCCTGGGACGGTGTTGGAACGAAATGCGTGATGTCGAGAGTGATTCCGGCATAGGGCGAAGCGACGCGCTGCATCACCTCCAGGCATGCATCTGAAGTCTGTGAAACACCTCGACTGTTTTCGAGGGCCAGCACTATGCCCTTCTTTGCGGAGTAGTCTGTCGCCGCCTTCATGATTTCTACTACCGAGTCGATTGCGTGGCCAAGCGAAACACCGGGCGGCGCGGGTCCTCCCATGACGCGCAACTGTGGAGCGCCCAGCCAGCCGGTAACATCGACCCACTTCTTGATGTCGCTCAGGACAGCTTCGCGCTTGGTGGGGTCCACCTGCACCGTTCCCGATCTACACGCGGCGCCCAAAAATACGACTGCATTTTTGTATGCAAGGTAGCGCAGGCTTTCCAAATAGCCGGGGTCGGTAGATTTTAGGTAGTAAAGCGTCATATCGACGCCATCCAGACGCAGTTCCACGGCCCTGCGAATGAAATCCTCCAGTGTCATCTGGCCGTCTGTGAGCTGCCTGCGGAAAGAAAACGCCGAACAACCTGACAAAAGTCGCGGCAGATTCGACCCGAGGTGAGTACCTTCAGGATCGGCCTTGACGAAGGGAAACACCTGGGCGCCGATCAGATCTGTTCCCGTGCTGCCCAGGACACAAGCTCCAGCCATCTTCAAGAACTTTCGACGAGTTCTCCCCATAAATGAATGCTTTCTTCAACGTGAATGATCGCGGGGCTAAAACAAAAAATCATACTTGAAGACCCAGAGTGTTTTCTATGTAGTGTTTGCTGAGTTCTGCGGACTCTTTCGGCGTTCTTGTTGATCCTCGTGGTTCGCTATCAAATTCCACAATCAACCAGCCTTGATAGTGAATGGCATGCAGCGCCTCGACTACAGCATGCAGATTGACAGTGCCCTCACCCAATTCGCAAAATTCATAGCCATTTTTGGTATCGGCTGGTTTCACATCCTTCAAATGAAGGAATAGCAGACGATCCGCGTACTTCTTGATGGCAACTGTCGGGTCTCCTCCGCCCTGCTTGTAGTGCGCTACATCCAGTAAGAGCTTCACATAACGTGGGTCGGCTGCGTCCAAGACCTTGGCGAGTTGTTCGGGAGACTGCGCAATGGAGCCCATGTGATTGTGAAGTGCGACCTGCACGCCGTAATCGGCGGCCCGCTTCCCGACTTCGGTAAGCAATTTCCCTGTCCGCGAATACTCATCTTCAGTAAATTGTCCGTTGGCCCTAAATGTACCGAGCACCTGAAGATACAGGCCACCGGCATTGCTTAGATACTTGGCGTGATCCGCATGAAGAGCAAGATTATCTTTTTCTTGGGCGGGGTCAAGAGCGATATCGCCACTGGAAAGCGCCGTCAACTCCAGGTGCCGCTGAGCCAAATCCGACTTAACCACAGGCGGGTTCGGAATCAGCTTGACCGCGTTCGCCCTGAGTTGAATGCCGCGATAGCCAACCGATGAGATGTCCTCCATTGCCCCCTGAAGATTGTCGGCCCATGTGATCGCGGCATACCCAATGCGAATCTTCCGAGGTCCGTGAACCTTGCCCTGGAGCGAGTGCACCGCCTGAGGGACTGCGGACACGGCGGCGACCGAGCCTGCCGCGTACAAAAACTTCCTGCGCGAAAACTCCATGGGGCCTCTCTTTACTTTGTATGGCGCGAACAGCGAATTCTCTTGCGCACGCGCGTGGGACTCTTTGAACGGCAGAATCGATTCATACCGCCTGTTAAAGAATTGTGGGTGAGCCATATCTTTGCAGACTATGGCGCCCGCGGTTCACAGGTACGTCAGCACTCGGGAATGTTAGTTCTAAGCCAAAACAAATGTCAAGAAAAATCCTTGGAGACGCAATTCGTCCGTTGCAGATAGCCTATTCCAGGCCGGTAAAGGGACATTTTCTCGGTTTGAAGCGTCCCGGCTTTTCTGAGAGGCAAAAAACTTCTTGCATTTAGTATTAAGATAGAATTAATATGATCGAAATCGCAACCTGCGCTCCTGATCGCAGCATTAAAGAGGAGGATTCCTATGCCGGAACCCATTCAGCGGCGAACCTTTATCAGAGCGTCGGTCGGTATCGCCATGCTCGCGGTGGCAGCCGGAGAGATCGAAGCCCAGCGGACCGTATCCCGAGATGAAGGTGTGGGTGTTCGCCTGGCGCTGAATAGCTACTCCTTCAACCAGCCCCTGGCCAACCACACGATGACGCTATTCGACGTCGTTGACTATTGCGTACAACATGGAATCCAGGCTGTCGATTTTACGGGTTATTATTTCCCCGGCCAACCGCCAAACGCTACCGGCAGCGCGCCTCCAGACGAGTACATCTTCAAGCTAAAGCGGAAAGCATTCATCAACGGCGTCACAATCAGCGGCACTGGCGTGCGGAATGATTTTTCAACGCCCGACGCCTCCGCCCGAGCAAAAGATGTACAGATGATGAAAGACTGGATCGAGGTTGCCAGTAAACTTGGCGCTCCAGTGATGCGTGTCTACTCTGGGAGCAAGATTCCGGATGGCTACACGTTCGACCAGGTCTTGAACTGGATGGTTCCCAATCTCAAGGACTGCGCCGAGCACGCGGAGCGTCACGGCGTGATTCTTGTTCTTCAGAATCACGATGACTTTATAAAGACCGCGGATCAAGCTATCCGTATCATCAATGGGGTCGATTCTGAGTGGTTTGGCTCTGTGCTGGACATCGGCAGTTTCCACGAAGGCGATCCCTATGCGGAGATTGAAAAACTCGAACCGTACGCCTACGCTTGGCAACTTAAGCAAAAAGTTTACGTTGACGGCAAGGAGGTTCCCACAGATCTAGCGAAGGTGAAAGCTATCATTGACAAAATGGGGTATCGCGGATTTCTACCCATCGAGACACTAGGAAAAGAGGACCCGCGAGTTGCCGTGGCCGCCTTCTTCGGAGAAGCGCGAAAGTATTTCGCCGGTTAACTCCCTGCTAGCAGACAACCATCTTGGGTTGGGGAGACCTTCAGATAGACCTGCCGCTACGTCGAACTGAGAAATTACTTGCCGCGATGAAACCGACAATTACGCCGCCCAAGCTCGTACTTTTTCGTGTGCCTGCAATTTTCCGCCCGGAGAACTAAAAGCTCCGCCTCAGAGGCGTGGTCTTCCCGCTCTTCGCACGAGATGGCGCGCAGCACCGCCTGCCGCTGGAGCGGAGCATTGCAGCGATTATGCCCCTTGGGTGAGATATTTTGTCACGTCGATGCGCACGCCTCGCTCCGCGCTTAAATAGCCTGCGTAGACGGCGGTCAAAACATCAGTCGCAAGCATCAGACCGCTCTTGGGGGCTCGGCCGGCCGATATTGCTCCGATAAAATCACGCAACTCCTCCGGATAACCAGTCACCATATCTTCATCAGGAGCTGGATAGGACCATCCTGCTTTGGTTTCAGTTTTCTCGACCAAATATTCACTCTCGAAGTAGCGCGCATCCGGCGTATAGGCCTGGCATGCATTATTGGGATTGATATGCGCTGTGGCGACGGTCCGCGAGCCGATGGCAGTTAAGTAGTTGTGGATGCCCCCAATGCGAACGTCACTTGCAGTAAGCTGTGCGACCGAGCCATCGTCAAAGGTCAAAACCATCGTGCTCCAGTCTTCGACATCCACCCAACCAATGACGATGTGTTTCGGCTCTTCGGTCTTGAATGAGGCGATCTCAGTCAGGTTCGCTACCTGCGCTTGCACGGCTGCAGGGCGAATGGGACGTCCATCACGGCGCATACCTTCTTCATGCTTCAGGAAGATCGCGGCACCGATCGGATGCACTCCCAGCCGCAGGAGCGACCCTCCGCCTGCCGTGCGCCACTGCCTGGAGTAGGCGCCGTGTGATCCGGAGTGTGATTCCTCCCCATCAATCCGCATGATCGTCGATCCGCTTGCGGCCAGCAGCCGATTCAGCTTGGCAATGGATGGAGCGTATACCCAGTTTTCGGCGTAGCACAGCAATGTCCCTGATTGCTCAAGCGCGACGCGGATGCGATCTGCCTGCTCGAGAACTGTGTCGAGCATCGATATGCGCGAAAAGCCTTTTGCCGACCAATCAGTCCCTGCACCCTCCGGGCCGAAAAATCCCGTGAGGGGCTTCTCGCAAATGGCATGTTTGCCATGGGCCGCGCACTCCAGCACCAGATCGGCATGCAGATGATTCGGGACACAGATATCTACCACATCGATATCAGGATCATTGAGCAACTCGTCGATGGTCCCATAGCGGCGTTTGACCTCAAACTGATCGGCTAGGTGCGTCATAGCAACTGTATTTCGTCCGCACAGCGCAGCGACTTCAAAGCACTCGCCGTAGACCTTCCGATAACTCGCTAAATGAAAGTGAGCAGCAAAGCCCGATCCGATCAACCCAACTCGCACGTACTTTTTACTCATAGATTCCTAACAGTCTCTTGCCAGCCCACTTACGCGGGCAGGCGTTTATCCTTGGTTTCAAGTCCCAGATATGCTGCAACCAGCCCGAGCGGGAAGATGGCGCACATGGTCACGGCCGCGTAGCGCAGTGGCAGCGGAGATGAAAATTTCAAAACACCGAGTTGGTCCAGAGTGTCAAACAACCAGGCTGCAGAGGCCGCGGCAACGACGAACCACTGGTAGCCGGACAGGCTCCGCCACCAAATAGGCTCGGGCATAGACACATTGCTTATGACTGATTTAGGCAAAGCGGCGGCAACGCCTCCAATGTCAAATCAAACAGGCTCTATAACCTTGAAATCACTACTACCGGCGGCCGCATTGCACGTTCAATATAGGCAGCATGGAATATTGTACGGAGCTACAACGAAACCGTGCAAGTATTTAATGAACAACCTCGCAACAAGCGGCGGGGAATCGGCCCCTGAGAGATTGAGCGCAGCAAATAAATCCCGATCTTCAGTTCCGAATTGGATAGATTTAGGAGTTCAGATCATAACGCAAGCATTATTGTAGGAGTATACGTGATGCGTGTTATGAGAAATAGAATCGTCGATTGAGGAGATCAAAGACACCATGCGAGCATTAGTGAAGCGGCTTCCGATCGGCCATAGCCAGTCTGCATCGAACAAAATCCCGCGCCAGATCAACCGCAACCTGGTTTTCAATTTGGTGCGAACCCGCGAAGGCATTTCTCGCGCAGACCTGGCGCGCATTTCCGGGCTACAGCGCAGCACCATTACTATCATTGTAGCGGATTTGCTTTCCGACGGGTGGATTGTCGAGGGTGGGCCAGGCAAATTACCGCGCGGTCGCACCCCCACGTTTTTGCAGATTAATGACCAGCGCGCAGTGATCGCGTTGGATCTTCATCCTGATCGGATAGTAGTTGCTCTGGCAGATCTGGGTGGCAGGATCATCGCTGAGAATATAATCAAGCTTCAGACGCCTCCGGATCTGGCGATCAAAACGATTATCGATGCTATCAGGAGACTCAAAAAATCCCACCGGAATAAAAAATTCGTAGGTATTGGAGTTAGCCTGCCGGGCAGGACTGATCTCGGATTCCAGGAACTCATCTTCGCGCCCAATCTTCGCTTTCCGGCGCAAAGTATAAAATCCGAGATTAGGAGCGCAATAGGTCTACCCGTATACATTGAGAATGCGGCCAACGCGTGTGCACTTGGAGAGGTGTGGTATGGCCACAGCGATGGCTTGCATGACCTGGTGGTAGTGAACGTCTCGGAAGGGATCGGCACTGGTATTTACGCGAATGGCCAAATTTTGCGTGGCGCTCACGGGATGGCAGGAGAATTCGGCCACATTCAAATCGATGCCGAGGGCCCTTTTTGCGCATGCGGAGGTCGCGGGTGCTGGGAGTTGACCGCCTCCAATCGGGCTGGCTTGCAATACTACAAGAAAGCTTCTAAAAATCGCGCCGTTACAACTTTTGAAAAATTAGTGGAGTTGGCTCAGAGCGGGGACTCTTTGGCACTTCAAGCACTCGGAGAGATGGGGCGAAACCTTGGCCGGGGAATGCGAATTATTGTATCATCGCTTGATCCACATGAAATCGTCGTGGTCGGCACCATCACAAAAGTATGGGAACAAGTCCGTTCGGCGGTGGAAGACGAAATGACCCGTAACTTAGTTTCGAAGTGCTCAACAGTACGTTGTGCCTATGATGGATTTACAGCGCGTCTTCGGAGTGCCGTGGCACTAGTATTGTACAACAGGTTTCTCTGAAGTATATGTCGATCTCTCGCGCAACACGCTGAACGGCCATGCCGCATCCGGTCATATACGGCCATTCTTTCCCAACGCCTCGAATTTGCTGAGCTCAGCATATTCGAGGCGTTGGGAAGAGACAGCCGACATCCTACTATCCTTCGCTGCACACGGTTTAAGTTCGCACCAGCTGCATAGAAACCTGCCGCGAGTCATGCGGAAATAGACCGGACGATCGAATTCGTTGGTCCGCTCCCTGCGATGCGGTTCAATCATGAATTTCCGGCATCATAATTGTCAGTGGCACCACCGATCCGGCGGGTGAATCCGGACGGATCAGCAGAAGTACGCAAGCTGTCGCAAAGATAGGCAGAATCCCGGCAGCCAGGAATGCAGGTTTATATGAATATCGATCGACCAGAGAACCAACCGCAAAGGTAAAGCCCGCGCCGACAATTCCGGCCGCGAATCCACTTAGTCCTGTGACTGTCGCAACCACATCTTGCGGAAAAAGGTCAGAGGGCAAAGTCAAGCCCATGGTGGACCAGCTGGCATATCCCCACAGCGCGACGCAAATCAGTGTCAGGGCAAAGTAGACGTTATGAACGCCGGCCGCAGGAATGCCAGCGAGAATGGGCAAGCAACTTACAGCGCAAATCCAGGTGCGAGCCCGAATTACCGGGACTCCCCGACGGATACAATACCCTGAGATCAAACCTCCGGTAAAGTTACCAAGATCGGCTGCGAGAAACGGAATCCAGGCAAATAACGCGATACGCTGCAGACTGAACCCCCACCGGATGGCATGAGTGGCATCCCGGTGAGACACATAATCTCGACACGGTCTTCTATGCCGAGTACAAATCTACCGGCCCTGGCGCGAATCCTGCAGCGCGTGACCCGCACTCCCACCAACTCGCCGCCGAGCAGGCGAAACAGTATCAAACTGAACGCTTCCTCGTCGGATCCGACCACTGGACTCCAGCTAAGGAGGCGAAGTAGGAGTTGGCAGAGTTACCTCTGCGGCGGCAGCCATCCATGAAGCCGCATCCAGTTTTCCAGCATGCCCGGCCACGCTGACAGCGCTGGATAGCTACCGCCCAACGCGGTCCCATGCGGCCCCTGCTCGAAGATGTGCATCTCCGCTGGCACGCCTGACTTGGTCAGCGCCTGGAAAAACACCACCGTCGAAAGCACCGGCACCGACTGGTCCGTCTGCGTCGCATAAAGAAAGTAAGGGGGCGAGTCTCTCCTCACCTGCTGGCTCGGCGACATCTCATTCATCAACGACGTCTCGGGATGATCTCCCAGCAGTCCCTTCATCGCGTTCGGCTTCGCGACTCCATCTTCCAGCGTTAGCCCACCGTAGGAGCTGATGGCAAAGTCCGGCCGATCGCTGATCCGGTCCACGGGATCGCTCGCGGCCGACTTGCCGCTATCGAAGCGGGTGCCCAAAACTCCAACCAGATGTCCACCCGCTGAGAATCCCCACACGCCAATCCTCTCCGGCGACACGCCATACTCCTGCGCATGGGCTCTCACCCATCGCACGGCGCGCTCGCCGTCCAGTACCGGCGCCGGATATAGATACCGCGGCCCCAGCCGATACGTTAGCACGAACGCACTGACGCCGTGCACGTTCAGCCACTCGGCAATGCGCGTGCCTTCCTTGTCGTATGCAAGATGTGTGTAGCCGCCGCCGGGGCACACGATCACCGCTGTCCGCAGCCCGTCCTTCAACTTCGCGTCCGGCGACGCACCGAAGAATTCGAGATGCGGCTTGTCCTCCTCGGTGTTCCCCACTGCGCCGGGGGCCTGACCGTTCCACAGAGGAATGATCTGTCCGTGTGGAACCTGATCTGCGGGCGTTTGCACTGAAGGAAGCTGAGCAACTACGGACGTCGCAAGCAAACACGCACTCATCCAACCCAATTTCATAAGGCGCCTTTCGCTTACTCAGCTTTCAGCAGCAGCAACCATTCTTT
>DATDLS010000461.1:0-2734 GCA_036519195.1 Occallatibacter sp. | reverse complement strand
ACGCTCCCGAGGTCCATTGGGTCGCCGCCGAATCGCTTGATGCGGCGTTACATTACATGCGCCAGCGCTACGACGATTTCATTATCATGGAGGCCCGCTTTCTGGATATGATTCCCCTCCTCTCAGGCTCACCACTGGACTGATGTCGCCGGCGTCCGCAGCCCGGGAGCTCACGAAACCGAAAAAAGGATGCTCTCAACTCCGCGCCAATTGAGGGTTAGTGTCAACCGGAAGGTCCTCAATCCGCAAACGCCTGGGGAGCCAAATAACTCCGACTTCGGAATTCTCTCCGCACGTCTGGTTAACGCAGCAACGCGATTTTCGGGCGAAAATGGGCCATACTGCCGGACACGGTCTCTCTGGCATCGTAATAGCGCCTGGTGACTTGGCCGGACCGGCTTGGCCGCCGCCCATTCCACGTGAAGTTTCTCAGTCTCTCCAGTCGAGTCGTACCGTTTGGTTCCCATAGGCCACTTTTTCGCGGCGCAGTCCGCGAAAGAGCGTAGTTGCTTACGCCAATGGATGAAAAATAAATTGTCGATACTCAGGCAGCAATGCCGAGGTCGGTGAAGAGATCGCGCATCCCGGCGCGCAGGTTTTCATAGTGATGGTCGATGGGTAGAGGGTTACCGGGTTTTGCGAGAGGTTCTGGCTGATTGCTAGCCGCAAGCAATGGCCGGATAATCTTCTCGCGCAGGACCACCAGAGCGGTCAACGATCGCAGCCCCTCGGGAACAGGTTCGTAGCGCCTTGACTTATCGATTTTTCGGACCATGCCTTTGGCGCGGAGTTTCTTAATGTCGTAAGCGGCGCGCCGCGGCCCATACCCGGATTCCGTCGCCCCGCTCATGGAGTTGACTTGTCGGGCCAGATCGGAGGCGGTGAAACCGGCGGGTGCCGCGGATAATGCCAGCACCGCTTCGGCGACTCGCCGTATTCTGAGCTTGTTGAGATCGATGCCGCCTACGCGGGTCCGACCGATCTGCGCGGGCTGAGGCAATTGCTCCAGCGTTTCATCGCTGACGAAGCAGGCGTTGATGCAGCCGACAGCGTTCAGGAATCTTTCCAGAATGCCCTTGAGCCTGGCGACTATTTCAGGGAAGGCCGGCAGCGACCGTCCCCAGCGGTACGCCTTCGTGTTATGCACAATGACTTCGATGCGGAGAACGTGTTCGCCTTTGCTATAAATCTTCAGCGTCATCTTGCCGTAGTGGACTTTGAAGATCGTGGTGTCATAGTCAGGTGTCTCGACCACAACTCCCCATCGCGTTGGGTTTTTCTTTCGCGTCTCACGGTGCGGGCGCTTCTTATCGCCGAAGATCGTTTTGACCCGATCCAGATCCAGCGGCGAACGTGAGCGGTCAATCAGCGCCTGGAATACCTGGTCCATCTGGCTGCCGGACCGGAAGAGCAGGTTGCGGCTGTATTCCATCTGGTAGACCGAGTATTGGTAATGAAAGGCGCCCCGCTTCTGCTCCTCCAGATCCAGCGCAAAGCAAAGGCAGGTGGTATAAATCCAACGCTCGCAGAGCTGGCGCAGACGCCCTGCAGTCTCGTTTTGAGACAAGGTATCTGCGACCTGCGCTAACTCCGCGGCATTGGTGATTGTAGTAAAGCAGTTGTTTTGTTTGGTGAAGCCGACTCCGGCATTTTGCGCCTGGCACGCCACGTATTCGTGACCGTTCAGCATCACCTGCGCCCCGAACGGCGGGTGCCCACTCATCTTGATCGTCAGATGGCCCCAATCCGGGTCCAGAATATGAAAAGAATAATGATTGACGTACGGCCAGGGATCTTTGGGTTTGAGTTTCCCGAGTTTACCGGTGCCCGTCATTTCCGCTTCCCAGACGAGGGCAGGAGCCTTCGATACCAGAATCAGGAACAGTCCGGGACTGGTTTCGTGCGTGGCGAGGTGTTGCTCCGCCATCTTGTGCTTCTCTTCGCCGGGCGAACAGTAGACCACCGGGATCTTGTTCTCCTTTGCCCAGGCGCGCAGACGCCGGCTGAAGCGCCCCGCCATGCGTATCAGATGGTTGTCGTCGAGATTGGCATCTGAACCGTACAACTCCCGCCACCATACCCGCAGTCCTCCGCCAGTCTGACCCATTCCAAAGTATGCGTTCAGGACTACCCGGTCCACACAGTCGTAGCTGCCTTCGAGAAGGTCTCCGTAAAGCGTGCTGAGTTGGTCGGCCATATCTTCCGAGCGTAACCGTTTGCCTCACTGAAACCGCAGCCACCCCCGCAAACTGCCCCGCCAGGGGCCACTTTTTCGCGGCGCAGTCCGCGAAAAAGCGTAGAGACTTCGTTATCAATCCTGAACCTTGCTGGAATCCAACCGCTCCAATTCCGCAGCCGCCATGCCGCGTAGCGCCTGAGTACCGCTTCGCGCCGTGTACCAAATCAAAGCCTCATCGACACCTTCGTACTCATGCCGGTAAATATTCCCCGCGGCCGCGATAGCCACCCAATCGATCTCCGGGTATCGAAGTTTCAGTTCGTCTGGCAACCGTCGGGTAGCCTCTGAAATGATCTCCAGCGCCCTGACCACCGCATATACCGTTTTTCTGTCCGATTGAAAAACCCGGTATTCCAGTCCTGAGGTGAAGGCTTCCACCAGATCGATGTTGTCGAGGATATCCCGCAATCTCTGCGCGGGATTCTTCGGAGGCGGCATTCCTAAAACGCGGAAACGGCGTCGCGAAGGATACCGTCCCTGAGAAGCGGCTTCAGC
>DATDLS010000460.1:0-15301 GCA_036519195.1 Occallatibacter sp. | reverse complement strand
GATGGTTTTGCGGCCTGCATCCCCCAGGTTCATCGCGGGATCCCATTTGCTTTTCAGGTCATCGGACCAACTGTCCCACTTTTTGTTTTCGAAGGTATTCATCCCGTAGTACGTCTCGGTAGCAGCAAGGTGAAGCAAGAGCGCGCCAATGGTATTGGCATTGGCATCGAAAAGATGATCCAGGTCCGCCATGGTCAGACCTTTGACAGAACTCGTGACGGCGGATTGAATGTAAGTGAGCATGGAAACCAGTGTGCCGATTTGTGGGGTATAGCCAGGCTTGGGGCCGATGACGAAGAGTTCGGAGTCCTTCTCCGGCTTGGTCTCAGCAGTTTGTGCCGCGAGGTTGAAACTGAACAAACCTGCGGTGAGTGCTGCTCCAGTGAGAAAGCATCGACGATTCGGCAAATAACTCTGCTCAACCATACCTGTCCTCCTGGCATGCTGGAATCTAGTGGAAGCATATACCCATAACGATGTGATCCGGACATTTTGTGAGCTTTGACAGCGATTGGCGTGACAACTCGGTATCAGTCGAGCCACCCATCGAAGAGCATGCCGTTGCTGCGCGCGAATCACCGGCCATACGTACAGAACCCCATTTTGCCCCCAAAAGCCGGTTGGAGACGGATCGCCGACAAATCAGGAGTAGCGCAATTCAGGCTGCTACGCTATCAGACCCGCTTGGGCAGCTACAATCTGCCATTTCCCCTGTTGTGACCGTGCCCACACTCGCGTGAAGCGGAAATCTCCATTCGCAGGAATCCCCGCGTAGGTTCCGGACATCTGCATTCGGACTGATACCACCGCCACATCACCCAAAGCCCTGACCTGTTGCTCAGAAGGCTCCAAGTTCATGACCTTCAGCACGCCTGAGCGATAGGCGGCAATTTCGTCTTCTTTGCCTGCCAACTGCCCAAGATGATTGGCGAAAAACAGGTCTGGGGCTAAAAGCTCGCTTAGAGTAGCAACGTCTGAACCTAGCATCGCGGTCCTGAGCTGCTCTTCGACTTCTAAGATCTGCGCCTGTAATGTGCTATTCATGGAGCCTCTCTGATTTGCAGAGCCCAATTTTCGGTGCTGAGTCAAATATATTATTGCCGGTCGTGGCATGACCTGACTTTCCGAGCGGTTGACCGGCCAACCGGACAGTACTCCCGCAATGAGGTCCTGTCCGATTTGCCGACATCCGACCGGAACTTGCGAGTCCGGGCCGATTCGTGCTGAAAACCTGTATTGGCAACATTCGCGCGAGTCTCGCAATGAGCGGCACTCGTGCAGATTCAGTTGAACCTACGTGTGCTTTTCGGCGATTTGGGATCGGGCGCACAATGCGCGGGAATCTCGAAGAGTGCAGCGGACGGCGGCTCGAAGTGCGCCGCCAGCCTGGCGAACGATCATCTGAGTCCACGATGTCGGCATCTTTCGCTGGAAGGTTCCGGCTTCCCCCTCTCGTTACCATAAATGCCGAAGAGGAAGGATTAATGGGCATCACGGCGATAGGCTCTGCGCCGGGAAGCCTGCAACCGCTCGCCCACTTGATCTTTATCACTCATCCATGGATAATTTTCTTCAGAAGTATTGTCAGGACCTGACCAACACCGGTACGCGTGCTGGCAAGTGTAAGCCTTGTTCGACCTTTTGAGCAGAGTTCGTTCGGCTCTAACAAGCAGGTCTTTACGCTCTTCCTTGGTGAATTTGACCGAGATGCTCTGAGGCAGAGCATCTGGAGGAGTCGTAATGACCATCGCTAAGGTTCTGCTGGTCGATGATGATGAAAATGTGCGCCTCGGCCTGGCCGAATTACTAGACGACAAGGGCTTTGAGGTAACAGCCGCAGCCAGCGTGCCTGACGCATTGAAGCATATAAGTTCAGAAACCTATGATGTGCTCCTGAGTGATCTACACATGCCGGGAGCGGGAGATGGCCTCACGGTAGTAAGCGCGATGCGCCACGCCAACCCCCGAGCCGTCACGTTGTTGTTGAGTGCATTCCCGGAGATGGGCGCCGCGGCTCATGCCATTCTGATGCAGGCCGATCAGATCCTGGTGAAGCCGATGCCACTAACGGCGCTGGTCGATGTGATCAACCAGAGGCTGGCAAGTGGACCTCCTGGTCCTCATGTGGTGGAAAGTGTGGCTACGATTCTTCAACGCTCCGCCCAGAGCACCATTGAAGATTGGTTTCAGCACGTCCAAATGGAAGAGAGGCTCATGGCGGTCCCGTTGAGCTACGAACAGCGTTGCGGTCATCTACCTCATGTTTTCCGGGACCTGGTGTATCGCCTCCGCTCTTCTAAATCTCTTGGCACCAAGGAAGTAATGTCGATCGCCGCCGCTCAGCACGGGGTGACCCGGCGTAAGCAGGGCTATACGCCTGCGATGTTGGTGGAAGAGTCGCGGATGTTGCAGGTCAGCATCTTTCAGACGTTGCAGAACAATCTGGTCAACATCGATTTCAGCGTGCTGTTAATCGGAGTGATGACAATCGCAGACGAGGTCGATTCACAGCTTAGTCAAGCGATGGAGAGCTACCTCGTGCAGTCGCTCTGAGATGCGCTGTCTGCCTGAGGTCGTTCGCCGCGAAGCGCTCCCAAATCCCCGTTCTTACTGGGCCGAAAAGCCCAGTTCCGGTCGTATGACCGGAATTAACCGGCCAATATTTGTGAGTCGCACAAATTTGAAATCGCTTGATGTAGCGCAGTCTGCTCGGCTGGCGCGATTTATTTTTCGGGCGAGGTGTCTGCGGGCGAAAAGTTTCACAAGGACCTGAATGACGCATTGGCATTCGACCTTCAACTAGAGCCCGACTCTCGATCATATCCAGTAGGTGAATGGACAATTGCCGTATCTCCAAGGCAACCGGAGAACGATTGTACGGAATTCGTATCCGTGGTGAATGGACCATTCTGTGCTGTAGTCTTTGCAATTGGTCACGAAGCTGAATTTGCGCGACAAAGCAGAGACCTTGTCCTCTGCTGCAGCATCCGTAACTCATGTCGAACATCAGATCATTATGGTAACGGGAGGGTCCTTTCCAGGACGGCAACGGACGCCTAAGCCGCGTCTTGACCACACTGCTCCCGCTGCAGGCTGGCTTTGCGTATGTTCCGTATTCATCGTTGGAGAGCGTTATCGAAAACAGCAAGGAAGGCTACTACCTGGCCTTGCGCCAGACGCAAACCACCATCCGAACCGAAGCGCCGAACTGGCAGCCCTAACTGCTTTTCTTCATGCGCGCCTTGCAGCAGCAAAAACGCCGGCTTGCGGTGAAGGTGGAGCGCGAAAAGAATGCGCTCGCCGCCCTGCCGGAACTCGCCGTCAAAATCCTCGACTATGTGCGCAATCAGTGTCGCGTCACGACGCGCGACATGGTACGCGAGTTTGGCGCAAGCCCGAACACACTGAAAGTCACTTTCACGTCACTGGTAGAAAAAGGCCTGCTGGCACGTCAAGGCGCCGGGCGGTCCACCTGGTACGGATTGCCATGATTTTTTATCAGATTCGCTCCCAAAACCAAGTCGAAGGCGCGCACGGTGCCCGTGCGTTGATCTGATGGCTCAGACTATCTCGTACAACCGTGACAGTCTCGGCTGGATGCAATTTGAATTGCAAGCCCATCGGGACGGGGCAAGGCGTTCCGGTGATACCGCCCAACCGACAACCAGCTAACGGCAACCAGCTACCCGGCAGTTCCCTGTGAGTAAACAGCATCGAGCTGGAGACAGATTGCCCCTGGTGACCGCAATGTTGGGTTTAGGCCAATTTACCGGTCGGGTGAAATGCTCGCCGGTGTTCCGTGGGCTCTCAGCGCTCGTAGACCTGGCTGCGATGGCCGACGCGCAACACGAGGATGACCACCTGCTTGTCCTGAATAGAAGAGATGAGCCGGTAGTCGCCGACGCGGTACTTCCAGAACTCGCCCAGCTTGGAACCGTGCAGGGCCTCTCCGATGCTGCGCGGGTCGTCCAGTTTGGCAACGCGCTCGTAAAGAAATTTCAGGATGCGCCGTCTGATCTGCGGGGCCAGTTTGTCGAACTGGCGGTCTGCTTCCTCGGACAGCTCAACCTTCCAGGCCATGCTTCTTCATCACGCTTTCCAGGGGAATGGTTTTGCTGCGACCGGCGCGAATGTTCTCCAGGGCGGTTTCGGCCAGATATACGTCCTCAAGCTCCTCGATATGGGTCATGATGGCTTCGCGGGCATAGTAGGTCTTGGTGCGCCCGGTGCGCTTGGCCAGCCGTTCGAGCCGCTTTTCGATGGTTTGAGGAAGCCTAATAGCAAGCATGGTGACACCCCACTATACAAGTATAGCGACTTCGCAGCGGTCGCGCAGAAATTTCAGCGGGATGAGGGTAGTAGCCACATCCAACCGAAAACCTCCGTTAACGATTCGTGCTGTCTGGGGCAGGAGGCATGTTGCATGCTAGCTAATCCGGCCGGGAATTGCGCCTTTAGCGGACGACCAGGTAGTGTCCTAATTTGGCTTGCGTGCTGTTATTTCGCTTCCTGTTTGCTTTCAGGTTGCGGGAATAGTGCGCCGGGCCAAAATTCGTCAACCGGCTTCATTCCAACTACGATTACTACGGCCCCATCAGGGAACACGAACCCATGTTTGATGAATAGGTGTATATCTTCCGTTTCGCCGTATTCCTGCTCCCAATGGACGCCAAATAACTGCGGCCCGTATGGAGGCCCCAAATCCAACTGTAGCAATCCGACTACGGCTTGGGCAGCTAGTCCAGCGGTCGAAACTTTTGGCGTCTTGATGAGCGGTTTGCCGTCAGATCCCACAGCAAATGGGGATTCTTCTAGGGTTATAACCTGCACTCTATCCATTATTAGCCCGTTTGGAATATGCGAATGTGCTTGGTTTGTAAATTCTACGTTCCATCCAGCGATACGCAGAGCATTTCCTATCGACGAGGCAAACGCCTGCGTCTTCCTTCTTGTCTCCTAATCGAAACCGACTCGACCGGTGATCTTGCTCAGCCCCCTGTGCCGTGCTCGAGTCGGTTCCGATGTAGGCTAGCGACCACTCGGACATGAGCCCCATTTGCGCCGGTAGGGCTCCGGGCGTCGGTTTGGCTGGATTATTTGTGATAGTGCCTGTGGCTCTTGTCGTAATCTATCTCTGTGACGCGACTTCCAGTGCATCGCCCAAGTGCGGCTTCGTTAATCGTCCTGATACTCGTCTTCGCAGTCGCGGCTGAGACGCACGGGCAGCATCCATTTGTTCACGGTAACGATATTCGGTTCAGTATCCGAACAGACCGCAGGGCTTACAACATCGGCGACCAGGTCGTCATTCACTACACCATCAAAAACGTAAGCAACGGTGCGCTGTACATTCCTGCGACCCAATGGGAAATAAAGTGTGGTAATCCGCCTCACCTTTGGAGTCGGCTAGAGGATAACTCGGGCAAGCATTACGAACCGGGTTACGCAAGCTCCTGCCTTGGCCCAAACCCCGTTGATCGGGAGAGTGTTTCCGAACGGATGCGAAAAGACGCGCTGCTACTTAAACCGGGCCAGGCGGTAACCGGTTCTTTCAGCTTCGACTCCAAAGTATTTGCCGACAGCCTGATGCCCGGTGCATATCGTCTGGAAGCTGTCCTGTACGGATGGAATCTGTTATTGGATAATTCCCAACTGTCCGAGTTAGCCGGAATGGGAGCGCCCTTCCTGATTGGTGAAAGTACTGCCACATTGCCAGTCGAGCTTCGCGGCGGTGGGAAATGACAAGCATTGTGGTGAAATCGCCGACTCACAAGCGATCTTTGCCGGGTAGCTACGCCCCGTTTCAGATCGCTCTTGTAAGCGCCTGGTCCCGCATTTGGCCAGTGTAGAGCTTTTGTGCATGACTCCTGAATCACCGCCTATCCTTCCCTGACTCAAATTCCAGCCAGATCCGGTCGATTTCCGGGGCGAAGATTCGGCATAGGGAAGGATTGGCAATACGCCCAGAACCCGTCAATAAGTGCTTTGACGGCAACTGTCGAGTTCGACCAGCCAAGCGGAAATCAAGCAGGGGGGAGAGACGAGTCGAGCGCGTTCTATTCGCAGCGCAGAGCCATCAGTGGATCCAACCTCACCGCGCGTCGCGCAGGGAGGTAACAGGCGAGAAGCGCCACCAGCAGGAGTAGGCAAGAAATCGCAGCGACTGTAAAAGGATGGGTCGGCGTGACGCCATATAGCATGCTCGAAAGAAAGCGCGCGAGGGCCAAGGAACCTACAATGCCAATTGCGATACCAATGAGAGTGAGCCGCAATCCTTCACCGATAATCAGCTTCAGGACGTCACCCCGCCGCGCACCTAGTGCAACGCGGATCCCGATCTCCTGGGTTCGTTGTGCTACGCGTTGTGAGAGCACTCCGTAAATCCCCACAGCCGCCAGCAGCAGAGCTAGAATCGAGAACAGGCTGAACAGCTTCGCTCTGCTCGAACGAATGTGGGGGGAGCAATTCGTCGAAGAGAATGGACAGCTACGACTTCGCGAGGTGAAGGAGATGCCCTCTCCAGCGACTTTGATTACCTCTCCCTATGACCATGAAGCGCGGTTCAGCACCAAGCGCGGGGAATCGTGGGTTGGCTACAAAGTGCATCTTACAGAGAGCTGCGACGACGATCTTCCGCGTTTGATTACCAACATTGAAACCACTCCGGCAACGACGCCGGACGACAATATGATCGAAGTAGTGCATCGGTCTCTCGATAGCCGCAACCTGCTTCCTTCTGAGCACCTGGTCGACAAGGGCTACACTGATGCCACGGTACTGGTAGCCAGTCAACGCGATTATGGCGTTGAGATCATTGGTCCGGTTGCGCAAGATCCCAGCTGGCAATTACGGGATAAGGCCGGCTTCGACAAAAGCGCGTTTGCGATCGACTGGGAGGCAAAGGTGGTCACATGTCCAGCCGGCAAGCAAAGTATCTCTTGGCTACCAAGAATCAATCCGGCATCGGGCGTGGACTTCGAAGCGCGCTTTTCTGGGCAAGACTGCATGCCCTGTTCCTCTCGCTCCCAATGCTCAAGATCGAATCGGGAGCCACGTATCATCGGCCTCCAGACCCGCGATCTTCATGACCCGCTCCAGACGACGCGAACGCGACAACCAACAGAGGAATTCCCAAAGTCCTATGCACCTCGGGCCGGCATCGAAAGCACCCGCGCCCAGGCGATCCGCCGCAGCGGATTGCGCCGCACACGCTATCGAGGACTTGTCAAAACCCGCTTGCAACATGTCATCACAGCGGTCGCAATCAACCTGTTCAGAATCGGATCCTGGGCAAACGGAACGCCGCTTGCCCAAACGCACTGCTCTCAGTTCGCGGCTTCCCAATTCCGTGCCGCGTGAATTCGCCGCCAGTGTCAATGTTCGGAATACCCCGCCCAAGCGGTGCCAATTTCCCTGGAGGCTGGAAAGCGTGGCTGGATAGATTCCGCCGGTTAAGGGCTTACACCCTCATAGTGGGAGCGACGAGAGCATTGGCGGCAGGCGGGTGAACGCTGCAGTACCGGGGATCAAGCCGCTGCGTTCGTGGCGTTCGTAGCCAGTCCGGAGAAGGCGTACATTATCGGAGCCAGTCCGACTGGGCGCGGTGGAACCAACCCCTGAACCGACGCCCACTATAATGGGGCAATCTCAAGGCCTCTGGCCGGATGGTGAGTCCTCGGAGCGGCGAAACGCTTCCAATGAGGAGGAGCGGTAACGACCGCGCAGGAGGAGAGATGGATCGTCGCAAATTTGTGACTGCGGTGGGAGCTGCGGTGGGGACTTCGCTGATCGCCAGGGAGGCTGCGGCGGTGGAGATCGCGCCGGAGTTGCTGCGGCTCTCGCGGAATGGGTGGATGCCGAATAACGAGGAGTTCCCAGTGCTGCTGTATCGCGGGGCGTTTGCGAGGAGCGGGGATATGGCGTCGGCGATGGAGGCGGCGTTTGCGCGAAACGGCTGGCCGCCACAGTGGAGGAATGGGGTGTACGACTTTCATCACTACCACTCGACCGCGCACGAGGTGCTCGGTTTTGCGGGTGGATGGGGGAAGTTGATGTTGGGTGGTGAAGGCGGCCACGAGGTGTTGGTGAAGGCCGGAGACGTGGCGTTGCTGCCGACCGGCACGGGGCATTGCAGGCTGGACGCGAGCGGGGATTTTCTTGTGATCGGGGCGTATCCGCAGGGCGAGACGTGGGATATCTGCAGACAGGCCCCGGATGCGGGGACGCTGGAGCGGATGAAGGCGGTGGTGTTTCCGGCGTCGGATCCGGTGAGCGGGCCGGATGGTCCGCTGGTGAAGGCTTGGCGGCGAGCCTAGGTGTAGTGACCCCCTACTTCCGTCTTCAGCAGCACCAGGGCGCCCCCGCACTTTTTTATCAAATATCATAAATTTGGGAGCTTGAGCCAGCCCTCGCCGGAACTCTGGAAGATCGACTTTTATGTCGACGAAGATGGCTCGTTTCCGGTTCGCGTGTGGCTTGACTGCGTACCGGAGGAGGTTCGAGGCAAGGTGATGGCGCGGATCAACCAGTTCAAAACTGGTGGTGCGACACTCGATTACCCATACACCCCGCAGATCGAAGGCAAGCTCAGGGAGGCTCTCGATCGCGGGTGGGCAAGACCCGTTATCGCGTCCTGTATTTCTTCGACGAAGCTCGGACTGCTGTCCTACTACATGGTTTCACCAAAGCCACCGCCGCAGTCCAAGAAGCCGACTTGATCCGCGAATCCCTGGTGCCAATAGCGGATCGGCGCAGTCGCAGAGCGTCGGCGATATGACTGTCACTCACGCCCCAGCCCAATTGCCGCTGGTCCCGCAACCACTCAAAACAGAACTGTTCTCCTCTTAGCTGCTGCGCGTAGCCGCAGAAAACCATGTCTCGCTTTATGAATTGATAGTCGGCTTCACCTCCATCTATCCCGGCATTCCCCTTCCCCGCTCGCTGGATCGAGCTATAGATCGAGATTTTCTTCTAGGCTTTGCTAAATTCAGTCGCCTTCATTTTTACACTCTGATTGCACTCGATCTGAATACACGATTGCAGCGCTCAGATCGTGCCGAGTTGTTGCGGTTCCCTTCAAGTTCTAGGCCATCTCCGCGCTGGTTCGATCTCAGTGCAGGCTATGCATTCTGCCGGCTCTGTATAGCGCAGGATTCGATCATTCATATACGTTGGGATTGGTGCTTTGCCGGCCTGATTCGTTGCTCGGCCCACGGCGCTCTTCTGCACCTTGGCTGCCAAGCCTGCGGAGAATCTGATCCACTCTTCTTCGGTGGAGCACTGGCAATGCCATCACCCGCGTGTCGGTCATGCGGTATCGATCTCACGATGCGAACAGGTCAATCCAAAGAGGTTCTCTCAAAAAAGATCTCGACTATCGACCAGGTCTACCGCGCCGCTCTGAAGTCTCTTGAACCGAGCTCAGCATTACTCGGCCAAGTCACCGACCAGCAGTTTCAATCTCTGGTCGACGACCTGCGCGATCTTCTTGCTCGCGAAAGATCCCGACAACAGGCAACACATTCCAAGTAGCCCCAGGCCTGCTCACTTTCAGATCAGCCCAGGCTCGACGCAATCGTCGATCTCATATCGAATGCCAGTCCAGCCGCTGCCCCGCAAATCCGCTCCAACCGCCATCGAAGAAGTCTTAGGGTATGGATCAACATCCTCGCTCTCTCTGCGACAAGGATGAGGCCGTATTGAAGCAGTCCGCCCGTTCGTGGCCGACCGCTGTACGCGCTCGCTTCGATCATGCGCGGCTCCATCACGAGCCGAACAGCCGATGGTGGCGAACCGATCCGTTGTCTCTCGGAAGTCCGGGATTTAAGCGCAGTAGCCCCCAGGAAATCCTGGCTTTAAGTGCAGTAAATTCGCTCGACGAGCTGAAATCCGGGATTTAAGTGCAGCGTGACATTCGCCCTGGGCAGGGAAAGGTCACGCGAGCAGGCTGAAGCCGGCCCACTCAAGCCGCTCTCCGTCGTCCAGGTAGATTCACCCGTCGGCCCAGAAATCCTTGAGGCTCCGGCCAAGATCCCCAACTTGCTTCAGGTCCGCCTGGTCCATCTTGGCTAGAGTTTGCCGGCATGCCAGATGAAACATTAGAGTGGATTCGTTAGGAGTCTTCCATGAAAACGCTTTTGCTTCTTCTGGTCCTAGGCATAACCTCGTTGCATATGCAAGCTGCTTCGGCAGCTCCGCAACAGACGGCTCCTAAACCCGATCCCCAGCTTGAAGGAATCTGGGAGGGTTACGACGGGGAATGGGGCCACGTCTCTCGCCAGCTCATGGCTTTGGCCAAGGCCATCCCTGCGGATAAATACAGTTGGCGACCTGGGCCGGGAGTGCGTTCGGTGAGCGAAGTCTTCATGCACATTGCGATCGCCAATTTCTATCTGCTCAGCGTCACCGGCCCTAAAATGCCTTCCGACGTCCCTTCCGACGAAATCGAGAAAACCGTGACATCCAAGGCCGAGGTCATCGGCTATCTTGACCGTTCTCTGAAGGCAGTCAAGTCGGCACGCTCTCACCTCAAGCCTGGAGATCTCGAACGCAAGGTCCACATTCAAGGCAAGACTGTCACGGTCGATGGCATGTACCTGCGCATCATCGTGCATGACAACGAACATATGGGCCAGCTTGTCGCCTACGCCCGTATGAATGGAATCGTTCCTCCCTGGTCCCAGCCCGAGGCGCAATCGCCGGGGGCTACCGCGCCCCAGAAATAATCAGCGGTAACAAGGATGCGAGGTCTAATCCAGCGCCAGAAAATCCAATTCCACTGGATCGATCTGCAGCTTGAGCCACTTCAGCGGCGCCTGATGCTGCGGATGCTTCCCATACGTCTAGCGGCTTGCAAACATAAACGCTCCGGCTCATTGTCCGTGCGGTTTTCTGCCCACATTAACTGCCAACAAGAAAAGCCGTCGTGCTCAGATTAACCGGACAATGAGCCCTCATTACCGGTCAATAGCTCGGCATTTTGCATTTTCGGCTCACATGACCAGACAATGGCGTATCGCTTATCTATCGGCAACATAAAGAAAGCACTCTCTACACCGTGGCGGAGTGGACCGGTGAAAGTTCGCGCGACTCCCGATACCGGCTTGCTAGGTTCACGGGAATGCTGCAATCCGGGCCCTTCCCGGTAGCCTGCAAATCTTCCGCCTGGGAAGCGCGTTCCGACCGGCTCACGACAGACCGGCTCAATGCCGTTTACTGAAGGGTAACTGACGAATAGCCGGTTTAACCGGAACCCCGAAAGCTGCCTCCTGCCAAGCGCTTGAATCGCGCCTCGGCGATTGGTCATGACGCCATTCGGGCGCCTGCACTAATTTTCGACTTTCTGTTTGCGCCAGAAACGGTTCGAAAGTTTAAAACGGCTTTTGTTCGGCCTTGAAGACTTGGGCTTCGGTCGGCTGATTGAGGGGTCCCTTTGGTTTCCCGGCGTGCTTCGGCCTATGCTGGGATTGATTAAGGGGCAGAGCCAATTGGCCCGCACATGCGACGATCGTCGATATCCGTCGTCTAAAATGGGAGGAGTTGCGCATGCTGCTTCGGGATCTCCGGTACGCAATCCGCCAGCTTGCCCAAAGCCCTGTCTTTGCTCTGACCGCTCTCCTCTCGTTGTCGCTCGGAATCGGAGCCACCACAGCGATCTTCAGCGTGATCTATTCGACGCTTCTCAATCCCTATCCCTTCAAGGACGCCGATCGCATCTTCCGCGCGGTCGTGAGGAGCAAAACCGGCGACAGTGAAACCATCGCCCTGAACGGGCCGCAGATTCGTCTTCTGCGGAAATCGCCAGTCGTGGAAGACGCGATCGCCTTCGATGGTCCATCCTTGCCGCTGACAGGGGGCGAATTCCCAGAGGATGTAGAAGTGGGGCTCGTAACCCCGAACACCTTTGACTTTCTTGGCGATCCACCTCTGCTTGGTCGCGGTATCCAGCCCTCGGATGCAAGCGATGGGCAGCAACCTCAGCCGGTGGTGGTGCTCAGTGATCAGTTTTGGCGAGGACATTTCAGCGCCAATCGAGACGTGATAGGACAGTCGCTGCAACTGAACCGCAAGAACTACAGAATCGTGGGAATTGCCGAGCCGCGCTGGGTCAGTTGGTCCGGCAAAGATGTCTACCTGCCACTGGGCCTGACGCAAGATGCAAATTCGACCCATGCAGTCTTTCTGCGCCTGAAACCGGGTGTGTCCCAGAATGCAGCCAACGCAGCTCTTCAGCCGCTGATGGAGCAGTTTGCGCGGGATGAGCCAACTCAGTTTCCCGAACATTTCCAGGTGGCCCTGCGGGGCTTGAACGATTGGGTCGTTCGCCGCATGGGAAGCACTCTTTATTTACTGCTCGGCGGGGTTGCACTGCTGCTTTCTATCGGATGCGGAAATGTGTCGATCCTGCTTCTCGCACGCGGGACGGCGCGCGAGCACGAGCTTGCTGTGCGAATGGCGATCGGAGCACAACGCGGACGAATTGTTCGTCAACTGCTCACCGAATCGCTCCTGCTGGCATTCAGCGGAGCTGCCTTGGGTGTGGTCCTGGCCTACGGAGCGGTTGTGGCCATAAAGGTGATTCTCCCCGAGCATTTCTTCGCTCCGGGAGTCTCGATTGGAATCAAACTGCCGGTGCTCTTCTTCAGCGCCGGTGTTGCAATCTTCACCGGTGTCCTCTTCGGACTGTTACCCGCCCTGCAACTTTCGCGACAGCAACCGGGAAATGTGCTCCAGGCAGGCATGCGAAGAATTGCGGGAAGCGTGCGGAGCCGCAAGATACACAATGCTCTCATCTCCGGTCAAATCGCGTTGACCTTGTTGCTTCTTGCAGGTGCCGGTGCAGCTCTTCAAGGCTTTCAACGTCTTCTGCATGCGCCACTCGGCTATGACCCGCACAATGTGATCTCTATCTGGATTTCGTTGCCGGAGAATTCGTACACGAGCTGGAGGGGGCGGACCGCCTATTTCGAGCAGCTTCAGGCAACTCTGAACAACGTGCCGGGAGTCACGATGGCCGCAATCGCCGCCAACGCCACGCCGCCCCAGTCTGGCTGGAAGATGCCATTCGTGGTCTTCGGAAAGTCTCAGATCAGTCAGACGACAGCACTTGTGCATGAAGTTGGGCCGGAGTTTTTCGGTTTGCTCCATATCCCTCTCATGGAGGGACGCATCTGGAGCGAGACTGAGAACCACAATGGCGCTCATCTCGCGGTGATCAATCAAACTTTGGCGAGAACTTACTTTCCTAACGAGGATGCCGTCGGGCACTCGATCAAGCTGCCAGAATTAAAGAGTGTGGGCAATGTCTCCGCATCCGCGTCGAGTGCGGACTCCTGGATACAGATCGTTGGGGTGGTGGGCGACAGCCTCAATGAGGGGTTGCGCAACCCGGTGAGCCCGGCCATCTTTGTACCCTATACACTGTCAATTCCTGCGGGCACGGTGTTTCTGGTTCGATCGGAGGTGCCGCCGATGGGACTGCTGTCAGCGGTCCGGCGCGCAATTGCAAGGGTCAATTCAGATCAAATGGCAGCACGTGTGATCGCCGATCTCGATCACTGGATCAGCGACCAACCGGAATGGCAGCAAGAGCATCTCGTCGCGTGGCTCTTTGCCGCCTTTGCGGTGTTGGCGCTGAGCCTGGCTGCCATTGGGCTCTTTAGCGTCGTCTCGTATGCCGTAGCACAGCGGACGAATGAATTTGGTATTCGGATGGCGCTCGGAGCTCAGCGCGGACATGTACTGCGGATTGTGTTTGCCTCAGCGGCGGTTAGTATTGGAACCGGCGTGATTACTGGCATGCTCCTGACAGTGGCTATGAACACTCTGCTCTCCAAATGGGTCACAGGGAATTTGCTTGATCCCCTACTATTGCCTAGTTGTACGCTTTTGCTGAGTATGGTAGCCGCGATTGCCTGTTTCCTGCCAGCGCAAAGGGCCACGAAAGTTGATCCCGTCAGAGCTATACGCTACGAATAAGACTCCCGCGTCATTTGGCCGGATCAACTCTCGGAACGCACGCCTCTGAGAGTTCTGCCTGGATGGCAAACTCAGAAATTATGTCGTATTTAATATCCCAGCGATGAATACCATATCAGTAATTGACGGATGGTCATTTGCCTGGAGCGCCACCGACGCCCAAGCATGAAAATATGGCCGATAATCTAGTCCTGATTGTTGCGCCAAGCCCGGAGATTGAGCCGTGAAGGAAATTTGTCGAGCGGAAAACGCGGGCGGGCGTCTGTGCATACAGGTCCCACGTTGGGCATTGAGATTCGCAACGAGATCTAGGGGCGTGTAGTCTTCATCGAAAACTTTGAGAGGCTGACAATGAAAATGACCTGTGGCGCTGCTGGAAGACGTGCGACTGCTGGTGGCTGGATTCTAGCTACTTGCTGGCTGGCTATTGCATCCCTGATGCCGGGATTGAGAATCGAGGCCCAGTCCTCTGACACGAAAACCCCCAATGCTCAATCGGGTGCTGAGATTTACGAGACCATCCATCTGAACAACCTTTTGCAGCAAAATGGTCTCGGTGAATTGCAGACTTGTCTGCGTGATCTGCTGCCCAGGATCAAAATCTATAGTTCGTCGTCGCAGTTTGCTCTCTCGATTCGCGGCTCTGTCAAGGACGTTGCGATGGCGGAGAAGATTGTTGCCGAATTCGATAAACCCAGGGCGACCTACCGGCTAACCTTCACTTTGACCGACGCAGACGGCGGGAAGAGCGCCGGTGCTCAGGCGATCTCGCTCATCGCAGCATCGGGAGAGAAGACCGAGTTAAAGCAGGGGAGCCGTGTTCCAATTGTTAGCGGGCAATATGACGCTAGTTCCTCGACCCAGAATGCGCAGGTGCAGGATCCGGAAGTAGGGCTGAATATCGAAGTGACGGTGGATGGAATCGGCGATGGGGTGAGGCTTCGCTCGAAGGTAGAGCATTCGAGTCTGTCCGACGGAAAGTCCGGTGCAGGCGGGCGAGATCCGATTTTTCAGCAAGGGGTACTGGTGGCGACGACTAAGTTAGCTCTGGGGAAAGCACAGGTCCTTGGAAGCATGGGGGCCGAGCGGGTCTCGGTCGTCGCAGAACGGGTGCAGTAGGCGGCAGCGGACATAACGAAGTAGCAAGCTCTGAAAAGACGGACGCTCCGTGGACTCCCAAGAAGATCTCGTCGTTTCAGCTATTCAATAGGACCAGAGCGTCCAAGGTTGAGAGTCGAATTTCTCGCTGGGACACTCGTCGTAGTTAGCCGCGTTCGTTTTTGAGTTCCGTGAAAATCGTCGCCAACTCGGAAATTATGTCGTA
>DATDLS010000459.1:0-25447 GCA_036519195.1 Occallatibacter sp. | reverse complement strand
GTACAGGCCGTAGTTCCAGGCCCACCAGCGCATCCTCCAGGCTCGGCACGCCGCCATCGTTGAGCTGATCGCAAAGCTTGTCCCACGGCATTTGCGAAGTCGAACGCAACTCCCGCCAGTCCAGAAACACGTGGCAATGGTAGGCGTGCAGACCGAGCCTGAGCCCCTGCTCGGCGACCCGCGCCGCAGGCCGCAGATATTCAAGCCCGGTAAGCGAATCGCGAAACGCCAGAATCAATTCCCCGTCCCCGCTCAGTCCGAGCCCTTCCCGCAGCCGCTGCTGGCGCAATTGTCCCGCGCCTTTATCCGCGTACGCCGCGGAAAAATCAATCGTCCCGTGCGTCGATCCATAGCGGTTGTTGTAGATCACCAGCGCCCGCTCGTTGCCGTTGCGATTGGAGTACGCAAATACGTGCTCATCCACGACGCCGGAGTCCTGGAAAAAGTCGTACAGCAGGAAGTTGGTGCTCTCGGCAAACAGCCAGCGCCGCTGCAACAAGGGAGCGATCTCGCGATTGTGCCGATCGACGAGCCATTGATTCGGCGATTCATCGTAGCGCGGCCGGTAATATTCCATACCGTACTTCTCGGTGAATCCCTCAATCTGTCCGTGACCAAACATCGGCAGCCCGGGAAGCGTCGCCATCAGCGCGGCGACCCCGAAGCACTTGTCGCCGGTGCCGAACTGATCCACCGCAGTGCGTTCATCCGGATTGCTCATGAAGTTCACATAGCGCTTCATGATGTCCGGATCGAACTCCAAGGTCGTCTTGATCACCGTTCGGTATTTGGCGTTGTCTTCATCGCGCAGCATCACCATGAAGGCGCTGTTATACACCCGATGCATACCCAGCGTGCGCACGAAGTACCCTTCCAGCATCCAGAAGGCCTCGGCCAGCAGCAGCGTTCCCGGCACCTCAGCCGCGACCCGATCCACTACCTCGCGCCAGAACTCATGCGGCATATGCTGGTTGAATTCTGCGCGGCTCATGCCATTTTCGGCCCGCGATGGAATCGACCCGCTATCGCCCGGGGCGGGAAACCATAGCCGTTGCACATGCATCTTGGCCAGCGTCATGGCCGCATCAAAACGAATCACCGGAAACAACCGCGCCACATAGAGAATGGTCTGAATCACCTGCTCACGGACGGCGGGATTCAGGTAGTCGAGCTGTGCCGTATCGTTCCAGGGGAAACTGGTGCCGTCGTTGCCGTGATAGATGTAGCGGGTCTCGCCGCTATAGCGGTCCCGGCGGCGAAACACGACAGCCGCGTCGGACTGCTCATAATAGTGGTCATCAATCTTGATCTCAACGCGGCCATCGCTTGAAAGATCAGGTCCCTCGAAACTGTAGGCCGGATACGGCGACTCATTGCGCGAGATGAACCACTCCGGATGGTCTACAACCCATGGCGAATCGATGCCCATATGGTTGGGCACCATGTCGCTGGCCAGCCGAAGTCCGTGCCGGTAGCAGCGGTCGCGCAGGTTCACATAAGCGCCTTCGCCGCCCAGGTCCTCGGCAATCTTGTAGTCGAACAAGGAATAGGCCGATGCCACGGCGTCGCGATTGCCGCAAAGTTGCTTGATGGTCTTCGACGCCCGGCTGCGCTCCCACACGCCAATCAGCCACAGCGAATTGAGCCCCCGCGAGGCCAGCGTGGCCAGCTCTTCATCTGGAATCTGATCGAGCCGGTGAATATGCCTTCCAAACTGCTTGCTCAGCTGTGCCAGCCACACGTAGGTGCTCTTGGCGATCAGCACGGCCGTCGGCATCCAGGCCGTATCGGGGCTGAATTTTTCATATGCGGTGGCTGGATTGCTGCTGTCGAACACCGGCACATCCGCATGCGCGGTGCCCTCCGGCCACTGCTGATTTCCATGCGCGCGCCGCCCCGCCGCCAATGCTTCCGCGGCTCGAAGCGCCCGCGCCTGCGCCTCCGCGTCGGGCGGATTGAACATGGCCCAGATGGCCAGTTCCTCTTCGTGCAGGACTCCCCCGGCTACCTCAAGGAAGCGCTCTAACTCTTTCCCCAGCAGCGGCTTCCACAGCCTGAGAATCAACTGGAGCTGCTCACTCAGAGATGCTGGAGAGTCGACCGCAGGCGCGCGCAGCAGATCGATCAGGCTCACCGCCTGCGCGCCTTCCAGGGGAATCAGCGGACGGGTGGCGAAATACTCCGGCAACTGTCCGGTCACCTGACGATAGACTGTCTTCTCCGCCAGCGTCTTGTCTTCAAACAGCTCCTCAAACGGCCGAAACGCTTCATTGCGGTTTGCCGTCCACAGCAGAAGAAGTTCTTCGAGCACAGCCTCCCGATGCGGTGTTCCCTCGGTCGCGCCAGAGAGCCATTGCCGCGCTGTCTGCTCGCCGCGGATCACCTTCTGTCCGGGAAAATGCTCCACAAACGTCAGCAACATTTTATCCAGTTCGCGCTCGCCCACTTGCGCCGCAAACCAGTCCAGGGCTCGGCTCATCACCTCTGGATCGAACTGCTCGCGGTAGCGCGCCATCAGTACATGGCTGGCCTCATCGATCAGCCCCATCGCATACAGCTGACCGGCATGAACGGCACGCTCCGGATGATTTTTCGCCTCGCGCACCTGGTTCATGCGATGCGCGAACTCGCGGCACGCCGCCATACTGGCAAACACCACGTTACCCGCGTAGGAAAAAAGCGTCTCCCTGAACTGGTAGCGTTCCCGCGCATTGCGCGAAATATGGAATTCCATCATAAAAAAGCTTCGCTCCCAAACTCGTACAACCGTCAAAAAGCCAATGCCACAACGGGGGCCGGTCCGCGCTTTCCACCGTTAGACTCTTCCCGGCTGGCCGCAATACGGCCAAGACGTAACGTAACACCCGCCACCCGAAAGTCTGGAACTTCGGATTTTGCCCTGCGTCTTTCCGCGCCGGTATTTCCGTTCTCAAGGCGGTTCGACGGACGGCTATACTTTGAACAGTCCCCGCCCAACCGCTATTCTCGATTCATCGCTTTCCGGTTCGATGCACAGTTGCTCGGCTGGGGATGGCAGGCAAGGATTCTTCCCCAGCCAGCGAGCAGGCTTGGGCGCCCTCAAAATGCGCCCGGCAATGGCTAAGGAAATCTCTCAACCCAACAGGACAGCTCTGAATGCCGACCTCCGCCCACCTTGAAGCTGCCCGCCCCGGCCAGGACCCTCGCCGCCCAACGCGCTCGATTGGCTACCTGGTCAGCCGCTATCCCACCCTGTCGATGATCTTCGTCCTGCGTGAAGTCTTGGCCCTGCGCGCCCTCGGTTTCCGCATCGAGACCGCATCCGTCAATCCCCCTGACCGTCTGCCGGAGAAATTGACCTCCGTCGAGCGCGAGGAAGCCGCACGCACCTACTGCCTGAAGTGCGACGGCATCGGGGGCGCAGCCAGCGCCCACCTCCTGGCGCTGCTCGCGAATTTCGTCGGCTATTTTCGCGGATGGCGGCTTGCGTTTTCGCTGGCGCGCCTCGATCCCGCCCGCCTTTTGCTCAACCTGATGTACTTCACCGAAGCGCTGATGGTAGGCCGCTGGATGCGCCGCAACGGCCTGACGCACCTGCATGTGCATCTGGGCTCGCAAGCGGCCAGCGTTGGCCTGTTCACCCAGCGCGTCTTCGCCGTGGGATATTCGATGACCGTCCACGGTCCGGATGAATTTTACGACGCCGAAGGCCAATACCTGGCCCGCAAGATCCGCGCCGCCGACTTCATCGTCTGCATCAGCGCCTACACCCAGAGCCAGCTGATGAAGCTTTCCCCCTACGAGCACTGGGGCAAGTTCTTCGTCGCCCATCTCGGCGTCGATCCATCCCAATGGGCTCCCCAGCCCAAACCGTCGTCCCCGGCGCCTTTTGATCTCCAAACTCCTTTTGAAATTCTCTGCGTCGGACGCCTGACCCCAGCCAAGGGCCAGCACCTGCTCATTGACGCCGTAGACAAGCTCCTACAGCAAGGACGCCCGGTAAGGCTCCGCCTGATTGGTGACGGACCCGACGCGGCATCCCTGCGCATTTCGGCCGCGCGCATCGCAGTTGCTGACGCCGTCCTCTTTGAGGGCGCCGTGAATCAGGACCGAATCTCGGCCTTCTACGCGACTGCGGACGCCTTCTGCCTGCCCAGTTTCGCCGAGGGCCTTCCCGTCGTCCTGATGGAGGCCATGGCCAAGCAGATTCCCTGCGTCTCGACCGCCATCACCGGCATTCCTGAACTCATCCGCGACGGCGTCGACGGGTTGCTGGTTCCAGCTTCGGATCTGAAATCGCTGGTCGACGCGTTGGCGCGACTGATGGACGACGCGGAATTGAGACGCCGGCTGGGCGAAAGCGGACGGGCCCGCGTGCTCAAGCATTTCGATCTGGCCCGCAACGCAGAAACGCTTGCCGCGATTTTCAGCGATCAGATCCGCTGATCCGGCCAAAGAGTTGCGCCACCGCCCGAACCAGCCCCGGGATGTCGGAAGGGCTGGCCTCAACCGCCGGCTCCCAGCCGGATTCCCGCAAGGTCCGGCTGGTAATCGGCCCGATGGAGGCCGCCCGGACCCCCGCAAACGGCCATTCCAACTGGGCCGCATTCGCCGCCTCACGGAGCTGGGTCACGCTCGATGAACTGGTAAACGTCGCCCCGTCGATCCCCTCCCCAAGGGCGGTGCGCAGCTGCCCGGGCGCTCGGCACGGCATTCCATTCTGATAGGCATCGACCACGTCCACCGTTGCTCCTCGGGCCCGCAACGCATCGGGAATCACATCGCGCGCCCCCGCCGCCCGCGCCAGAAGAATCCGCGCGCCCGCCACCTGCCCAGCCATCCCGTCGGACAAACTTTCCGCCACGTAGGATTGCGGAACAAAATTAACCCTGAAGCCGGCTTTGCGCGCGGCTTCGGCCGTCGACTCACCCACGACTGCAACTCTCAAATGATTTGAATTGAATAGCTTAACCCCAATCTTCCGAGCACAATCCCGAAGCGCCCGGACCGTATTTGCGCTGGTCAAAATCAGCCAGTCGTAGCTGTCGAATTGCTTGAGCGCCGCCTCGAGAGCAGCCGGATCTTCGGCAGGACGAATCTCCAGCACGGGGACCTCCACGGCGATCGCTCCCAGGGCCCGCAAGCCCTCACTCAATTTGCCGGCCTGGTGCAAGGCGCGCGTCACCAGGACCCGCCTTCCTCGCAGAGGGACTGCGGTCACCGGGCCGCCCCGCCATGGGTAGCCTCAATCAACGGACCTGCTCCTGATTCGAGCAGCATCTGAACTGCCAGTTCCCCCAAGGCCTCTGCGCCCATATCCCCCCGTCGAACGCGATGAAGAATGCGCACCGTCGCACCCGTTTCGGGCCGCGCAACCATTGCAAAAATCTCGTGAAAGGGCCCGGCCTCGCCCTCGGACTCCCACTCTTCCCCTGGCTTCAGTCGGCAGTGAATCCCAAACGGAACCTGGCATCCCCCGCCCAGAGCAGCTAAGGCCGCCCGTTCGGCCGTAATTGCAAACCGAGTGTCCGCATCGTCCAGAAAAGTGACCGCCGCAATCGTTGCCGCATCCTGTTTGCGCGTCTCGATGCCCAGCGCCCCCTGTCCGGCAGCCGGGCAAAAATCCTTAGGCTCCAGCCGCTCGCGCACCCACTCGGTCTTTTCGAGCCGATCCAAACCCGCCGCGGCCAGCAGAACCGCATCCACCTGCCCCTCGGCCAGCTTGCGCAGCCTGGTGTCGACATTGCCGCGAAACTCGACCGCCTCAATGTCCGGCCGCAGTGCCTTCAACTGCGCCTTGCGCCGCTGACTGCTGGTCCCCACCTCTGCCCCCAAAGGCAGTCCTCCCAGGCTCGCGTACTTGACGGAGACAAACACATCACGCGGGTCAACACGCGGGGGAGTCGCCGCCAACAGGAACGGTTCCGGCAGTTCCGTAGGCAGATCCTTGAGCGAGTGCACAGCCAAATCGACACGCCCGTCGGCCAGCGCCTCCTCGATCTCCTTGGTGAACATCCCCTTGGTGCCGCTCGATGCCCCGGCCTGGGCGAAAGTCACCTCCTGCAGTCGGTCGCCGGTCGTCTGAATGATGTCGATCTCGATCTGATGCCCCTGGCCGCGCAGCAAATCTGCAATATGGCGCGCCTGCCAAAGCGCCAGCTGTGACCCACGGCTTCCGATGCGCAGCTTCATCGGCTGGCCTCCGCCCTGGCGCTCGCCTGCTCGCTCTCCTTCTTATCCGTCCGATCGTTGTTCAACCCCGTTTGAGCAGTCCCCGCGGGCCGAGCACCCGCGCTGGCCGCGCTCACCGGGTCGCTCCCAGCTTTCTCTTTCTTACCCTTGGCAAGCTCCTTTGGTTCAACGCCGGCGTAGGCAACGCCTGCGGAAACCGACCACTCCTCGCACACCGCATCCAGCCGCACCTGGTCGGCTTCGCGCGCGGCCTGCTTCAAGGCCTGCATAGGCGGATGTAAAAACTTGTTCACCAGCCCCCGCGTCAGCGCTTCGACCGCGGCAATCTGCTCTGCGTTCAAGCCGCCCAGTCGCCCCTGAACACGCCGCAACTCCGCCTGGCGAATCTCTTCCCCCTGCCGTTGCAGAGCCACGATCGCCGGGGCCACATCCACCGCCCGCTGTTTCTGCTCGAAGCGCTCCACCTCGCCGGCAATGAGCATTTCCGCGTCGCTGGCCTCGCGGCTGCGTTCGGCCCTATGGGCGGCGGCCACGGCCTGGAGGTCGTCAATGTCATAGACAAAGATGCCCTCCAGCTTGCCCATCTGCTGATCGACATCGCGCGGCAGCGCAATGTCGATAAAGAACATCGGCCGGTTGCGGCGGCGATGCATGAACGCCTGTCCGTGCTCGCGGCGGAAGATCGGATGCGGCGCGCCGGTAGAGCTGATCACGATGTCGGCTTCACTTGCCGCCTCATACAGCTGTTCGTAGGGGATCACGTGCCCTTGAAACAGGCTGGCCATGCGCAGCGCTCGATCCTGGCTGCGATTGCTCACCAGGATCGTCCCCGTGCCCTGCTCAACAAGATGCCGTGCTGCCAGCTCGCTCATCTTGCCCGCACCCACCAGAAAGACCGTCCGCCCCTGCAAGCTACCGAAGATCCTCTTGGCCAGATCGACAGCCACCGAGGCAATCGAAACGGAACTCGACCCGATCTGGGTCTCCGTCCGCACTTTTTTGGCGGCCGCAAACGCGCTCTGCAACAGGTGTTCCAACTGTCCGGCCACGGTGCCGGCAGCCCGCGCCACGGCAAAGGCTTCCTTCACCTGACCCAGAATCTGCGGCTCGCCCACCACCATCGAATCCAAACTGGCCGCCACGCGAAACAGGTGCCGCACCGCGTCCTGGTCATGCTGCTGGTAAATGTGCGGTTCAAGCAGCGTCCTGTCCAGTCCGAAGTGCCGATGCAAAAAGCCGGTCAGGTCCGCATCCCGAGACTCAACTGCCGCCACCAGTTCCACCCTGTTGCAGGTAGAGACAATCATGCACTCGGTCACGCCTTCGACGGCGGCCAGAGCGCGTGTGGTCTCCATGAGCTGTTCGCGGCTGATTGCGATCTGCTCCCGGAGCGCAATCGGCGCCGTCTTGTAGTTGACTCCAATCAGGGCCAGTGTCATGGGGCACCGAACCTGTGGACATGGCTGAACAGGTTGGCAGTCCACACCACCACCATCACCCCGAACACCGCCCCGGAAAGATACGCGGCCTTGCGTCCGCGTAGTCCTGCCCCCCGCCTCACCAGCAGCAGCAGCACATAGATTGCCCAGCTCACAAACGCCGCAATGATTTTGGGATCGAGAAAATACGCCACTCCCAGGGCCGTCTCCTGGACCAGCACCGCGCCAATCACCAAGCCCACGGTCATACACGGAAAGCCAAATTCCAGCATGGCTTCCGAGATGCGCTCCAGCGTATCGAGCGGCGGAAGCCAGTCAAACAGCGCCCACCGAGAGTTCTCGCTGGTCAAAACGCGCGCCTTGGGCTTGGACTTGATGCGGCGCTCCTGAAGCAGATACAGGATCGAAGCCAGCAGACTGAACGCCAGCGCCACGTAGGCCAGAAGCAGTGCGGCAATATGGGCCACCAGCCAGCTGAGGCGCACCCCCTGCGACGGAAATGTGTAGCGCCCCGGTCCCAGTGCAGGCACCAGAACCATAAAGAAAGTCACCGGCAAGGCAAACAACCCAAGCGAGATAGCGTCGTAAATCCACCAGACGAGAAAGAAAACCGTCACCACTGCAAGTCCCAGCAGCGATTGCACTTCCCGCACCCCGACCGGCATCCAGCGGTGCGCTCCCGCGAGCATTTCCACGGCGGAAACAAAGTGAAAAAACAACGCCATCCCGCCCAGGTGTACGCACCACTTGCGCCAGCGCAGGCCTCCATAGAGCACGGCCGGGAAGACGGCGAAACCCGCCCCCGCATATAACGTAGCCGCAACTCGAAGCCAGAGCAGATACATGGCGTATTCCCCTTAAAGGCGCAACTGCTCAGTATACTGTGATCCCGATTCCGAACCCCAGAGTGGCCCCTGATCCTTACCCTTGGCCGCGGCCACGATGTGCGCCTCAATCGTCGCTTCGCCCTCCGCGCCGTCCGCGCGAGCTATCTATACACCCAGTTTCCCAATACCACTACCAATGACCAAAACAGCCTGAACCGAAGTGCAGGGCTCGTGTTGCGATGAGGAAAATAGGGCGCGTCTATCGGACAGACTCATGGCGAATCGTCTGCACAAACTCGTCATCAATCCTGAGAGAGAGATCGATGGTCATGTGTCGAATACTACAGGGACGCGAGCGTGCCGAGAACAAGCAAGCGTAGCCGTCAACGACTATCTTATTGATTACACATTGGTTATCTTGCGCACGGCGTGAACGCCCGCGATGCTTGACCTGATGTAGAAATATCCGCACATTTCGCGGAAATACCTCAACACGCTGCCGATGCGTTCAAGAACTGGACCGATAGGGCCAGCTTCGGCTAGGGCCAGCTTCGGCGCAAACAAGATCGATGTCCTCTGAATACCGCAGCGGGGTTGGGAAATGGATTTTGTTGAGTGCCGTGCCACCGCGAAACGAAGCTGATTCCCTAGGACTGGATCGGAGAATAGCTCCGTGATCGCGCGACTGATGGTCAGGTCCTGCTCCAGCTGTCGAGTTTCTGCCCAGGGAGCGGTCTGGCTCCAGGCAATTGTGTTCATCACTGGAATCATTCGTCCACCTCCGGCTTGCGGCGAATCACTACGTTCCAAAGCTTGTCTCGCTCGATTGGACTTGGCGCAAGTTGAGGGTCGCCTTTCCGCCGCAGGGTGGATGGGGCGGGCACCCCAGGCCCCCTCGGTCCCTACAACCCAGCCTTCATCACTTCAAGCCCGGCCTTCGATACCTGCACATCGTCCTCGCTCTTGCCTCCGCTGAAGGCCACGATCACATATCCGCTTTTGGCCTTGAAGATGACCCCGCCCTGCCAGAAAAACTCCGCCGTCATCGGCGCCCCCTTTACGGTCCCGCTGTCCATCAACGTCCGCGCCATCTCTGACGACTTGGCATAGGCAATCCCCAGCAGATTGTTGCCCTTCCCATTGCTCGCCGCCGGATCCGTCATCCGCCCCGCCACCGCCATCTTCGACGACCAGTTTTGGACGCTGTCACCCGGAGCGTAATTGACCACCGCCACGCCCTCAATTTTCAACTCCGCGGCCTTCTGCCTCATGGCTTCGAGCGCCGAGGTCGCCAGTCGGTCAAACTTCTTGGCATTGACCGGCTTTGCCGCGCCGGAGGCCGTTGCCAGAAGGCCGCTGCCCATCATCAACGTCGTGAGCATCAGTGAAACCAAGATCTTCCGGGTCTTCATCTTATCGACTTGTTCCTTTCGCTTGCTCCGAACGCTCGGCTGAGGCGCGCGCTTCTTGTCCCGAACCAGTCTACGCCGTCAATCCCGAGCCTTGACTCCTCCCATCCCCCCGCAATCCACAGCCGGCGGCCACCGGCGACCCGCGAACGGTATTCTTAAAGGCAACATGATCCGGGAAGACATCCAAATCGATCTTTTACCTTCTGATCTCCAGGGCGAACCCGGTGCCGAGCCGGTGCCGGCCATTGCCGCGATCGACAAGCCGGCCCCAGCCCGAACCGGTCCCACCGAAGCGCCTCTCGACAAATCGCTCGCCGAGCTGACGCCCTTCATGCGCCAGTGGACCGCGGCCAAGCGTGAGAATCCCGACGCTCTGTTGTTTTTCCGCATGGGCGACTTCTATGAGCTGTTCTACGACGACGCGGTGATCGTGAGCCGCGAGCTTCAACTCACCCTCACCGCGCGCGACAAGGAACGCTCCCAGCCCATGTGCGGCGTCCCCTATCACGCCGTGGAGGCTTATCTCACGCGCCTTTTGCGCAAAGGCTACCGCATCGCCATCTGCGACCAGATGGAGGACCCCAAGCTCACCAAGAAGATCGTGCGCCGCGAAGTAACCCGCGTCCTCACACCGGGCACCGCGCTTGACAACAGTCTGGGCCAGGAACAGAACAATTTTCTTGCGGCGCTGTTTGAAATGGGCTCAGCCAAGGAGCCCATCTGCGCCGTAGCGCTGCTCGATGTCTCCACCGGCGAATTCCGCACCGCCGAGTTCTCTGGAGTCACGGCCCGCCAGCAGGCCGCAGATGAAATTGTAAAGGCTGCTCCCAGCGAAGTGCTGCTGCCGGCCAGTATCGAGTTGGCGCCCGAACTGGAGCGGGGCTTCGAGCGCATTGGGGCCCGGACCCGCGTCGAAGACTGGGTGTGGACCCGCGACTTTGCCGTCCCACTGGTCGAGCGCCAGTTGAACGTGCGCACCCTTGAAGGCTATGGGCTGGACACGCATCCGGCCGCGGCCATCGCCGCCGGCGCCGTTCTGCATTACGTGCGCTCCACCCAGAAAATCGAAGCGCTGCACATCGACAGCCTGAAGTTTCAGGAGCACTCCACCTGCCTGGAGCTCGATCAGGTCACAGTGCGCAATCTGGAATTGGTCGAGCCGCTGTTTGCCGGTCAGGATGCGCGCGCCACACTGTTTCACACCCTCGACGCATGCCAGACGCCGATGGGCAAACGCCTGCTGAGGGCCACAATTCTGCGCCCTCTGATCGACGCGCCGGCACTTGAGGCCCGCTATGAGGCAGTGGGCGAGGCACATGCCGATCTTCTCAAGCGCGAAGAAGTACGCCGCGCCTTCAGTGGCATTCTTGATCTTGAGCGCTTGCTCGCGCGTCTTTCGCTGGACTCGGCCGGCCCGCGCGATGTCAGGGCTCTGGGCGCCAGTTTGAGCCGACTTCCTGCTTTGAAACGGGCGCTCGAAGCGATGAATTCCACCCTCTGGCAAACCCTGGCCATCGGGCTCGATACGCTGGCCGATGTGACCGCGATGATTGAAACAACCCTCATGCCGGAGCCGCCGCTCACGTTGGTGGATGGAGGCGCCATCGCCGCCGGCGTGGACCCGGAATTGGATGAGCTGCGCGCTATCTCTTCCACAGGCCGTCAATCCATTGCTGCCATTGAAGAGCGCGAGCGCCAGCGCACCGGGATCAGTTCGCTCAAGGTGCGGTATAACTCGGTTTTTGGTTATTACATTGAAATTACCAAGGCCAATCTGGCCATGGCTCCGACCGACTATGAACGCAAGCAGACTTTAGTCAACGCTGAGCGATTCACCACTCCCGAATTAAAGGAATACGAGCGAAAGATTCTTACCGCCCATGACCGCTCGATTGAGATCGAAAAGCGCATCTTCGTCGATCTGCGCCGCTCTGTGCTCGACACCGCAGGTCGCATTCGCCGCAGCTCCGCCGCGGTGGCCGAAGCGGATCTCATGGCCTGTTTCGCCCACCTGGCGGCCCTGCGCCGCTACGCCCGGCCGACGATTGTCACCGCGCCGCTGCTTGAAGCCGTAGCCGGCCGCCATCCGGTCATCGAACAGTGGATGGAACAGACGCGCGAAGGAGGATTCATTGCCAATGACCTCTATCTCAACGCGGATGAGGCAGCTGACAATGCCCGCGGTCCAGGTTTGTTGCTGATCACCGGCCCCAACATGGGTGGTAAGAGCACATACCTTCGTCAGGCAGCCATGTTGGTGCTTCTGGCGCAGATGGGGAGTTATGTTCCCGCCGAGAGTTTGCGGTTCGGATTGGTTGACCGTATTTACACGCGCATCGGCGCCAGTGACAACGTAGCCCGCGGCCGCTCGACTTTCATGGTCGAGATGACGGAAACGGCAACCATCCTGAACACCGCAACCCGGCGGTCGCTCATCCTTCTCGACGAGATGGGCCGCGGTACGGCTACGTTTGATGGCCTTTCGCTGGCCTGGGCAACGGTAGAATATCTGCACGCGGAAACCGGCGCGCGCACCCTGTTCGCCACCCACTATCATGAGCTGACCATGCTCGCCGAGAAGCTGCCCCGTGTGCGCAACCTGCGCGTCGGCGTGAAAGAAGCAGCCGGCGGAATCGTCTTTCTGCACACCATTGAGCCCGGCGCGGCCAGCAAAAGTTATGGCATTGAAGTCGCGCGCCTGGCCGGTCTACCCGCCGCGGTGATCGAGCGCGCCAAGCGCGTGCTGCGCCAGCATGAAAAAGCCGAGCGGCAAAGTGTGCAGGTAGAAACCGCTGAGCCCGAGCCCGTGCAATTGACCATATTTACTCCGCTCTCGCAGCGAATCGTCGACCGCATTGAAGCCACGGACGTCAACTCCCTCACCCCCCTGCAAGCGCTCAACCTGCTCGAAGAACTGCAGCAGGAGCTCAAGGAGATGGGATGAGCACTTCGATCCGCCAAGCTGCGGGAAGCCTGCTGGTCGTCGGCTTGTCTTCGACCGAGCTTACCAGTCTGGAATCTGCCTGGCTCAAGCTGATCGGCCCGGCTGGCGTCATCCTGTTTCGGCGCAACATTGCGGATGCGACCCAGACGCGCGCCCTTCTTGATGCGGCTTCGGCACTCTGTGCCGAGCATAGCTTCCGCATGGTCGACGTCGAAGGCGGCGCCGTCGATCGCCTGCGCGATGCGCTGACGCCAATTCCCTCACCGAAAGCCGTGATGCAGGCCGTAGAGCAAACCGGCACAACAAGCCTGATCCGGGAACACGGGGAGCTCGTCGCCCAGGCCGTGAAGGCCTTCGGCTTCAATACCACGCTGGCGCCGGTCGTCGATCTCGCCCTCAGGGAATCGGCCGCCGTGATGGGCACGCGCACCGCCGCTGCCACCGCAGCGGGCGTCTTAGAATATGCGCTCAACTTTGTTGCCGGCCTCGCTGCCCATGGCGTCATCGGATGCGGCAAGCATTTCCCCGGGCTCGGCGGCGGCACTTTGGACTCGCACCTGGAAACGCCGGTCATCCACCGCAGCAGCCGCGAACTCTGGCAGAAGGACCTTGCTCCGTATCGCGCACTAGGAAACCAACTGCCCATGATCATGGTCAACCACGCGTCTTATCCGGAAACGCGCGGCAAGAACCAACCGGCAAGCATCTCGCGATTTTGGATTACGACCATGCTGCGCAAGCGGCTCGGTTATCGCGGTCTGATCTTTTCCGACGACATGGAGATGGGGGGCATTGTGAAATTCATGCCCATCGAAGAGGCTGCGGTTGGCGCCATTCGCGCCGGCATGGATCTGGTTGAAATCTGCCATAGCCCGGAATTGATTCTCCGTGCATTCGAAGCGTTGATCGCTGAAGCAGAGCGCTCCAGAGCATTCCACAAGCTAGTTCTCGCGCGCGCCGGCCGCTCTGCCGGCGCGCGGGCACGCCTGTTCAGCGGCCGAGTTTCGAGCGCACCAACGGCAAAGCAGTTCGAAGCTTTACGATCAGCCATCCTCGGCTTCGGCGAGACAATTGCGAAGGATCAACCAACCCCCGAGACACTGCCCGCATGAGCGCCAAATCCGCAGGCGTCAGATCCATGATCGTTGCCGGCATCATGAGCGGCACCTCGGCGGACGGAATCGATGTGGCCGTGGTGCGCCTCGCGCCCGGCGAACTGCGCCCCAGACTGACGCTGATTGCCCACCAGGGATTTGCCTTTCCCGCCAGGCTGCGGCGAGCAGTACTGGCCGCCATGAATAGCAGCGCCACCTCAACGGCCGAACTCGCGCGCCTCAATTGGCGTCTGGGCATTGCCTATGCTGAGGCTGTGCGGGCAACGCTCAAGCGACATCCGGTGAAGCTGGACCTGATTGGTTGCCACGGACAGACACTTTATCATCAGGCGCAGCCAACGCCTTATCTCGATCGTACCTTTGCCTGCACATGGCAAGCCGGCGAGGCGCAGCTGATTGCCTCTCAATTGGGTGTGCCGGTGGTTTCAAACTTCCGGCCGGCGGATATGCTGGCTGGCGGCCAAGGCGCGCCGCTGGTTTCGCTGCTTGACTATGTTCTGTTTTGGCATCCGAGGCGGGGCCGCGTGCTGCAGAATATTGGCGGCATTGCGAACCTCACGGCCATTCCTGCCGGAGCCTCTGCGGAGGCGATCCTGGCGTTCGACACCGGTCCGGGAAACATGGTGATCGACCAGCTGACGATGGAGCTGTTTCACAAGCGGTTCGACCGCAATGGCGCCATCGCTGCACAAGGCAGTGTTCTTGAACCGGTGCTGAGCAGGGCTCTCGGGCAACCTTACTTCCACGCCAAGCCTCCGCGCACCGCCGGCCGCGAGCAGTTCGGCCGTGAGTATGCGGCCGAGTTTCTCCGCTCCTGCCGCAAGTTGAGCCAACGCCCCGAGGACGCGATTCGAACCGCCACTGCGTTGACCGCCGAGACCATTGCCGCAAGCTACAAACGCTTCGTTCATAAGAAAATCAGCCTCGCTGAGGCCCGATTCAGCGGCGTGGACTACATCGTCTCCGGGGGCGGCGCGCGCAATCACTCCCTGATGGCGATGCTCGCCGAGAAGCTGGAACCGATGGGGTGCGAGCTTGCCGCCAGCCAGGACTTCGGGCTGCCGGTGGATGCCAAGGAGGCCGCGGCCTTTGCGCTGATGGCCTGGCAGACCTGGCATCGGCTGCCGGGAAATGTGCCTGCGGCCACCGGCGCAAAGCGCGCTGCGATTCTCGGACAGGTGACCTATGTCTAAGGGGACCGGCCTGGTTGCGCTGCTTGCGTTGCTCTTGGTGGCTGGTTGCCGCCCCTCGGAGCGCGATCCTCATACCGTGGTATTCCTGATCGAGAGCAGCCCGGCGAATCTTGATCCACGCATTGGCACGGATGTGCAGTCTGAGCGCATCGACGGGCTGATGTTCGATGGGCTGGTGGCACGCAATGCGAGCTTCCAGTTCAGCCCGGCGCTCGCCGAGCGGTGGGAGCAGCCAGATCCGCATACGCTCATTTTTCACCTGCGCAGTGGAGTGCGCTTTCATGATGGCCGCCCGCTCACCGCGCACGATGTTATCTGGACCATTCGATCGATGATGGACGCTACGGGCCCCGGTGGCGTCATCACGCCCAAGGCTGCCAGCTACCTATCGATCGCCAGCATGGATGCGCCCGACGAACAGACCGTCGTGATGCATCTGAGGCACCCCGACAATTATCTCCTCATCAATCTCTCCACCGGCGCCATGGGCATTATTCCCGCAGGCAGCGGGCGCGACTTCTGGCAGCATCCAGTCGGCACCGGACCGTTTCGCTTCGTGAGCCAGCAGATTGATCAGGACGTTATTGTGGAACGCAATCCGCTGAGCTGGTCGGTGATTCCGAAACTCGAGCGGGTGCGCTTCGCCGTAGTCCCCGACGCCACTACCGAGTCGCTCGAACTCGAGAAAGGCTCCGGTGACGTGGCCATCAATTCCCTTCCCATCGATTCGCTCCCGGTGCTTCGAGCCCGCCCCAATCTGCGCATGGAAGCCGCCGGCGGCACCGAGGTGCAATACCTCAGCTTCAATCTGCGTGATCCGCTCCTGGCCGACGCGCGCGTCCGCCAAGCCTTCTCCTGCGCCATCGATCGCCAGTTGATCATCGGCACCTTGCTGGGCGGCCACGCCCAGCCGGCGCAGAGCTTGCTGCCCGTACATCATTGGGCATTCAATGACGACGGGCCGCGCTTTGCATACGACCCAGCGCGCGCCGAGCAGCTGTTGGATGAGGCCGGCCACCCGCGCGACGCCAACGGGATTCGCTTTCGCATCACCATGAAGACCAGCACGGATGAAGGTACACGCCTTCTGGCCGCAGTCTTGCAGCAGCAACTGGCTGCGGTGGGCGTCGCCATGGAGGTGCGCAGCTTTGAGTTCGCCACGTTTTATTCTGATGTGACGCGCGGTGCGTTTCAGATGTACTCGCTGCGTTGGATCGGCGGCAACGAACAGCCGGACATTTTCGGCTACGCATTTTCGACCGCTCGCTTTTCGCCCAAGGGCGCCAATCGCAGCCACTATTCCAATCCCCGCCTCGACGCCGTGCTCGAGGACGCCGAGGAAAGTGAAGACCTCGCCCGTCGCCGCGCCGACTATTCCGAGGCGCAGCAGATTCTCGCAAGCGATCTTCCTGCCATCAATCTCTGGTATCGCGATACGGTAGTCGTTCACAATCGCAGGCTGACAAATATGGCGCCCACGCCGTCAGGCAACTATCTGTTTCTTGAAACGGCGCAACTGGCCGGTCCGAGCTGAATTCAAAAAAAAAGCTGATTTTTCTTCCCCCGCTGGAACCGTTACCACTGGTCGGTCTCAAGTGCATGAAATGGCGCCCGGAATTCTAAGCAAGCGTTAAGATTATGGCCTGTAAGCCGCACAAATACCTCGTCTTATCTGCGACCGTAAACATTCTTCCGGAATCACTCGCTACAACCGACCGGCAACATCGCATCTTCCGTTGAACCTTTTCGTCGGGTAGCTCGTCTACCGAATTAGGAACAACTCCAGCCCTGGTTTCCGTCACCAACTGAACCTGGGAGAAAATAACTCATGCATCGCACGTTCAAGATTCGCACTTCAGTTTCGCGCCTCGCCCAAGCACGGCTCGCTTTGCTCCTTGTCCTGCTAGCCGTAACCGCTTTGCTTCGGCCAACCGCCCGGGCACAGGCGCCGGCGCGGTTTATCGGAACCATTACCACCATCAGTGGCACCACGCTGACGGTGAAGACCGATGCCGGGCAAGCCTATCAGGTAGACGTGCCCGCCGCTGCTCTCGTCAAGCGCATTGAGCCTGGACAGAAAGACCTGAGCACCGCTACGGCCATTCAATTCACTGATCTCGAAGTCGGTGATCGCGCCCTTATCCGGCTTGACTCCAACGCGCCGGCCGGCACAACCGTGGCCTTGCAGATCATTGCTGTGAAAAAGGCCGACGTTGCCGAGAAGCAACAGAACGATCGCGAAGACTGGCAGCGCAACGGCGCAGGCGGACTGGTGAAGTCGGTTGACCCAGCCAGTGGAGACATCGTGCTGACCAGTGGTACCGGAGCCACGGCGAAGACCATCACCGTGCATACCTCCAAGGCCACCACCCTCAAGCGTTACGCACCGGCATCGGTGCGCTTCGACGCAGCCGTGCCTGCACCGATTGATGCGATTCACGTGGGAGACCAGCTGCGCGCACGCGGACCAAAGAGCGCAGATGGAAGCAGCATCAACGCGCAGGAAGTGGTGTCGGGCACCTTCCGCAATATTTCTGGGACGGTGACCTCCACCGATCCGGCGGCATCCACGTTAGTGGTCAAGGATCTCGCGACAAAAAAACAGGTCACCATCCACATCACAGCCGATGTGCAGATGCGCAAGCTTCCTGATCGCATGGCCAATATGCTCGCAGCTCGTCTCAAGGGCTCGGCAGGCGGCCCAGGGCAACATGACCATTCGGCCCAAGCAGCACAAGGCGGAAACGGCCAGTACTCAGGCGGGGGCGGCGCGGCTGGCGCGGGAGGCATGTCCGGTGGGGCAGGCGATCCGCAGCAGATGCTGAATCGCTCGCCAACCATTCAGATTGCCGATCTGAAAAAAGGCGATGCCGTCATGCTGGTAGCAACCGACGGCACCACGGATGTCACGGCCATCACGCTGGTAGCAGGCGTCGAGCCCCTTCTCCAAGCTCCCGAAGCCAGCCAGAGCCTGCTCAGCAATTGGAGCATGGGCGGCTCAGGCGGCGCAGACGCAGCAGCTCAATAATCGGCCCCAGAGATTCATACAAAAACAAGCGAGGGAAGAGTGTATTCAAATACGCATAGCATTGATCGATCTGCGATTTTACGGACTTCATTTTTGCCGGCCTTGATTCTTCTGGCGCTCGGTATAGGCATGGCTCGGGTTGCAAAGGGCCAGGCTGCACTCCCGGCGCCGCCACAAACCATGAATACGCCGGCACCGGCCTCGACAACCTCGACCGGTACACTGCGCGGCCACATCACTGACCCCACGGGCGCCTTGATCCCGGGCGCCAAGGTCACCATTACCACCACTGCCGGTACCGCCGTGACGTCGGCAACCGCAGATGCGTCGGGAGCCTACTCGGTGAGCGGTCTGGCTCCCGGCAGCTACCTTGTCAACGCCACCTGCGATGGCTTTGCACCGTTCACCTCGCCGACCATTCAGCTCGCATCCGGCCAATCCAAGCGCGTCGATATCGCCATGTCCATTGAAACGGCGCAGCAAAGCGTGACCGTGACCGAGGACACGCCTCAGGTAAGTACGGATGCCTCCGGCAACTCCAACGCAATTGTGCTCAAAGGCAAAGATCTTGACGCCCTCTCGGACGATCCCGACGAGCTGTCGAACGAGTTGACGGCACTGGCCGGACCCGCGGCCGGCCCCAACGGAGGACAGATTTACATTGATGGCTTCACCGCCGGCCAGTTGCCCCCCAAGTCCGCCATCCGCGAAATTCGCATCAATCAAAACCCCTTCTCTGCCGAGTTCGACAAGCTCGGATACGGGCGCATTGAAATTCTCACCAAGCCTGGCACCGACAAGCTGCACGGTCAGTTCCTCGCGCAAGGCAATGATAACCTTTTCAACACCGCCAACCCATTCACCACAGTGATTCCCGCCTACCACAGCTTGCAGTTCAGCGGTAATCTGAACGGCGCGCTCTCCAAGTGGGCATCGTTCTTCATCAGCGTCGATCAGCGCAACAACCAGAATGACAGCATCTACTCGCTGATTGAGGCACCGGTTGCCGGAACTTCGCCGTATGCGTTCGCGGTGGGCCCTGTCTCCGGCGGCCTGTTCAGTCCGCAGACCCGCACCAACATCGCGCCGCGCATCGATCTGCAACTGGGCTCCCGGAACACCCTGACGGCGCGCTACCAGTTTTACCGCAACAGCGTCGTTGGCAACATCACCTCCACGTCGCTGCCCACGCAATCCACCACGCAAACCGAAACAGAAAGCACCCTGCAGCTGAGCGACTCCTTCATCGTCAACGAGCACGTAGTCAACGAGACGCGATTCCAATATCTGCGCGACTATTCATCGACGACTCCGGCCAGCACCGCACCCCAGGTTTCGATCCCCCTCACCTTCACCGGCGGCGGCGCAACCGATCAAACTTCGAACGACCACACCAACCACTATGAGTTACAGAACTTGACCACCACGTCGATCGGAGCACATGCCATCAAATTCGGCACGCGTCTGCGCGACAACTCCGACGCCAACACATCGAACGAGGACTTCAACGGCAGCTTCAGTTTCAACTCCGTTTCCGACTATGTGGGTGCGCTCAACCTGGAGGCCGGCCAAATTTGCCCCGCACCTGCGACGACCACTGAGACGGTCTGCGGAACCACCAACGCTCCCATCAAGCTGAGCTACGCATCGGGCCCGCCTTCGGCCCGGGCCAACGTGTTCGACGCGGCGGTGTTCTTTCAGGATGACTGGAAGGCGAATCGCAACCTGACCTTGTCCGGCGGCCTGCGCTGGGAATCGCAGAATCACATCTCCGATCACGACGACTGGGCGCCGCGCTTTGCCTTGGCTTACGCTCTCGACGGGCACAAGGACAAGAAGCAGGCCAAGACGGTTTTGCGCGCCGGCTATGGCATCTTCTATGACCGCTTTATCATTGCCGATCTGCTTTCCACTGCGCGCTACAACGGCGGCCCCAACAGTCAGAAGCAGACCACCATCAGCAACCCCACCTGCTTCAGTTCAACCAGCCTGAGTAATCTCAATCTCGCTACCTGCGGCGCAGGGACTGCGAACACCAGCACCATCGATACCGTTGCGCCCGGCTTTCACGCCGCCGCCACGCAACAGATCGGCGCAGGCCTTGAGCGCCAGCTTACCAAGAACACCACGCTCACGGTCACTTACCTGAATTCGTTTGGAACCCACCAGCTGGTCACCCGCAACTCCAATGCGTATCTGCCCGGTGTAACACCTGCCACACGCCCCAATCCCAACCTTGGCATCGTCGATGAGTTCTATTCTGAAGCCGTGTTCAAGCAGAACCAGATGATCGTGAACCTGAACGCGCGGATCAGCCCCAAGCTCAGCATCGTGGGCTTCTACAACCTGACCGCAGCCAACTCCAACGGCGGGGCGGGAAATTCGGTCTCCAACTCCTATGACCTCAACCAGGATTACGGCCGCGCCAGTTTCGCCTCCCGCAACACGGTCTTCATGCTGGCCAACTACCAGGGGCCCTGGGCTCTGCGCTTCAACCCGTTCCTCATCGCTGCCTCCGGCAAGCCTTACAACATCACCACAACCAATGATCTGACCGGCGACAACTTCTTTAACAATCGCCCTTCGCTGGCCGACAACTCCTTCTGCACCTCGCCTAACCCCGGCTATGCACAAACCCAGTTCGGCTGCCTCAACACCGACCCGGTTGTCCCTGGCCAAACCTACACGCCCATTCCCATGAATCTCGGAAGAAGTCCTGCGAGCGTAGCTGTGAACCTGCGCGTGAGCCGTGCTTTCGGGATTGGTCCCAAGCTGGAATCGGCCACGACAGCCGGAGGACAGTTTCAAGGTGGCGGCGGACCCGGCGGTGGGGGACCGGGAGGTGGTGGTGGCCGCGGCGGCGGCGGAGGTTTCGGTCCCGGCGGATTTGGCGGGGCTGGACGTGGTGGTCCAGGATTTGGCGGCCCAGGCACCGGCCGCAAATACTCCCTCACCTTCAGCGCGCAGGCCTTGAACCTGTTCAACGATATCGACTACGGAGTCCCGACGGGCAGCGTAATTCCGACGCTCGATCAGAGCACAGGCCTCTACGGGCCGGGCGACCAGTTCGGCAAATCGACCAGTCTTGCGGGCGGCATCTACTCTTCGGGCTCGGCGGCGCGGCGCGTCTTCTTCAACGCCACCTTCGGGTTCTAAGCTGCAAAGGCAAAAACGGAGGGCCGAAGCGCATTGCCTCGGCCCTCTCCCTGCTGGACGTCTCGCATGGCAAGGCGCAAATCCGCCCGACCCGGTGTGACCGATAAGAACAATGCGAACCGGCTTATCACCAGCCATCGATTGCACGAGTTCGGTCGGGTCAGGCGGACGGGAATCGCAGTGAGGCTGCCGGCGGTGCGGCCGAAGCTTCATGAGGAGTGGCCGACCGCGCTTGGGGCATTGACCTCGACTTGTGCCGAGGTGAGCCCATCGACAATCACCGCAGCTGCCCTCTTCGATCCGGAGATGGATGGCTCGACAGCAGCACAGTCTTCTCAGGCTTTCGGCATCGATCCAAAACGACGCATGATCAGCCAGTCGAAGGCGAACGCTCCCGGGCCAAGAACGAGAATCAGCAGGGCCGCGAACCAATACGTATATGGGCTGGCGCCATAGAAGTCGTCCGGCTTGGAAAGAATGTGGAAGAAGTTGGTGCGGTCGTCGGGCACGCTGAGGTAAGCCATCGTCATGTTCACAAACAGAACCAGCGAAACCAGCCGCGATCCCAGCCCGAGGGCAAACAGGATGCCACCCGCCAGCTCGACCAGTCCGATCATCAAAGCTGTCGTGCCGGGTGCGGGCAGGTTGAGGCTGGTAAAGAACTGCGTGACGCGATCCAGATGGGTCAGCTTGCCCCAACCATCCTGGGCAAACTGCCATCCCCAGTAGAGCCGGACAGCGAGCAGCAATGGGCTTTGGAAAAGACTGAGCAGCCAGGCGAATCGGCCGTAGGTCTTGCGGATGAAATCGATCATTTTTTAGGCTTCCGTTCTATCAGTCAAGCAGCGAATCGAGTTCGGGGGCACAGATCCATCCCAGTTCGGCCCAGTGGCCAAACCAGGCGCGTACCAGTGCCGGCCGGCGCGATTCGGGCTTGGCAGAATCGCGCAAGCCCGCCTCCAATGCCTCGCCCAGCGCGAGCCCGGAGCGCAGCAGGGTCAACGTAAGAAACTCTTCGCGCTCCAGCCGGCGATAGTAGACAGCATTTTCGACCCGATGCGCAGCAACCCACGTCGGTCGACGAGCGAATCGCGGCAAACGCGCGGGCGGCTCGGGCCCTTCGTCGTGCTTGACGCCCGCTTCGGTGGTGCCGCGTTTCTGTTGTCGATGCAACGCGAGCACCAGCTCGTCGGCTGCATAGTCCAACGCCAGCAGGCGCAGATGCGGCTGCAAACCGAGCCGCGAATTTCCGTCGAGCGTGGCAATCTGGTCCAGCGTGAGCGGTGTGCGTTCCCTGTTGTCAAAGGCTTCGACGAAAGCCCACTCGATGCGCACCACGTCGAGCGCCAGCCGTTGCCGGCGTCCGGCATATTTCGGATGATCGACAAGCCACTCGGTGAGCCTTGAGCCCAGGTTGCGCAGCGAGAATGACCGGCTGGGATGCGCGCCCAGATAGGCGATCGACAGTTGTTCGAAGGCCCGGCTGCCGACCACCGCGCGCAGCGCCGGAAAGTCCTCGGCCAGCGCATCCAGCACGCGAAACCAATATTGCCGGTTGTAAATCTCCAGTCGCTCAAACGGCGTGAGCTGACTGTTGGGCGCAATGAAGCTTGCCGCTACCGTCGTCATGGCCCGGCCGTCGGCAGCCTGCGGGCGCATGTCCTCATCCGGCGTAAGCGGCATCATGATGGCCGCAGCCATCTGCCGTTGCAACTGCTCAAGGCTCATCGGTTCCTCAGCTGCGACTGGGCTGCTCATCGCGCGGCCTCCACGAGCGCCGGCGCCTGCGGCTGCAAATAGCGATTGGCCTTTTTCGCTTCGTTGTGAACTTCATCGAAGCTGGGAATGTGATCGTCCCACTCCAGCAGCGTCGGCATCGGCCCGCAGCGCTCAATGGCCCGCGCGTAAAGCTGCCATACAGGATCGATCACCGCATGATCGTGCGTGTCCAGGATGTACTTGTCATACTTCGAGTGACCCGCAATATGGATCTGCGCCACGCGATGGGCGGGCACCGCATTCACATAGTCCATCGCTCGAAACTCGTGATTCACGCTCGAAACGTAAATGTTGTTCACGTCCAGCAGAATGCCGCAGTCGGCGCGCTCCACCACTTCGGTGAGGAACTCCCACTCGGTCATCTGCGATCCGGTAAAGGCGGCATAGCTTGAAACATTTTCCACAGCGACAGGAACTTCCAAATAGTCCTGCACCTTGCGGACGCGCTCTACCGTGCGCTCCACTGCTTCCCAGGTATAGGGAAGCGGCAGCAGATCGTGTGTGTAGGTGCCGTCCACCGAGCCCCAGCAAAGATGATCGCTCAGCCATGGAGTGTTGGTGCGCCGTACCAGCGTTTTGAGCCGCTTCAGATGCTCAGGATCAGGCTCGGTTACCGAGCCGAAGTACATCGATACGCCATGCTGCACAACCCGATACTGCTCCATGATCTGATCGAGAATCGCCATCGGACGGCCGGCGTCGCACATGAAATTTTCCGAAATGATTTCGAACCAGTCCACCACCGGCCTGCGCGAGAAGATGTGGTTGTAATGCGGAATGCGCAGTCCGATTCCGACTCCGTGATCCTGAAACGCATTGAAGCGGTTGCCGGGCATCGAGGGATCCTTGGCAGGTGCCAGATGACATGGGACAGGTTTGAAGGGTGAGAGTTTGGAGGTCGCGGAAGGATGAGCCGAATTCAGCCCCCTGCCGCGACCTCGGAGGAGCGAGCTTTTAGACAGCCTTGGGGGGCTTGGAGCCGTCCGTGGCGCAACCGCCCTTGCCCTTGCAGCTGTTCTTGCCCTTGCAGCCCTGGTCGCCAGTCGAACAGCCACCGGTGCCTTTACAGCTGTTCTTGCCTTTGCAGGAATGTTTCGCAGGGGGGTTGGTGTCCTGCGCGGTGTAAAGCAGGCCAGCTGTGGCGCCGGAAGCCTTCGCCGAACCGTTAGAGGCCGCCTTGGCCGCTACCGAGGTTCCACCGACCAGGCCGGAGAGCGCCGCCGTCAGAAGCAATGCATTGATCTGATTCTTTGTCATAATTATTTGACCTCATTGGGGGTTGGGGCGGAAGCGATCCGCTGGTTTAGGTATAGTGCGGCCGGCCCTGAGGCCGAATCCGCATTCGGTACCACGCACACTGGGAGTGGCAGCCTGCCGGAAAGGTTACATGGAAAGTCATTCTCTTGGAAATGATTTTCCCTCTGGCCAACTTTCATAATATGAATACGAGCGGGATCAGGCATTGGATTTCGGGCTGCGACGCTATTCTCTCAGCAAGCTTGGCACTCTCCACCAATTCACTGTCCCTGCCGGTTCTCCCGAGTTGAAATTGGCTGGCCACAGGCCGCATACGCTAACCTGATTCTGTCCCCGAGGTAAGCGAGATACGCGGCTTTCGGTCGCGCTGGAGGTGGCTGCGGTGGGCGAAGAATTTCCCGAGGTTCCAAAGCAGTTCAGCGCCCTGGGCGGCGTCAGCCTGGCCGTAGCGCTGCTGCAGAGTCTGTGCACGGCCGTGTTCGCCATCAGCGGTGTCCGCGTCGTGATCGGGCTCACCGCACTGGCCGCAGTCAGCGGCATCTATGGACCGGCGCGCGGCTATCATCAGGACGCCATCCGCATCCCCATGCTGATCTTTGCCGCTGTCGGAGCACTGGTCAATCTCGGCGTTCTGGCCTGGATCCGGCACTTGCGCGCGCAAGGTTCAGCGCAATGGCGCAGGCGGGAGTTGACGAGCAGCCAGAAGCGCTCCGAGCGCCTGCAGGTGGCCTTGGCCGTTGTCACGCTGATCCTGGTAGGTCTGGAAACATGGACCCATCACAAGATGCATCGCAGCGGGCCGCCTCCTCCGGTCCACGCCAGCGTAAAGGAAACATTCCCGGGCGGATCCGGGGGCTTTCTGATGTGAACCATGGGAAGCGGTTTGAGCCGGCTTGGAACGCGGCCGCGATAGAGTTGAGCCACCTTGACGGTGGCCAATCACTTCCACAGGTTGAATCCTGATTACGTGCCAGCCGAGTTTCCGGGGGTGCGGCTCTTTTAGATTTCGCTTTAAAGCATGATTTTACAACCAGATAGCTTATTGTGTGCGTGCTAGCGAGGCTTTCATTGCCTGGGATAACGATCCGGTTGGGAGTTAGCCGGTGTTAGCGTTGTTGATTCCTGT
>DATDLS010000458.1:0-8498 GCA_036519195.1 Occallatibacter sp. | reverse complement strand
AACAGTTTGACATTTCCGGGAGTCCATCCAGAAACTCTTCGACGTGAGCCGCCAAGCACACGAATAGGAGAAACCGGATGGACGAGTATGCCAGCTTAAGCCATACGAAGTGGGATTGCAAGTATCACATTGTTTTTATCCCGAAGTGCCGCCGAAAGGTGCTTTACAAAAGCCTCCGCCAGCATTTGGGCGAGGTTTTCCGCGATCTGGCGCAACAGCGTGAGAGCAAGATCGAGGAAGGCCATTTGATGTCGGACCATGTTCACATACTGATCTCGATACCGCCCAAAGATGCGGTATCGCAGGTGGTTGGGTACATAAAGGGCAAAAGCGCGATCCACTTGGCGCGGACATATGGGGACCGAAAACAGAATTATGCTGGTCAGCATTTCTGGGCGCGCGGGTATTTGGTATCGACAGTAGGCCGGGATGAAACTGTGATTCGGGAGTACATTCGCAACCAGGAAGTGGAAGACGAGCGCCTGGACCAATTGAATCTGTGGAAATGACCTGCCACCGAAAAGGTGGCTCAACTCAATCGGGGCCGCGTTAGCGACCCCGCACAAGCCGCTTTGAGCGGCTCACACCGTAAAGCCTCCGGCTCTGCCGGAGGATATTTACTCCAGACAAATTGATGAAATCTAAAAGAGCCGCACCCGATACCGGAACAAGCCAGGGTGGACTTAAACGGGCACGAAGCTGGAAACGGCGGATACAGCCAAAGAAAGCCTACAGCTCACCGGTCTCCTCTACTCGGAGCACTCGAGCCTGACGGAAGGCATCGACGCGCATGATCTGGGCTAGAATAATTTAGACGCTAAACTATAAAAATCAATATCAAACCATCGTTGTAGATTCACACGCTTGCGCTCAACATAGCAGGGGAACGAGGAACCGAACTTGAGCGTTGATACCGGCGTAGCGAGCGCATTGCACCTTTATCGTCTTCCCTTCTTCGATCTGCTGCACCGCGCGCACACTGAGCATCTGCGCTTCCACGACGCCCAGGACATCCAGCGCTGTTTCCTCCTGTCGATCAAAACGGGAGGATGTCCCGAGAACTGCGGCTACTGTTCTCAATCCGCGCATCACAAGACTGGCCTCGAGCGACAACCGCTGTTATCCGTCGACGATGTGCTGACTGCAGCTACTCAGGCAAAGCAGGCGGGGGCCCACCGGTTCTGTATGGGCGCAGCATGGCGGCAGGCACCCGAAGGAGAACAATTCGACCGCGTTCTCAGCATGGTCCGCGGCGTGAAGTCGCTGGGCATGGAAGCCTGCGTCACGCTGGGAATGTTGACAGTGCCTCAGGCCGAACAGCTCAAAGAGGCCGGCCTGGACGCTTACAACCATAATCTCGACACAAGCCGCGAGTACTATCCCCAGATTGTCACTACCCGAAACTACGACGATCGCCTGAATACATTGCGAGCGGCCCGACAGGCCGGATTGAGCCTCTGCTGCGGGGGAATCCTCGGCATGGGCGAGAGCGCGACGGATCGTTGCGCCATGCTGGCGGAACTGGCCGCACTCGATCCCCAACCCGAATCAGTTCCCATCAACCTGCTCATGCCTGTCGCCGGCACTCCCCTCGCGAATGCGTCGGCCATCGACCCCACCGACCTGGTCCGAGTGATCGCTGTCGCGCGCATTCTGATGCCGCGTTCCCGCGTCCGGCTATCGGCCGGACGCATTCACCTGTCCAAAGAAGCTCAACTGCTCGCGTTCTATGCCGGGGCCAATTCAATCTTCATAGGGAACATGCTCCTCACCGCCAAGAATGCGGAGGCCTCGGAAGACGCGGCTTTGTTCGATTGCCTGCGGGGAGAGACGGTCACGGACCCGTCGCTGAAGGACGGAGTCCGACCACGTGCTTGAGACTCGCATTCGGCAACGGCTGGAGAGTTTTGAGTTGAACGGACTCTCCCGCAGACTTCTTCCTCCGGCGGGGATTGATCTGTCGTCGAACGATTACCTCCAGTTCGCATCTCATCCCATGCTCAGAGCGCGCATGTCTTCCGCCGTCTTGCAAGAGGGCTGCGGATCGACCGGCTCGCGGCTCCTTCGCGGAGACAGGAACTGCTTTTCGGCCATTGAGCAGCGTTTTGCCGCCTTCAAAGGCACCGAGGCTGCTCTCTATTTCAGCAGCGGATATGCGGCGAATCTAGCGGTACTGTCTACATTTCTGGATGAAGGCGACGTAGTATTCTTCGACCGTCTCAACCATGCCAGCCTGATCGACGGCATGAGATTGGGAAAAGCTCGTAAAATTCTCTTCGCGCACAGTGACCTTGCGGCCTTCGACCACTACCTGCGCACGATCAGTACCACCGGGCAGCGGTTCCTGGTGGTCGAATCGCTGTTCAGTATGGATGGGGATATCGCCCCGCTCAAGGAATATGCAGATCTCTGCAGAGAGGCTGGAGTCGCGTTGATCGTCGATGAGGCCCATGCAATTGGGCTCTATGGAGACCGCGGGACTGGTCTGATTGAATCCACCGGAATCGCGGGCGACACGTTTTTGTCCATCAACCCGGCTGGTAAAGCGCTTGGTTTGGCTGGAGCGTTTGTGGCCGGCCCTCAATGGGCAATCGACTACCTCATGCAGCGGGGACGCACCTTCGTCTTTTCGACCGCTCCCCCACCATCGATCGCCGCGGCGCTTGGTGCTGCACTCGACTTGATTGGCGAAGCCCCGGAACTTCGCCATCGGTTGCATTGCCTGACGACCACGCTACGTGGAATGCTCGTCGATCAGGGATTGGATATTCCGCGCGACGGGACGCAGATCATTCCGGTTCTCGTGGGTGACAATGCTCGTGCCGTAAGCGTGGCCCAGGCTCTACAGGTGCAGGGATTCGATGTCCGGGCGATTCGGCCTCCTGCCGTTCCCGAAGGCTCGGCCAGGCTGCGTATCTCTGTCAATACGGGGTTGGACGAAACGATCCTACGACGTTTTTCATCGAGTCTTGACAGGGCGTTGTCGGGCGTAGGAGAGCGATGAGCGGACTCTTCGTCACTGGTACAGACACGGATGTTGGGAAGACCGTCGTAAGTGCTGCGTTACTTCACCGTTTCAGGAGGACTTCGCGCCTCTGCTATTGGAAGCCAGTGCAGACGGGGTTCCCGGAAGACGATGATACGGCGACTGTCGAGCGTTTGGGGTTCTGTTCGAGTCGGGAAATTCGCGCGGAAGGCGTTCGGCTGCCGCGTCCGCTCTCGCCTCACTTGTCCGCCGGCTATTCCGGCACAGAGATTCATTTGGAGACGCTCCTCCGTCCGTTCACGGCCGACAGGACTGCGCACTCATGGATCGTCGAAGGCGCAGGCGGAGTGATGGTCCCATTGAACGCAAGCCAGTTCATGGTCGACGTGATAGCAGCGCTCCGACTCCCGGCTCTCATCGTTGCCCGGTCGCGTCTTGGCACAATCAACCACACTCTTCTGTCACTTTCCGTATTGCGAGCGCGATTCATTCCTGTCGCAGGCGTCGTGCTGACCGGTGAGCCAAATGCGGATAACCGGCGCTCGATCGAAACCTACGGAAACATCCCTGTGCTCGCCGAGATGCCGCATTTCTCAACTCTCACGGCGGATGCCCTCGGCGACTGGGCAAGGGCCCACTTCGACCCAAACGGCACGCTCGATTCATTTCTGGCGAAACGGCTTGCCTAACGCATCTTCAATACCTGTTGCTTTTTGAGACACAAACCATGCATGACACCCGCACCGACAGCTGGCAGCAACTCGATCGCTCCTATCTCTGGCATCCGTACACGCAAATGAAGACCGCGCCGTTGCCCGTGCCCATCGCTCGCGGCCAAGGTGTCTACCTGTATACTCCCGATGGTCAGCGCATTCTTGATGGCATCTCGTCGTGGTGGGTGAATATTCACGGCCATAGCCATCCCTATCTCAACAAGGCGCTTTCAGACCAAGCAACACAACTGGAGCAAGTGATGTTCGCCGGATTCACCCATCGACCGGCGGCGGTCCTAGCCGAGCGGCTGATTGGGGTCTTGCCGACCGGCCTACGGCGCATCTTCTACTCCGATAACGGATCGACCGCAGTCGAAGTCGCACTGAAGATGGCCTTGCAGTTCTGGCGTAACCAGAGCAAAGAGCAACGCCGCACGTTCGTTGTCCTCGATCACGCGTATCACGGCGACACTGTAGGCGCCATGTCAGCAAGCGCCGATTCTGTTTTTACGGAGTCATTCCGGTCTGTTCTCTTCCCGGTTGCCCGTGCCCACGCACCGTACTGCTTTCGCTGCCCAGTTGGACTCGAACCGGCGAACTGCCGTATCCAATGCCTCCAGAGCCTTGAGGGTATTTTGTCCGCGAACCAGGACACGATTGCCGGAGTTCTTATCGAGCCGATGCTACAGGGAGCCGGCGGCATGATTATGTGGCCACAGGAGTTTCTCCAAGGCGTTCGCACCCTATGCGACCGATTCGGCACGCTCATGATCGCTGACGAGGTTCTCACAGGGTTTGGCCGCACCGGACGGATGTTCGCCTGCGAACATGCCGGCATAAGCCCGGACCTGATCTGCCTCTCCAAGGCGCTGACGGGTGGTTATATGCCGATGGGCGTCACTGCGGCAACGGAAGCAATCTATGAAGCATTCCTGAGCGATGATCGCCGCAAGACCTTCTTCCACGGTCATTCATTCACCGCAAATCCACTGGCCTGCGCCGTGGCAATAGCCAGCCTCGACCTCTTTGATCAGGAGGAATCACTGGAACGAGTTCACACACTTGAATCAATCTTCCAATCCAGAAAGACGTCGCTAGAATCGCATCCTCACGTCGGCGATGTTCGAGCCATTGGCGGAGTTCTCGCCCTCGAACTTGTACGCGACAAACGGACTCGCGAAGCCGGAGGATACCTGGATCGTGTAGGTCCGCAACTCACCCGCCTGTTTCTCGACCGCAGCCTGTTGCTGCGTCCTTTAGGCAACGTGCTCTACTTCATGCCTCCCTATGTGATCCGAGATGATGAGGCAAAGTGGGTTCTGGATCAAATTGAAGAGGTACTCCGGCAATGGCAGTGGCCGGAGTCAGGAACGAGGCCCGGAGAGCAATGAACCGATGTTTAAAATGAGAATTGCCGGCATGGGTTCCTCGATACCGCAGACACTTATTGCTAACGTTGAGATCGAGCGGCGTCTTGGATTGGAAGCTGGCTGGATCGAACGCAGGACCGGCATTCGTTGCCGACCCATTGCAGACAACGCTATTGCGACTTCGGATCTGGCCATCGATGCCGGTGAGCGCGCCCTACGTGCAGCCTGTGTAAAAGCTTCAGAAGTAGGTCTGTTGCTGCTCGCCACCAGCACCCCCGATCATCTGCTTCCCCCGACGGCTCCCCTGGTGGCGCATCGCCTGTCGCTCACTCATGCCGGGGCCATTGATCTTACCGGAGCATGTTCGGGCTTTCTCTATGGCGTAAGCCTGGGAAGTTCCTATGGGCAAGCTATCGAGAGGCCTGTGCTTGTTATCGCAGCGAACATCCTGTCGCGCCGTGTGAATCAATCCGATCCAGGCACGGTCGCGTTGTTCGGCGATGGAGCTGGTGCCGTTGTCCTGATACCTGACAGTCAGCCGCATATATTGGGTTTTCATCTGGGAGCTGATGGATCGAGCTACGATTCCATTCTGATCCCGGCTGGAGGAACGCGAGAGCCAATGACATCCGATAGCTTTTTGGCGGGCCGTCATTTCATGACAATGGCCAATGGAGCGTCAGTCTTCAGGAATGCCAGCCAGAAAATGGCAGATGCAGGAATCCAAGCCATGCATCATGCAAATGTTCGCGCGCAAGAAATCAACTGGTGGATTCCGCATCAAGCAAATCTTAGGCTGATCCGTGAAACGGGTGATCTCCTCGGCATTCCGATGGAAAAAACGGTGACTGTGATCGATCGATATGCAAATAGCTCGGGAGCCACAATTCCAATCGCATTGGCCGACGCAGTTGCAGCCGGCACAATCCGGCGCGGCGAGCTGCTGTTACTCACGGCAGTGGGAGCCGGGATGACGAATGCGGGTATGATTCTGCGATGGTAATCATTCGCGGTGCTTCCAAAAAGGTTAACAATTCTCAGTCAAAACAATTTTCAAGGGTTTGGAGCCGCGACTTCTGCTCTGGCGTGAGTTCTTCCGGCTGAATTTGCGGGCGGTGCTTTTGCATCTGAGGCCTCCAGGCCGATCTACGTCGCCTGCCTAGGATCGGGAGGTCGATGCGGCCTACTCCCCATGTATGCCGCCGGACTTGGTCGAGCGGGATAAACATCATTCCTCCTAATTGGGACGGCCCTCGCTTACAACGAGCCGCGCCTGCCATCAGGTTCCATTTCCGCCTGCCTGGACCAACGCACGTCAAAAGGTGAGCCCAACCGATATTGGTCAGTTTGTGATTCCAGCGCGTTTTTCTGCTGAGCGCTCGTCATACTTGCCGAGAGCGCACCATGAATCTGATCATGGCCCCGTCTCTATTCAGTACCTTAGCAATTGGCAGGATTCCTGCATGTCTCATTTTGAAACGGCAGGAGAAGGATCGCCAAAGATATGGAACGACTCAAGTGGCAATGGCATCAAAGAGTGTTCGTGAGATCTTCAAGGGACTTGAGAACGGCGACGGAACTGCGTTGTTCGAAGGGGTTAGGCATCAGAGACAACCGCTGGATGAGAGCCTCACCAGCAGGGAAGACTCTCGGTCTTTGAATCCCCCTCGAGAACTCAGCAAAAGAGAAAGTGGAGGTAGTATGTTCAATCAATGTGCTGCAATCGCGACAATGGTGTGTGCTGCTGCCCTATCGAGCACATCAAACCTGCAAGCGCAGAAGTCTGAAGTGAAAAATATCGTCCTCGTCCACGGTGCCTGGGCGGATGGTTCAGGCTGGAAAGGCGTCTACAGCATTCTTGTCAAGGACGGATACAACGTCAGCATCGTCCAAGAGCCGGAAACGTCCTTTAAGGAAGATGTGGCTTCCACCAAGCGCATGCTTGCGCAACAGGGAGGTCCGTGCATTCTCGCCGCGCACAGCTATGGGGGAGCCGTGATTACGGAAGCGGGCACGGATCCGTCGGTTGCCGGATTGGTGTATATTGCTGCCCACATGCCGGATTCCGGCGAAAGAGAGTCAGACGACGGAAAGCGCTTTCCGAGCGACCTCGCCAAATCGGGCGTTATAAAGAAAACGCCCGATGGTTTCACATATATCGACCCGGCGCAATTTCATGAATTATTCGCAGCCGACCTTCCCGGCGCCCAGGCCGAATTCATGGCGCGATCGCAGGTGCTCAACTTTGCGGACAACTTCTCTGCGACGATCAACACAGCTGCCTGGAGAACCAAACCGAGCTGGATGCTAGTGGCGGGAAGCGATCGAACCATCAACTCTGACCTTGAACGCTGGTATGCCAAGCGAGCTCATAGCCACACGGTCGAAGTCGCCGGCGCCAGCCACTCCGTCTACGTCTCGCACCCCAAGGAAGTTGCAGATCTAATTGAGAGTGCAGCACGTGCGGTCTCGAAGTAGCCGGGGTTTAGCAGGGAGTGCCCACTCCCGGAGAGAGCAAGTGAAACTTCTCGAAATTCAGTCGTCTCCAAGGGGCGAGTCTTCCGATTCGGTCACCCTTACCAAATCATTCATCGAGGTGTGTCAATCCCGCAACAGTTCGACAATTGTGGATACGTTGAATGTCTGGCATGAACGCCTACCGGAGTTCGACTACGAGGCAATTGGGGCGAAGTACAAAGCGGTGAAGCACGAAACGATGACTGATGCAGAGAGCAAAGTATGGGAGCAAATTCAATCGTTAATCCAACGCTTTCAGAGCGCCGATCGAATTGTTTTAGGAACTCCAATGTGGAACTTTGGCCTGCCTTACAAGCTCAAACACTTGATTGATCTCGTTGCGCAGCGAAATTATCTGTTTGCTTACGACGGCAAACAGTACAGCCCTCTCTTGAACGTGAAAAAGGCAATCGTCGTCTATACACGCGGTTCACGTTTCCTGGAAGGTACTCCTATCTCGCCGTCGCGATTCGATCACCAGGCAACCTATTTGGACTTTTGGTTGAAGCTTGTAGGTGTTCGAGATCTTCGGAGTGTGATTGTTGACAACGCGTGGAATCAAGATCGCCAGCAATCAGAAGTGAGCCTGGCGAAGGGCAAAGCAGCTCTGGAAGGACTGGTTGAGTGGTTTCGTAACTAGTAGCAGAGCTAGGGTTGCGCCGGGATCTGTTTGGCCGCACCGATAAAGCCCGTGTAGTAGTGAGGAGGAGAGAGCATGGATAGACGAAGATTTATTGTGCGAAGTGCAGAAGCGCTGGCGACGGTTGGACTTGGCGGGGTCGTCGCGAAGCACCTGGAATCGCGACAAGGGGAGCAAGCAAGTGTCAACCCGATTGCCGGAGAACGCGAGATGGCCACAAAAGAAGAGATGTTTGTTCGATATTCGGATTCAGTAGAGACGTTACAGGCCGG
>DATDLS010000457.1:0-39371 GCA_036519195.1 Occallatibacter sp. | reverse complement strand
GAGGACGACGTCCCTCTCAACGACCCCTTCGCCGGATGGATCCATTGGCAGGAGCAGCCGGAGCTCTCCATCCAGCGCATCGAGCTGGTGCGCGGCGGCGCCAGCGATCTCTACGGCTCGAGCGCAATCGGCGGCGTGGTCGACGTGGTCCCGGTGCGCCCCACTGCCGATCAGGTCCAGCTTCGATCAAGCTATGGCGCCGAGAACACCTACGACGACAGCCTGCTGGCTGCCACCAAGCGCGGCCCGTGGGGCCTGCTTGCCGCCGGAGGCGTAATCGGGACAGATGGGTATATTCAGGAAGCGCCGTCGCAGCGCGGCCCCATCGACCAGCCGAGTGACGTACACAGCCAGAACGGCCTGGTCCTGGCGGAGCACGACCAGGGGCCGTTGCGGCTGTTCGTCCGCACCAGCGCCTACAATGACGCCCGCAACAACGGGACGCCGGACCAGACCAACGCCACTCGCTTGTGGCGCTATGCTACCGGCGCCGACTGGCAGGGCCCCCACAACGGCGTCCTCGGCACCCGCGTCTACGGGTCGACTGCGCACTTCCGCCAGGTGTTTTCCGAAATCCTGAACACGCCGACAGCCGCAGACCCAAGCTGCTCTTACCGCTGCAGCGAAAGCCCCACCGACTTCTCGCATTCGCCGGAGAATGAGCTCGGCGCCGTGGCTCACTGGACCCAGCCGCTGGGTGCCGGCCTGGTCCTCTTGGCCGGTGCAGACACCCACGATGTGCGGGTCTGGGATGGTGAGCAGACTCAGGGATCCACCGCTGCACTCACCAACCTCCACGACCACCAGCGCGACTCCTCCGGCTACGCTGAGGGAATGTGGGTGCATGACGCCTGGACCGTCACGCTTTCCGGCCGTCTGGACTGGTTCCAGAACTATGACGGCCAGTTGCTGGTCTGGAATGGCATCGCGTGGGTTCCCTCGGCCAGCCAGCCCCCGCAGTTTGGCCAGCGCATCTTCGATCCTCGTCTGGGACTATCGCGCAAGCTCTTCGAGCACTGGGCCGCGTCGGCTTCTGCCTTCCGTGCCTTCCGCGCTCCCTCGCCCAACGAGCTTTACCGTTCCACGCAGGTAGGCAACGAGCTCACCAAGCCCAACGGAAACCTGCTCAGCGAGCGCGCTACCGGTTGGGAAGTCGGACTGGCCACCGAGCGGCCCTGGGGAGCGGCGCGCGTCAGTTACTTCCTTACCCAGGTCAACCGGCCCATCGTGGCCGTGACCATCAACCCCAATTCGTCACCCATCCTGCTGATGCGAGAGAACCTGGGACAAATCGAGAGCCGTGGCGTGTCGCTCGACTACGAGCTGTCCCCGCGCCGCTGGCTGGCGGTGGACGGCGGGTACCAGTACGCCCACGCCACCGTCAGCAAAGGCGTCAGCGATGTAGGCAATTGGATTCCCGAAGTTGCCCGCAACATGGCCACCATGAACGTGCGCGCTTTCCGGCCCAGGCTGGGCACGGTCAACTTCGAAGGCCGCTTGAGCGGCCGCCAATACGACGACGATGCCAACGACTTCCTGCTGCATAGTTTTTTCCGGCTGGATGCCTACGGTTCGCACGACTTCGGCAATCGTTTCCAGGTCTTTATCGCAGGCGAAAACCTGCTCAACCGGCAGATCGAAGTGAGCAAAACGCCGACGGCAACGCTGGGCACGCCAAGAGTAGGCCGCGGCGGTTTTTTGATCAGGCTGGGTGGCGCAGATAAATAGAGTTTTCCGCCGGCCCGACTAAAATCAACAAGTGCCTCTCCAGTTCAGCATCATGGACCAGACCGAGTCCGGCGGACGCCGCGCCCGGATCGTGCTCCCGCACCAGACGGTAGAGACCCCGGTCTTCATGCCGGTGGGTACGGCAGGCACCGTCAAAGCCGTCCCCCAGGACATCCTGGAAACCCTGGGCGCAGAAATCATCCTCGGCAACACCTACCACCTCTATCTCCGCCCTGGCCACGAGGCCGTCCGGCGCATGGGCGGCCTGCATCGTTTTATCAGCTGGCCCCGTGCGATGCTCACCGATTCGGGCGGCTTCCAGGTCTTCTCTCTCAGCCAGCTCCGCAGGGTCAGCGACGAAGGAGTGCGCTTCCGCTCTCACCTGGACGGCAGCAGTCACTTCTTCACGCCCGAGCACTCGATGAACGTCCAGATCGCTCTCGGAGCCGACATTGCCATGGCTTTTGACGAGTGCACCGAATACCCCGCCGACCGGCACCGCGCCGAAGAAAGCCTGCGCCTGACAATGGCCTGGGCGCGCCGGTCTTTGGATACCTTTCGGGCAAATTGCGCTCAGGTGCCCTGGCATGAACAGCGGGGCGGAGGTACCCAGAGCCTGTTCGGAATCGTGCAAGGCGGCATGTATCGTGACCTGCGCCGGCAAAGCGCCGAGCGGCTGATCGAAATGGACTTTGACGGCTACGCCATCGGGGGCCTGAGCGTCGGCGAGCCGCGCGACCAGACTCTGGAGATGATCGCGGAGGTGCTGCCGCTGCTGCCTGCCGACAAGCCCCGCTACGTAATGGGCGTGGGCTATCCGGACGAGATTGAGCAGTACGCCCGCCTGGGCGTGGACATGATGGATTGTGTCCTGCCCACCCGCGCTGCCCGCCACGGCCTGCTGTTCACCAGCGAAGGCCGCATCAACATAAAAGGCAAGAAATACGCCGAAGACCAGGGTCCGCCCGACCCCGCCTGCCACTGCATGGTCTGCCGCCGCTACACGCGCGCTTACCTCCGCCACCTGATGCACTCCGGCGAAGCCCTCTCAGCCACCCTCAACTCCATCCACAACCTCGCCTACTATCTCGGAATCATGCAGCGTGTCCGCACCAGCCTCCAGCCATGAGTGATGGAGCCTTTGGCCGCAAAAGGCGTTGGCGTTCCGTCTCGCCGAAAGCTCTTTCCTGAATCGTCAGCCGAGTCCCTGCGACGCTCCGGTCCTCCCTTTCTGGGCGGCAGTTTCTTTTTCGGCGCGAGTTATCGGGTGTAAACTCCGAATACATCCCCCAATGATGGCCTGAATGCGCCGAAACCTGTGCTCAAGAGTGGAGTTCCTTCATGCGAAATGTTGGTTTTCTCAAGGCCGATCTCTCTCTTTTTCTACTGGCAGTCTCTTCTTGGTGTGTTCCTTCGGCTTTTGCGACTTCCGTACCGACAACCACGACCCTGGCCGTCACCTCCGGGTCGAACCCGGTCACATCCGTTACTTCCGGCAGCAAAGTCACGCTCACCGCCGCTGTCACCTCCGGTTCGACGAAGGTGACCGTCGGACAGGTGAACTTTTGTGACGCCTCGGTGACATACTGCACGGACATCCACCTTCTCGGGACCGCTCAATTGACCAAAGCCGGGACAGCCACCATCAAGTTCAGGCCGGGCGTCGGGAGTCACAGCTACAAGGCCGTCTTTGCCGGGACGCCGAATGGCGCCACAGCCTACGCGGTCAGCAATTCTGGCCCAACCGCGCTGTCGGTTACGGGTGGCTCAGTAACGACAACTCAAATTGCGCAGAGCGGAAATGCTGGCGACTATACGCTAACAGCGACGGTATCTGGGTTCGGAAGCGCCGCGCCCACGGGGACGGTATCTTTCCTCGATGCCAGCAATGCCAATGCGGTCCTGGGCACCGCGACGCTGACTGCCGGGACGGCGGGGTTCAACTTCGTACTTGCACAGAATGGGGCGCCGGGCGAAGGCCCGTCTGCCATCACGACAGGCGATTTCAATGGGGACGGCATCCTGGACCTTGCCACGGCGAACGGGGCCGTACTCCTGGGCAACGGGGATGGAACGTTCACGGAAGCGGAGAGCCTGCCAGCGAGCGTAGCGGGGAGCTCTATCGTCGTGGGAGATTTTAACGAGGACGGCATTCCCGACCTGGCAATAGCCAACGAGGATAGCAACAATATAACCGTACTGTTGGGGTATGGGGACGGAACGTTTACAGCCCCGGCGGCCAGCTTGCCAACGGGCGACGAGCCAATGGGTATCGTGACAGCCGACTTCAACGGGGACGGCATCCCCGACCTGGCTGTGGCCAACGCGGGCAGCAACACGATAACGGTGCTTCTGGGCAACGGGGACGGAACCTTCATTGCGACCTCGGCCTCTGCGAGTCCGGCAACGGGAAGCAGTCCGGAATCGATCGCCGTGGGAGACTTCAATGGCGACGGCATCCCCGACCTGGCTGTAGCCAACGAGGACAGCAACAATGTAACCATACTGCTCGGCAATGGGAACGGAGCGTTTACCGCTACGGCGACCAGTCCGTCAACGGGCGACGAGCCTACGGGTATCGTGACAGCCGACTTCAGCGCAAACGGGATGCTCGACCTGGCTGTAGCAGACGGCGGGGGCGTGACCGTGTTATTGGGAGATGGCACTGGGAATTTCGTAGCCGGAGCAACGTCGACATTGTACGGGGATGGACCTGTGCCCATCGTGATCGGCGACTTCAACGGGGACGGTATTGTCGATCTGGCCGCGGTGCAGTCTGGGGGCATGCTGGGTGGGTACGTCGATATTGCGCTGGGCAATGGGAGCGGCGGCTTTACGCCCGCCAGTTACGATGGCCAGGTCATTGACGATGATATCGGCAGGGATGGCTTTTCCGTCACCGTGGGTGACTTCAACGGGGATGGCATTTCAGACCTGGCGGCGCCGGCAAATAACGGCGACCTCACGGGTGGCCAGGTAGAAGTGCTTTTGGCAGTCGACCAAACGGCGACGGCAACGGCGAATGGGATCGCAGTGCCGGTCGCAACGGGAACGAGCGAGCTGGTGGCAAGCTATCCGGGTAACTCTACCTTTAGCGCCAGCACCTCAGTCGCGATCCCTCCCGTGTTGCAAGAAGGCACGCCGGAGATAACCCTGTCCGTGGGACCCAACCCTGCGTCTTTGGGAACGCTCGTGACCTTGACAGCTGTTGTTCTCGGCAACGAGGTTATTCCCACAAGCACTCCGCCGCCCACTCCCACAGGCACTGTAACCTTCTACGACGGTAGCAAGCTATTGGGGACGGGCACGTTAAACGGCAGCGGCGCGGCTACTTTGGCCACTTATGCCACGAGCACATTCGCGGTGGGCTCAAACTCGCTCTCGGCATCCTATGGGGGGGACACCAACTATACCGCTGCGAACTCTGCCGCCGTAGCATTGACAGTGACAGCGATCGGCTCGGCGGTCCCAACGGTTACAGTTACTCCCACGGCCACGACCCTCGCCAGTATGCAGACTGACAGCGTCGCGGTCTCCGTTATGGGCGCAGCCGGCAGCCCAACGCCCACCGGCTCGGTCACCTTGTCTAGCGGAAGCTATTCTGCCCAGCAGCCCATCGCCGCCGGCGCGGCCAGCTTCACAATTCCAGCCGGAGCACTCGCTTCCGGAGCAAACACGCTTACGGCGGCTTACAGCGGCGACGCCACCTACGCAGCGGAATCGGCAACGGCCACTGTGACCGTTGGGCAGGTATCCATCGCCCTCGCCATCCCCGCTCCTGCTTCCGTTTCCGCCGGAAGCAACGCCACGGTTAACGCCACCCTTACCGCCGGCAGCGGCTACTCAGGCACCATGAACCTCGCCTGTGCGCTCACCAAATCCCCCACCGGGGCGGTCGGGCTGCCAACTTGCAGTCTTGACCCAGCCACTGCCAGCCTCAAATCCGGCGGAAGCGCCACTTCCGTCCTCACCCTCTCCACGACCGCTGCTTCAAGCGCATCCTTGGCAATTCCATCCCGCCAGGGTCTTTGGGGTTTCGGCGGAGGCAGCGCGGTTCTGGCCGTTTTGTTCCTGTGCGGCATTCCCGCGCGGCGGCGGCGTTTCGCGTCGATGCTGGCTCTGCTCTGGCTGGTCTTTGCATCCCTGGCCATCGGTTGCGGAGGAGGCGGCAGTCCTGGAAACAACCTCGGCCCCACCACTCCCGGAACCACTTCAGGCTCTTACCTGTTCACCGTAACCGGAACGGATTCAGCCAGCGCGACGATTACCACGTCAACAACCGTCACCCTGACCGTCCAATAGGCAAACCTGACCGCTGGACCGGGTCGAAGTTGATCCCGGTCGAGCGGCGCGTCCTTCGCCGTGACCGTCTTGGCTCTCTTTTCCAGATTTCCAAAAATGGCCCTCTTCTGCACAACCCCCATCCGGCCTAAACTCTTCTTCTATGGCCACTATCCCCGATCTCACACTGGACACAGGCTTACCGGCCAACGTCGAAGCCGAGAAGACCATCCTCGGCGCCATTCTGCTGGATAATGCGGCGCACTCAGAAGCTGCCGAAAAACTTGAATCGGATGATTTTTCGCTCGACTCGCATCGTCGCATCTTCCTGCGCATGAGTGAGTTAATGGATTCCCAGCGGGCGGTCGACATCGTCACCCTGTCGCATGAGCTGTCCCGCTATAAGGAAGTCGAGTCAGTGGGTGGGGTCGCATATCTGGCGTCCCTGACGGAGGGTCTGCCGCGCAAGCCGGTGATCGAAGAGTACATCCGGATCGTCAAAGACAAGAGCCTGCTGCGCAAGCTGATGGGCATCTGCTCGATGGCCATCGCCCGTGCCGCCGACCAGAGCGAGTCGGCCATCGGCGTGCTGGACGAGACCGAAAGCCGGCTGCTGGAAGTGACCCAGAAGGGCATTGCGCAAGGCTTCCAGTCCCTGGACCAGATCGTCCAGAACTCGTTTGGCTCCATTGACAACCTTTATAAGCAGAGCCGCGAAGTCACCGGTCTGGCCACCGACTTCACCGAGCTTGACCGCATGACCAGCGGCCTGCAAAAGGACGAACTGATCATCATCGCCGCCCGCCCTTCGATGGGCAAAACCGCCTTCGCCATCAACATTGCTCAGAACGCGGCTGTCAACCACAACGCCATCGTGGCCGTCTTCAGCCTGGAAATGAGCAAGGAATCGCTGCTGCGACGCATGCTGGCCTCGCAGGCCTGGGTGGATCAAAGAAAACTCCAGACCGGCTTTCTGGGCCGCGAAGACCACGCCAAGTTGCAGAACGCTCTCGGCCAACTGGTGGAGTCGCGGATGTTCATTGACGACTCGGCCGGCATCTCGCTGGCGGAAATGCGCGCCAAGGCCCGCCGCCTCAAGCAGACCCACGGCGGCCTGGACCTGATTGTGGTCGACTACCTGCAGCTGATGTCGGCGACGGTTCCCTCGTCGGGAAAGAAGAACTATGAGAACCGGACTCAGGAAGTTTCTGCCATCTCCCGCGGATTAAAAGCGCTTGCCAAGGAACTGCATGTGCCTGTGGTCGCGCTCTCGCAACTCTCCCGAGCCAGCGAGCGGCGCGGGGATGACAAGCGACCAATGCTCAGCGATCTGCGCGAATCGGGATCGATTGAGCAGGACGCCGACGTGGTTGCGTTCATCCATCGCGAAGCCTACTACAACCGTACCGAGGAACTGTCAGATGCGGACAAGGCCAAGTCGGAAATCATCATCGCCAAGCAGCGCAATGGCCCTACGGAAACCGTGCACCTGAACTTCATCTCCCGCTTCACCCGCTTCGACAATCCCGACTCGGTGCACGAGGGGTGACGTGAAAAATAAAGCATAGTTTGGCAAAATAGCCAAACTATGCTTTTTCGGTTTCGGGTTCCAACGAATAATGCACGTCGATTCCGGGGATGCGCTCACTCCTCATTACATTGTTGTGGGGGAGGATGCCCCCATTCTTCCTCCCGCGTCATGGTTTTAGCGGCCAGTGAGTCTTTATGGCGTCCTTTTCTCGAAAGCGATCTCCGAAGCTCTCATCGAAGAGGCAATGTCGCATCGTGCCAACCAGGGAAGGGAAGCGTTATCTCTGGGCCAACTTCTCGCGTCGCCATCGCGCGTCAACTTAGCTAATTTATCCCTAGCAGTTTGGAGAAATGCAATGGCCGAGGCAACGATGTTCGAGGCGAAAACCCAGCTTTCCGCTTTGGTAAAGCGGGCTCAACGGGGAGAAAAGGTCGTTCTGACCACAGGACGGAAAAGGACGCCGGTAGCTATGATTGTTGCTCGGAAGCCAGTCAAGGAGCGGGTTTTCGACTTATTTCATAGCCCGGATTTCGATATTCCCGCCGATTTCGACGAATTTCCCGACGCCGAACAGAAAGCATGGAGCGGAGAACACGAGTGAGAGTCCTCATCGACACGCACTACGTACTTTGGGCGGCGCTTAACTCGAAACGCATGGAAGCGTGGGCCAGGAAACTGATCGCAATCCTCAATAACGAGATACTGGTATCCGCCGCATCCGTCTACGAGATCAGTCTGACAGTGAGGCGTGGCAAGCTCCCCGAGGCGGTTGAGTTCGAGAGCGACCTGATTGCAAATATAGAGAGTCGTCTTGGATACACACTCCTCCCCTTGGAGCCGGAGTCGATGATGCGCGCCGCGCGCTTCGAGGACTATCATGCCGACCCGTTTGATCGCATGATTGCAGCGCAGGCCATCCAAAACAACTTGGCCCTTCTCAGCACAGATCCCAAGCTCGATGCTTTTGGTGTTCGACGCCTAAAGAAACCCAAGCAGTAGCTGAATAGTTACCGGGAAAGTGCGTGCGGGAAAGTGCGTGCCCCATGCTTCGGAGGTGGCAGCGACCCAAGACTGAGAGACAGCCAAGCCCGCGTCCTTTAATCCTCAATCGCCTCTAGAACCAAATCCGTGTTCTCTTCCGGCAGCGGCGTCACTGGAATCCGCAGCGCCGAATTGAATCGAGAAAAGAACTGGAACGCTGCCGCTACTGCCGTAAGCTCAATTAACTCCTGCGCATTGAAGTGAGCGCTCACAGCGGCGAACGCTGCATCATCAATCGCGTGTCCTGAAACATGCAGCAGCCCTGCATACCGGAAGCCCGCCTTTTCCTTCTCGGTGAACGGCCCGGTCTCAAACTTGCCGTAGCCCTCGACTTGCTCGGCCGTTGCGCCGCGCTGCCGAGCGAGATAGCGATGAGCGCTCACGCAGTATTCGCAATGGTTCAGCGAAGCGACCCAGGTGGCGATCAGCTCCTTGTACCAGCCCACCAGCACGCCCTCGCCCATCAGTGGCTTCAGCAGTGCGGCAAAGCCCAAGGCCATTCCGGGAACGTTGCCCAATGCCTTGAACATATTCGGCACGCACCCGCGATCCGACAGCAGCTTGTCATAAAGTGCCGCCGCTTCCGTTGTGACCTGCTCACGCTCCAGCAGCGGAACCCGCGCTTGTTCGGTCGAAGACTCGCCCATGTTGTCCTCCTGTTGAACAATCTCCATTGTTCAGCAATCTCCGCCAGTGTAAATCCGCAGTCCTCGGTCGGTTTCAAAAACAAACGCTTCTTCATTCTTCGAGTGCCCCCTTCCCCTGGGTTGTGCGCCACCGGATAAACGGGATCGCGCGTCTGCCAAGAATTCCTAGAGCTCGTTGTTTGAGACTGAGATCCGAAATCGGTCATTGGCTGCCTCTCTGAAGCCCTGTTGGCATCCGATGTACCGTTCGGTCGTTTGCACCGACGGTTGTTCAAGGAGAACTGAATCTGTTCGAGTTTGGTTCCAGCGTAGTGGAAGAGGCGGAGGCAAATGCGGCGAAGATCGTGGAGGTGCAAGATGGTCCAAGCCGATTTGCTGCACGTATCGTTTCACCGTTTCCTAGACGACGTCAGCTGTCACACCAGAGTTCTGGCGAGCCCCATCCTTCGAGACACGTCTGATCAATTTGCCTTCAGTCACTCGTGAATCATGAAGCCAGGCATCGATCAGGCCGTGATACCAAGTCGGAACGGGTTCAGTTCGCAGTCGTCCACCCCTCCCGACCATATCGATCATGCCCCAAGGACTTTCTCCCAATTGCAGCTGATCGAATCGCAGGTTCGCCGCTTCCGAGCGTTGCCGACCAGATATCCGGGCAGCAGGCCGATCACCTCCGCGTCTGTTTTGCCGCGCGGGGGTGCTTTGAGGAACGGTGTCCGGTAGCTCGTGCGCCTGATTGCCATCCAGCCAACTGCCAATTCTGCCGCGAAGCCGCTTGATTGCCTCAACCGACCGAGTTCCAATTGCCTGTCCCGCACTCAGCCAGTTACCCTCGACAGCCTCATCAGCCTCGCCCGGGACCGCGGAAAGATGAAGATTGATCGTCGCGGCCGATAGGGAGAAGGACTCGAGGAACGAGCCGCATCGCACGCCCACAGATCGCTCAGAGCCCGGTCGAGGCTCCCCAGGTTGGCTGGAACACTGTCTGATTTTGGCGAAAAAGCTGTGCGAGTGATGCGTGATTTCAAGGGCCTTGGCGTTACCGGTGGAATTCTGAACGCTGAGCTCTTTGCGAAAAAAAGGTGGCACAATTCTAAAAATTGGCGGAAAAACCGGCTCATCGAGATCGCAACAGTGTCCGGAATCATTGGGATCGCTTTTTGGTCCCGAATGTCCGGCGAAGAGCCGTACTTGTCGTCTTTGATCGTTCAAGACGAGATTGACCGATTCCGTGTTGTTGCAAAACGAGCCATGGACCAATTGCCGGAACTTAACAAGAACTGACGGCTGGCGCTTTCGTGGATATGCGCAGCGGTAGAGGTGTGTCCGCGAAACCGGACAGCCGTCAAGAAGCGGTCGATTCGCTTGATTCGGAATCTGATCGCGATGAAGGTGGAACAGAAATCAAGGCCGCCAGATCTAGGGACTGGTGCCCCGTAAGAGAACAGCGATGTGGCAATGTCTCGTTCGGCCCCTTTTAGCAACCGCTGAAAGAGAAGAAATCCCCAAGCGGGTTCGGTAGCGTCGGATTAAATGGTTCAAACGGGTACGACCTGGAAGTGTCGAACCCCGCAGTCTGGGCAGCTTCGATGCTTACAAAAGGCAGCAAAGCATCGACGGCCTGGCTGATCTTCGACCAGCACAGGGTTCTTTCATAGCCGTTGTTATTCGGAGGGGCGCAGCTCTCCGATACACCCTGCGCTCCAGTGATGAAGTTGATTGGACCGCCATCCTGCTTAGCGACATCCGGGCCCACAACGCGCGCCAGTGTGCGGTGATCGCTCTCAATACCCATGATGCGCGCCGCGGTCACCCGAAGTGCAGATGTGCTGAAATTGCGCACACCCACCAGATAAGCCGCAATGAAGGCATCTTCAAGGGTGACCAGCGTATTCAGCGTCACCTGGGCGCTCAGAAACATGTCAACCGGGTAATAGAAGTTGGTAAAGGGAACGAATTCATCGATCGCATCCTGCTCAAGCAGATAGTGGGACATCTCTTCCTGAAGAGCGCCAGTCAGATAGCCCTGATCGTCCGTAGGGATCCGTTTGAAAAACGGCGCGGTTTCGATGATGTTGGAGTAGGTGGTGACCGCCAGCGCCTCGGCGATCTGTGCTGCAACAAAAATGGCACGGTCGCCGGATGTCAATCCCTTGACGACGTCCTCCGGGCGAGAGATGCGGGTTGTGTTTTCTAGAGCAGAAGCTGCGGTCGTCAGTCCGCTTCCGGCTACTGCGGCTGTAGCTCCAACAAGAGCTGCGCGCTTGAAAAAGGATCGTCTCGAAACACCGGACTGATTGTCATCAGCCGAACTGGGAGATTCGGTTTCTTTCCATAGGTTCATTGAGCGACCTCATAATAGTTAGATTTGCAAAGAAGTTGGGCGATGGGTTCGATTTACTACCTCTGCTGTAGGCGGAGCTCATCGTTTAACTCCTCTGTATATCTCGGGGTACGCACTCGGTCGCATACCGGATTGGCCTGAGTGAAGATTTTTCTTGTGCCTTTAGACGAGGCTCTTGCACTTTTGGTGTCGCCACTTTTATTCCTTCTGCAAGGGGCTGAAGGATTCTTGTGCCAAAGGACGTCATTGTTCGTGAAACAAGCAAGCGCATGCCCGCCCAAGCCCAGCGCTCAAAAGATGAGCTTGGAGGCGAACTGAATGAGGCGGGGATTCGTTTGCGGGTCTGTACTGTTTACGATGCCAAACGTAGGATTGTTGCTCGAACAGCAAGTAGTGTTTGGCGGGGCGAATTGAGTGCGGTTGAAGAGATTGAAAAACTCCACACGAAATTCGAACTTGGCGCGATCCTGCCGGCCAAGCGAAATTCTCTTGAACGCCGCGAAGTCGAAATTGTCCACACCGTCAGAACGCATGGTTGGATCGACGCGCGACTCTGAACCAAACGAAAAATTGGGCGGAGCCAAGAAACACGCGGTATTGAACCATTCTCCCAAGCGGTTGTTTCCACCGAAGGGAGAAGACTTCTGGCAACTTCGTAAGACGTTTGGACGCGAGCCTGCACCGAACAGGCTTGCGTCATTCACCTGACCATTGCTTAACACGAGCGGGAAGCCCCTCTGAAATGTGGTCACTCCGTCCAGTCCCCAAGCACCGACGATCCGGTTCAGCATGCGGCCAGCATCGGACAAGTAACGCTCGGATTGGCCAAAAGGAAGATCGAGCACATAACTGATGACAAGACGCTGCGAAACATCCTGGGAAGAGAGCGAGCGTTCTCCTCGCAGGTTATTGTTGTCCTGAATGTTGCCGACGCTATTTTCGAGCCAAGCTGTCAGCGTATCTGTGTTGCTGATCAACTTGGAGTTGGTGTAGCCTGCCAGGACGGTTCCTCCCTTGTGGAATCGTCGTTCGGCAGTCAACTGGAATGAATGATAGATGCTGTCAAACGATCCCTGTCCGGCGAGTTCCACGCTCGAATATTGTGGATAGGGCCTCATCAGTTGTCCCACGGTAGTGGTGGGCGCCGTAAGCGCCAGAGCCTGTCCATTGACAAGGAATGGATTGGGCATCTGATCCAGCAGCGTGACGGCGGAGCGTCCAGCCTGTTTGAACTGCGCTGCCGCCTGGCTGAGCAGACCGTCGGAAATCTGGTTGATCTGCTGCGAAAACTGAGCAAGGTGGGTACCCTTGGAACCGACGTAGGCTGTCTCAACGGAGATCCGACCTGGTAGTTGTTGTTCCAGTCCCAGGTTCCACTGTTGAACATAGCCGTGTGGATGATGGTTCTCATCAACTTCCGTGATGGACCCGACAACCTGAGTAAGAAACTGCTGTGTGCCCAATGTGCCCAGCGACCGTCCGGGCGGCGCAAAGATGCCGTCGGGGAAGGGCAGCGCGATGGTGTTGTAAGGGTGAACTCCATCGACTGTCCCTTTGAATGTGGTGCTGGCAAAGTTCACCATATCGTTGTTGGGGTTCAACGCATACGACATGTAGTCAGGAATCCAAAAGATGCCGTACCCGCTGCGGAGCACAGTGGTGGGTGAAAAGCTGTACGCTATCCCGACCCGCGGAGCCAGGTTATCTTTTGCCAGGGGCAGGTTGTTCCGCGTGGTTGGAGAAACCAGGAATACGTCACCTTTGACCTGGGGAAATCCAGCAGGCACAACCTGATTGATGTAACTGAGCGCATTGGGATCAAAGTAGGAAAGCCGATTGAATCGTTCAGACCATGGCCCAGCCAATTCGTAACGAAGGCCAAGGCTCATCGAAAGAGCATTTCTGACTCGCCACGTATCGGCCAGATAGAGCGCCCGATACACTTGCTTGCCTGCGGTGTAGGAAGGAACGATGGCCTGCGCTGAATAGTGATTGTTTACGTTGCTATAGTTATCCGCGTATCCCAGCAGAAAGTCGGCGATAGAGATGCCCGTAAAGCATGTTTCCCCAACTCCGCAAAAGTCGAATGCGCCACTCGCCACGTTGGTCTGCGCGGCGTTGTCATAGCTCACTTCAAATTGAACGCCAAAACGATCCAGGTGACGGCCACGTACCATGGTGAGACTTGGAGACAGGTTGTATTGGGTATCGTGGTCTTGGATGTAGCTTTGACCTTGCGTGCACATGATGTTATCGGCATAGTTGGTAACGCACGGAGTCGGAGGGGTGCGCATCACAGAGGGAATTGCGCTATTGTAGGATTCCGGCCAGCCAATCGTGGTTAGATTGAACCCGGCATTTTTCGGCGTGCGTTTGTAGTTGAAGTAGCTAATCCCGGCATTGACATCAAAGATCGTTGAAGAGCTAAGGTTGTAGTTATATCCCGTCGCCAATGCATAAGTCGCATAATGCTCAAGACAGCGGTCCAGACACAAGCCGTTCTTGAGAGGGTCGATGGGGAGATCAAGCACGTTCCAATAACTGAATCGGGCAAAGAACTTTTGCTGATCGGTCAGGTCCTGATCGACGCGGGCCACGATCTGGTTCTGGTTTCCGCCCGTATTGGCAACCGTATTGAAGTTATTAAAAGTTCCCGAGGGAGTAACGATTCCAGGAGCGTTTGGAAGCGGCCAAAGATTCAGAAGGGCATTCGATGTCGGATTGATGCGGAAGGCTGGAATCGTGTTATTTGAAAACGGCGCAGGCGGCATGGTGCTTGTTGGGCAGGCTCCCTGAGCATTCAGGGGGCTTCCGGCGCATGGGTCCATGAGGGGTGCACTCAGGGCAGAAAAATCGCCGTTGCGTTCCGTTGCTGTAGGCATGGTAGCCGTGAACGGACTTCCCGTGCGCAGCCGGAATCCTTCCCCACTTGTGAACCAGAATGTCCGATCGCTCCCGCAACAGGCGCGAAGTCTGAGCGGGCCACCGGCGTCGGCTCCAAACTGGTTCTGTACCCAGGGGGGGCGTGGCTTACCGTCCCGATTCAGGAAAAAATCATTGGCATTGAAAACACGATTGCGCAGATACTCGTAGACTTCACCCCGGACGAACTGCGTTCCACTCTTGGTGCTCAGATTGGTCACGCCACCTTCGAACCTGCCCCACTCCGCGGCAAGGTTTCCGGTCTCCACTTTGAATTCCTCGATCGAGTCCTGGGTGGGAATCAAGATCGGCAGATTGATGTACGGAATGTTGAGCGGTTGCCCGTCGAGGTATTCGACGCTTTGGTTGCCAAAAGCTCCGCTGACCTGGTAGTTGCCCCAACCGAAGGGGTTCACGCCCACCGGTGTTCCCAGGGCGCTGCCTTGCGGAATCACGGAAGGGGCGAGCGCGATCAAGTTGAAAACGTTTCTTCCGTCCAAGGGAAGTTCATTGGCATCGCGGCGGGTGACGACGGTGCCGAGGCTGGACGACTCCCGATCAAGCGGAAGCCAATTGCCGCCCACGGTCACACTCTCTGATGCAGATCCGACAGCCATCTCAAAGTTGACTTCCAGCGCATCTTGAACATGAAGGATGATGCCCGATTCGATGACGGCGATGAATCCGAGTTTTTCGACTTCGATGCGATACCGGCCGGGCGGGAGATCGGAAACATAGTAAGTTCCTGACTCGTTGGTGGCGCCATGGTAGTGAATGCCAGTGCTCGTATTGATAATTTGTACGTCGGCTCCGGGCAGTACTGTCCGGCGAGAATCAGTAATTCTCCCGGTAAGAGATGCACTGGTGGATTGGGAGTGCAAGACCGAGGAGAACACGAGGATGAAGAGCAAAAGAGTCAAGCCTTTACGCAGACTTGATCGCTCTGGATTACGACTCGGCAAATCTCCCCCGGAGAAGCTTAGTGTATGAACCCACCACGCCCAGAGAGGAGGTCGCAATGAGGAAATCGGGACGTCTCGCGCACACCTGAACATAGATACGACACCTGGAACTGATCTGTACCACGTTCCCGAGCGATTTTCTGGAAGATTTCCGGGCGCGGAAAGTGCTGGCAAACTCTGTAGCGCATATTGTATAGTCCGTGTCATTTATGAGGTGTTCACTTTGGCAAGTGATGCTGAACCGATCAGAGAGATAGCTCTGCCAGGGAAAATCGCTCGGTTCCGGGTGCAACGATCGGAAGGAAGAGAGAAAGAGCGCGCACTGCATGGCCCTGTCCATGCCGCGAAGCAGCGCGCCGAGGTTGCCGATCTGAGCGACGAAATGCTGATGGACCTCGTACGCGTAGAAGACTCCGGAGCGGTGGACGTGCTTTTCAACCGTTACTCGAGGTTGGTGTTCAGCATTGCTCTCAGGATTCTGCGCGATCCAGGGGAAGCGGAGGACGTGGTGCTGGAGAGCTTTCTATACCTGTTCCGCAAGGCCACCATGTTCGAACCTGCCCGGGGCAGCGCGAAAGTGTGGATAGTTCAGGTCGCCTATAGCAGGGCACGTGACCGGAGGGCCCATCTTATTCGCAGGAAGTTTTATCGCCACACCGATATTGAAGCGGATGGAATGGACGAGACCACAGCCGGTGAAAATGACTGGGAACGAAAGGTTGAAGCCAGAGTCGATTTCACCCACCTTCATTCAGCCTTCGAAGAATTGACCAAAAACCAGCGTGAAACGATAAAATTGTACTACTTCGACGACCTTGATCTGCGCGAGATTAGCGAGAGACTAAGCGAACCGCTAGGGAACGTGCGACATTACTTTTATCGGGGTCTCGAACGTCTGCGCAAAAGTGCAACCGCAGAAAGGCTACGGAAATACGGCAATGCAAAGGACTGACGAGGGAGACGAGCACGAAGAGTTCAAGGAGTTCTGCGCTTTAGCGCAATGCAAGGCGCTGACTCTCCATGAGCAAATTGCGTTGGAACATCATTTAAAAATCTGTGAGTCGTGCCGCCACGTCTATGAGGAGTACTGTGCCATCAGCGAACAGGGGATGGTGTCTCTCCTGGCGGAAGACGATTTAGCGGCGGAAGCCAGCCGATGGGACAATCGCGCGACCCGCGAGAAGCTGAAGCGCTCGATGCTCAAGATGTGGCGAAATCGCGTATGGCCCATCGACGGGAGAGGATCGCGACAGGTTTCACGATCCGTAAGAATACTTTCCCGCAAGGCGCTCGCCCTAGGCGCACTGGCTGCATGCGCACTCATTGCCGTCACATTGGGCGGATATCGCATGGGCGAGCGAGCCGGGGCAGTTGTGCTTCAACCGGTTGTCGAGCCTGCGCCCAAGCCGCAGACCGCAAAGACCGAGAAGGTGGAGTCCCCGGATGTGCTGGCCGGGCAGGCTGAGCAGATTGCGCGATTGGAGCGCCGGATTGCCAACGAGCAGGAACAACTGGCTCAGCTGAGGAAAGCTTCCAGCGCTGCCGAGCAGCGCGCCAACGAACTGGAGGGTGCGAGCGGGCAGAAAGATGCCATTCTCCAGCAGTTGACTGCACAGCGCGATCAGCTGGCGAGTCGCCTGGCAGAGGGGGAGAAGGCTTACGAAGTCTTGAAATCCGATTACTCCAATTTGCGCGCCGAGTATGACCGCCATCTATTGCAGACGGCATCGATGGAGTTGGATCTAAAGGCCTTGCAGGCCAAGGACCAGGACCAGGAGCGCAAGCTCAAGGACGAAGGCGAGTACCTGGCCGAGGATCGGGACATTCGCGAATTGATGGGAGCGAGGAAGCTCTACATTGCCGATGTCTTCGACGTGGACAGCGAAAGCCGCACTCGTAAACCATTTGGAAGAGTGTTCTATACGCAGAACAAGTCGCTGGTGTTCTATGCCTATGATCTTGAGAATCAACCGGGCGTGCAAAACACCAGTGTCTTCCAGGTATGGGGTGAACGGGATGCGGAATCGAACGGCGCATCGAAGGCCATGAACCTGGGCATCCTCTACATGGATAGCGAGTCGAACCGGCGATGGGTGCTGCGCTCCGACGCCCCCAAGCAACTTGCCGAGATTGATGCTGTTTTTGTTACTGTTGAGCCGCATGGCGGCAGCCAGAAGCCGACAGGGAAACCGCTTCTCTACGCATTGCTCAGGAAAGAAGCCAATCATCCTTGACTGCGGTCACCTCCAGCCGCGGTTCGGAATGATTCCTGCGCCTTCTTTGATGGTGTATAGCTGATCGGCCTTGAGGCCGTTCAGAGATAGACGCTGCCCATTGGGCCAACGCACGGCGATGTCGGCCGTGAGCGCGCCAGCCAATCCGAAATGAAGGCGAAAGTCATTGCAGGATACAAAACTTGACTGGCTTTGTACTTCCTTTATCTGTTTCATGCCGTTGGCCGTCACCTCTAGCCGGGCGCCGATTGCACTGCGATTGGATACGGTTCCTTCCAGCCGGATCTTGATCCAATGATTTTTTCCCTCCGCTTGGTTGCGGAACAGCGACGGAGGTTCGCCCAGATTCACCACCAGAATATCCACATCGCCGTCGTTATCGAAGTCTCCGAATGCCATTCCCCGGCTCGAATGCGGCTCAAGAATTGCGCTCCCGGCCTCGTCAAACAACTCTTCGAAGCGGCCGTGCCCCAGGTTGCGGAAGAGCAGCAGAGGGCTCTTGTAAGGAGAGTCGGGGTAACGGTGCTCAAGCTCTGGATAAATGTGCCCGGTAGCAATGGTAATGTCTGGCCACCCATCGCTGTCGAAGTCTTCCAGCCCTGTTCCCCAGCATACAAACCGGTTGTCCACCGCGAGGCCGCTCTCACGAGTGGCGTCTTCAAACAAAGCATTCCCAAGATTGCGATAAAGGATGGGCAGATCTCCGGCGAAGTTGGTCTTGAAGATGTCCAGACGGCCCGTGCCGCTCGAGTCTCCGACAGCCAACCCCATGCCGGCCTGCTCCTGGCCATCGTTGCTGTAGGCTACGCCGCGCACTCCGCCTTCCTCGCGGAATGTGCCGTCATGGTTATTCATGAACAGCAGGCTGGGACTGGAGTCGCAGGCCACATAGATATCCGGCCAACCGTCATTGTCAAAGTCAGCGGCTACCGCGGTGAGGCCATAACTGGTGCGTGCGGCGGAAACTCCAGCCGCATCGCTCACATCGGCAAATGTCCCATCGCCGTTGTTGCGGTAAAGACTATGGCGCCCGAACGGCAGCCCTCGCGGACCGCAATTGACGGGCATGTTGAGGAAGAAGCAGTAAGGCTGTTCACCGGGACGAGGCGTCTTTCCATACTCAAATCCGGCATAGTTCGATACGAACAGGTCCAGGTGTCCATCGCGGTTGTAATCCACGAAGGTGCAACCGCTTCCATAGCGGGTGCTGGTGCTGAGCAATCCTGCTTCCCGCGTGACGTCGGTAAAGGTCCCGTTCCCATTGTTGCGATAAAGCGCGTTTTGGCCCCAGTAGGTAATAAACAGGTCGTCGAAGCCGTCGTTGTTGTAGTCTCCAACGCATACGCCGCAGGCCCAGCCGCTTTTGGTGAGGCCTGCCTCCATCGTCACGTCGCGGAAGGTTCCGTCGCGGTTGTTATGGTAGAGGCGGTTGGAAACGCCAGTGTTCTGGCTGGCGAAATCGCTTCCACCCAGAACCAGAATATCGATCCAGCCGTCGTTGTCATAATCGAAGAAAGCGCAGCCGCAGCCAATCGATTCAAGGATGTAGTTCTTGGAATTGCCGGACCCGTATAACACCGGTCGAGTGATACCGGCCGACCGAGCCACCTCAGTAAAATGCGCGTTATATGGCAGGCCCGATCGCTTTCCGTGCGGCACAACAGCACCCTTGTGCGCCACTACACCTTGCTGTGAAAATGCCGCTGCCGCCACAGCGTTGATCGTGCCCAAAAAGAACGCTCGCCGTGTCTGCTTCATTCCGGGTCTCCAAGGGCTTGGCAGCGGAGGTGAATCTTCGCAGCAGGTTACCATACGTTGCGAGCATACAGTCTACACGACGTGTAAGAGGTCGCCCGAGAGCCTTTCTTGACAACCTAGTTGCGTCAGAGGAAGCTAGGAGAGTTCCCGGGCAGAGTTCCCGGGCAGAGTTCCTGGACAGAGTTCCTGGACAGAGTTCCTGGGCTCGCCTTCTGTGAAACGAGGTGCGATGTCGTGAGCCGCGCTCGTGAATTTGCCAGGCTGCCGGCCAGAACCAAAATGATTACGTTGCTGCCATTCATTCGCCGCAAACTATCGTGTTCGTTCGTGCTCCTGGCCACAATCGGAGGCCTTGCGCAGGCACAGCCGCCTTCCCGCTTAGAGATGGCGCGCCAGGCAATGGACGCCAAGCACTACGCTGAGGCGGAAACACTCTACCGCGAGGCGCTTGCCCAGGCGCCAGATTCCCCCGCCCTATTGACCGATCTTGGTTTGAGTTTGCAGATGCAGGGGCGTGCTGCCGATGCCATGCGCTATTACTCACTTGCCTTGAAGCACGGCTATGTTCCCGAGACGCATGCGCTGCTGGCGCAGGAAAAATGCTGGATGGGTGATTTCGAGAGTGCTCGTCCCATGCTTGGCAAGATCTTTCGCGAGGAACTGCACGATCTGAGGGTGGTCTCTGCGGTAGCGCCTTGTTACCTCGAGATCGATGAGCCGGTCGAATCTGCGATGGTGTACGAGTCGCTTCTGAAGAGCAAGGAATATCCAGCAGATCTGGCGCTCGTGCAACTTGCCAAATCCTACATCCGCAGCGGGCAGTTTTTCGTGGGCAAGCTGAGCAGTGCTTCCGGCTCGCAGCCATTCCTGGCTGCTTTGAGACAGGCAGCCACAGGGGGCGCCCCGGGCGCTCGCAGCGCGTTTCCTCAGGCGGCCAGAATCTCACCCTACTTCAAGCCGGACCTGGATTGGGACCGGGCGGTCGGTTTATGGCGACAACATCCGCAGGATACGGCGCTCCTTTATCTGCTTTCCGTGCTGAGTGGCGAACAGGGCATGCAGCAGATTCAAAGCTGTGAACAGCAGTTTTCCGCCTCACCGTACCTCGCGGAATTCTATGCCGACATGCTGGCCGACCAGGGACATGGCGAAGAGGCGATTGCGCAATACGAACAACTGGAACGCGATCACCCCGACCTGTCAGAGCTTCATTACAATCTGGGTCTGCTCCATGAAAAGCGGGACGAGTGGGCTGCAGGGGCCGCTGCGTTTGAACGGCAACTCGATGCGTATCCTGCCGACGAACGAGCCGCGGCTCACCTCAGTCGGTGCATGTTAGAGATGGAGCAATACGCGCAGGTGCGCGAGTTTCTCTCACCCCAAATGAAGTCGGACCATCCGCCCCAGTGGGCGAGTCTGAATCTGGCGGAAGCGGAACTGAAGCTGGGCGATTCGGAGACGGCCATCAAGATCCTGAGCGCGGCCGAGAGTCAACCAAATCCCGACAAGCTGGTCCATTATCGCCTGATGCAACTTTATTCCATGTCTGGCCGCTCTGCCGACGCAAAACGCGAATACGCTCTGTTTCAAGCGGCCAGCGAGAAATAAACTAACTGCCTGCCTGTATCCACTGGTACAAATTGTCCCATGGCCTCGTAATCCTCTAATAAGTAAACTCCCCTCTACGAGTGGACTTTTGGAGGCACCATGTCAAATCTGAGAATCACAATGTCAGGGCGTGCAATCGCACATCGCCTACTGATCATTGTCCTGTTCTTCGCGTGCGCCCTGTCCGTTCGCGCCCAATCGACCTACGGCGCTCTGACCGGGACGGTTGTTGATCCCACCGGTGCAGTGGCGCCCGGCGCTACCGTTACTCTCACCAACACAGCAACTTCGGAAAAGCAGGCACAGGTCACAGGAGATGCCGGACTGTATTCGTTTGTGAACCTGAATCCCGGTCAATATAGGCTCTCGGTCGAGAAGAGCGGGTTCAAGCGCGTGGACCGGGAGAACGTGATTATTCAAGTGCAGCAGACGGCGAGGGTTGACATCAGGCTCAATGTGGGCGCAGCCAGCGAGACGGTCACCGTCACTGCCGACGTTCCACTCCTGCAGGCGGAGACCTCCTCGCTCGGTCAAGTGGTGGAAGAACGCAACGCGAACGAACTGCCCTTGAACGGCCGTAACGTATTCAGCCTCGTCGAGGTCGCGCCATCCGTGGTCATGCAGGGACAGGCGGGTCAGACTGCGACTGGTCAGAATCCGTTTGCATGGGGCAACTTCCAGATCGGCGGCGGATTTGCCAATCAGAGCGCCGAATACCTCGATGGCCAGCCGCTCAATATCGGATACATCAACCTGCCCATCCTGATTCCTACACAAGACTCCGTCGGAGAATTCAAAGTACAAACAAATAATATTGGCCCGGACTGGGGCAAGGTCGCCGGCGGCGTTCTCAACCTTAGCACCAAGAGCGGCACCAACGATTTTCATGGCGAAGCTTACGAGTACATCCGCAACAAGGTTCTGAACGCCAACGATTGGTTTTCAAATCACAGCGGAATTGCCAGACCGCCGTTTACTCAGAACCAGTTCGGAGCCAACTTCGGCGGAAGGGTTATCAAAGACAGGACCTTCTTCTTTTACAGCTACGAAGGATTCCGCCTGCGCTCAGGTGCGGCATGGACCTCGACAGTTCCAACAGCGGCTGTGCAAGCCGCGGTCAAAAACGGCCAGGATGTCGATCTCAGCGGTCTTGCCGCGGCGTCAAACGTTCCGCAGATCGTCGATCCATGCGGAGGAAATGTTCAGACCGCGCCCAACGCGAACGGGCTCGGGGCTGGCGGCTGTGCCGGCGGCTCGTATACTCCCACTGCATTTGCAGGCAATGTGATCCCGGCTGCGCGCATTAACCCGACCGCCGCTGCCATGTTGAATCTGTGGCCGGCTCCGACAAACAGCAACCAACTTAACAACTACGTGACCAATTACAGTCTGGGCGGCAATCAGAATCAGAACCTGTTTCGTATCGACCAGAAGATCAATGATGCACAGCATCTGTTCGGTCGCTTCAGCCAATGGAATAATTTGAACCTTCCTGAAGATCCTTTGGGGACCGGCCTGTGCCTGGATCGGTGCACAGAAACGATGACTTCAAAGGCTATTGCCATCGGATATAACTATGTGTTCACGCCGCATGTGATTGGAAATCTTGATGTTTCGGCCAGCCGCTTCAATTACCAGCGCACGCCCAAGAATTCCGGCTTCGATTTCACAAAGATCGGATGGCCTTCAGCCTTTAATACAGAGATTGAATCTTCGCTGCGAACTCCGCCGACGCCCGATGTGCTGGGCGAGTCGGATAACGTGATGTCGACACAGGGACAGAGTTACATTGTGGATCACGATACGCAGTATTGGATCGCGCCTTCGATCACCCTGGTGCGAGGACGTCATACCTTCCAGGCGGGCTACCAATTCGAGATCACGCTGGATAACTATGCGCAGAGCAACATCGTGAGCGGCTCGCTGGGCTTCAGCGGATCGTATACCGCAGACTATAACACTGCCACCGGCAGTCCCAATGCCGGCATTCCTGCGGGCAATGGAAATTCATTAGGCTTCGCCGATTACCTGTTGGGATGGGCGCAGAACCCCAGCAACGTGGGCAACCACTTTTTTGGCGATGCGGTGATTCCGAACCTGGTGGCGGGCAAGCAGAATGTCTTTGCTGAGTTCGTCAACGACACCTATCACGCTACCTCGAAGCTGGTGCTCAACCTGGGCATGCGCTATGAGTACCAGACACCATGGACTGAGCGGTTTAACCGCATGTCGTACTTCAATCCGACCGCAGTCGATCCGGTTGCGGCCGCAGCGACCAATGGGGGCATTCCCCCGCTCGGACCGGGTCTCACGCCCACCTCCGCCGTGCTGGGAGCCGTGGGGCTCGTGGCGACGCCGGGCGGCAGAACCAGCCGCTACAACCTGGATCCGAACCGGATCGGAATTGCACCGCGCATCGGTTTCGCTTACAGCCCCGATGGAAAGACGGTTGTGCGCGGCGGCTACGGATTGTTCTGGATTCCGCTCGATGCAAACTGGGCGACCAATCCCTTGAACGACCCCGTGAACTCCATCCAGACCGACTACGTGGGCAACAACGGCAACCCAAAAGTCCCCATCAATACCATCGCCACACCGTGGATCAGCTTCGTCCAGCCTCCCGGACGTACGGCATCCTCGATTGCGGGTATTCCGCAGGCAGCCGTCGATCTGGAGGGCTCGTCGAGTCCCACTTTTGACATTCCTGGGTACAACTATGGATATATGCAGCAGTGGAACCTCGACGTCCAACGCACGCTCTGGGGCGGCTGGTTTGCCGATGTGGCCTACGCCGCCAACAAGGGAACGCACCTGCCGCAATACAGCCAGCAGGTTGATCAATTGGGAGACAACTATCTTGGCCTCGCCGCACAGCAATCTCAGGCTGGTCAGACAGTCCAGATTGCCCAGTCTATAACCAACCCGTTTGCGAGCAGTTCCGCTCCCGGCAGCTCCATGTCCGCGACAACGACCACAGTCGGCCAACTGCTGCGGCCCTTCCCGCAGTACAACGGCCTTCAATACGCGGGACAGGGTAGTTTCGGCAGCATTTACAACTCTCTTCAAGCTACTCTGCAGAAGCGATTCCACGGCGGAGGAACGGTTTTGGCAGCCTACACGTGGTCAAAGATCCTCTCCAACACCGACACCATCACCTCGTGGCTGGAAACCGGCGGCACGGGCCAAATCCAGGACTGGAACAACCTGCGCGGCGAGAAGTCTCTCTCCTCCCAGAACGTTCCGCAGCACCTGATTATCAGTTACGTACTGGACCTTCCTTTCGGGAGGAACGAGCCGTTCCTGGGTGACCTCCCGCCTTTAGCCAACAAGGTCCTTGGCGGCTGGGGCATCGACGGAGTGACAACGTGGCAGAGCGGCTTTCCGATCAACATCAGCGATTCGGCCAACAACGGCGTCGGCACCTTTGGCGCCAATCTGCGGCCCAACGTGATTGCTGGTTGCAATAAGGCGACGAGCGGAAGCGCTCAATCCCGGGTGGAGAACGGCCTTAACGGCGGTGACGGCTGGATCAATTCGGCCTGCTTCACCACACCAGCGCCCTATACCTTTGGAAACGAACCCCGCGTCGATCCGTCTTTGAAGGCGGACGGAATTGCCAACTTCGACTTTGCCGCCTTTAAGCACACCACGTTCGGGCCCGATCAAAAACTTGGATTTGAATTTCGCGCTGAATTCTTCAACCTCTTCAACCGCACACAATTCATTCCGCCTGCGAACGCATTTGGGTCGTCAGGCTTCGGTCAGATCTCGGGTGAAGGGCAATTTAACCTTCCACGCCTCGTGCAGTTTGCGGGAAAGTTCGTTTTCTGACCGTCGTATAAGCAAAGTGAGAGGGCGCGGCATCTTGCCGCGCCCTCTCACTTTGCTTGTACGACGTGCGTGAATGATCGCTTGGGGTGTCATTCCTCTTCCCAAGCTGCCAGGCAAATTCCGGGGGGAGCTTTTTCCCTGAAATCTTCGCCTGCCATCGATTTAGGCCTGTCGGGCAGAACGTGCGGGCAGCGCGATCCCGATCAGCGTGTCGAAGGAAGGCCAGGAAGAAACCCACTGGCTCCGGTATCCGAGTGGAGCTGATGCGCTCGCTCTTCCTCAGGCATCCGAGCCAATGGGGCAGCCCCGCGCACACTCTGCGTTCGATTGAGACGCGGCGCCGGCGTCAGGCCGTGGGCATGTTCACCATCGCACCCTCGGTTGCGGAGAGCGTCGGCGTCTCGGCGGGTTCTTCGGGACGCCAGCGCAGAATCGGTTTGCGCGCCGCCTGCACCTCATCGAGCCGCGATACCCGCGTCGAGTGCGGCGCCGACTTCACCAGCTCCGGCGTCTCGTCCACTTCTTTGGCGATCGACCGCATGGCGTCGATGAACAGATCGAGCTCTTCGAGCGATTCGCTCTCGGTTGGCTCAATCATCAGCGCTCCGTGCACAATCAGCGGAAAGCTCACGGTGTAGGGATGAAAACCATAATCGATCAGCCGCTTGGCAATGTCGCCGGTCTTCACGCCCTTGGCCGCCTGGCGCTTGTCGGAGAACACGACCTCGTGCATGGAAGCTGTCTTGTAGGGAAGCTCATACAGGTCTTCGAGCTTGGCGCGGATGTAGTTGGCGTTGAGCACGGCGTCCTCGGTGGTTTGCCGCAGCCCGTCGGGACCGTTGGCCAGAATGTATGCCAGCGCGCGAATGAACATCCCCGTGTTGCCGTAGAAGGCGCGCACCCGGCCCACCGACTGCGGCCGGTCATAATCCCAGTGCCTGGCGCCGTTCTGGTCTTTGACGAGCACGGGCGTGGGGAGAAACGGCTCCAGAAACGCCTTGCACGCCACCGGGCCCGATCCCGGGCCGCCGCCGCCATGGGGCGTCGAAAACGTCTTGTGCAGGTTCAGGTGCATCACGTCCACGCCAAAGTCACCGGGCCGCGCCTTTCCCACCAGCGCATTCATATTGGCGCCGTCCATATAGAGAAGTGCGCCCTTGGCGTGCAGGATGTCGGCGATCTTGTGAATCTGACTCTCGAATACGCCGATCGTCGAAGGATTGGTGAGCATCAGCGCGGCCGTCTCTTCGTCCACCTGCCGCGTCAGCGCGTCGAGATCGATGCCGCCCTCGGCGTTCGACTTGAGGTTCTCGATGGTGTAGCCGCAGATGGCCGCCGTGGCCGGATTGGTGCCGTGCGCCGAGTCGGGAATCAGAATCCTCTTGCGCGCATTGCCCTGCGACTCATGCCATGCGCGGACCAGCAGAATGCCGGTGAACTCCCCATGCGCCCCGGCTGCCGGCTGCAGCGTAATCGTGTCCATGCCGGTGATCTCGATCAGGCAGCGCTGCAACAGGTCAATGATTTCCATCATTCCCTGCGCGCGCGATTCGGGGCGATAAGGATGGGCCTCTGCCAGGCCCTCGATCCGCGCCACCAGCTCATTCACGCGCGGGTTGTACTTCATGGTGCAGGAGCCCAGCGGATACATGCCCAGGTCGATCGCATAGTTCCAGGTGGAGAGGCGTGTGAAGTGGCGGATGATTTCAATTTCGCTCAGCTCAGGAAGCAAGCCGGGAACCTTGCGGTGGGCGGAGCCGAGCAGAGCCGAGGGATCCACGGAGGGCACGTCGAGCGGAGGCATTTTGTAGGCCTTTTTGCCAGGCGAGGACTTCTCGAAGACCAGGGCCTCATTTTGTGTCTGGTGGGGACGAACTTTGCCGAGAGTGTTCCGAACTGTAGTCTCATTAGCTGCCATTGTTATTCCTCGATGCGATCTTATTGCTTCCCGTTTAAAAAACGGCGATTTCGTCCGCCCCAAAAACTACCACCTGGTCAGCGAAGTCGCTTTGACTCCCTGGTGGTCGAAAGCGACAATGAGCCGGTGCTTTCCATGCAGGCATTTTTGGAATCTCGGTCCCCAATCTCGGTCCAGTGCTGTACGCGAACATCTTCTTCGATCTCAACTGGCTGGTCGCTCCTCGATAGCCGATCCGCCCCTATCCCTTCTCGGACCTGAAATCCGATATGATTCACCGGTCTCAACGTCGAAACAATTGGCATTGAAACCGCTTCCTCCCAAACTCTGAAACGACTTCCCGTCGCCGTCGAGTGTTGCTCTGCTGCGGCGCAGCTAAAGTCGTGTCCTTTGGAAAACTATGCCTCGACCGGCGCGGCGGCCAGCACGTTGGCGGCATCGTCGATCTGTTGTTTGGTGATTACCTCCGTTGTGCACCACAGAGTTGCGTTGGGCAGCTCGGGATACCAGCGGCTCAGCGGGACGCCGCCGGCGATGCTGCCATCGATCATGCGCTGGCCGAGTTGCACCGGATCCTCCTGAGTCTCAACCACAAACTCGTGGAAGCGGGGCCCGCCGCCAAACAACACTTTCGCCCCCGGCTGCTTGGCAAATGTCTTGGCTGCGTAATCGGCCTTGGCCAGGTTATGCTCTGCCAGCTCACGAATGCCTTCCTTGCCATAGACCGTGAGGAAAATGGTCGCCATCAACGCGACTAATGCCTGGTTGGTGCAAATGTTCGAAGTCGCTTTCTCGCGGCGGATGTGCTGCTCGCGTGTGGACAGTGTGAGGACGAAGCCGCGGTAACCGTTGGAGTCGACGGTCTGGCCGACGAGGCGGCCGGGCATCTGGCGCAGGTATTTCTCTCTGGCCGCGATCACTCCGCAGTACGGGCCGCCGTAGCTCAGCGCCACGCCGAACGACTGCGCCTCCATGCTGACAATGTCCGCCTCCACGGGCGGCCTGACGACGCCGAGGGAGATGGCCTCGGCAATCGAAACAATCAGCAGCGCGCCCTTGGCATGGGCAATGGCCGCGATGGCCGGAATGTCCTCGATGGTCCCGAAGAAGTTGGGGTTCTGCACCAGCACGCAGGCCGTTTCTTCGGTCACCTGTGCTTCCAGAGTGGCCAGGTCCACGCGTCCGGTCTCGGGGTCGTAGTCGACCAGCGTGGAAGGCAGTCCCTGGTGTCGGGCGTAGGTTGCGATCACTTCGCGATACTCCGGATGCACGGTCCGCGCCACCACCGCCTTGTGGCGTCCGGTGACGCGCACGGCCATCATGACCGCTTCGGCCGCGCCGGTGGACCCGTCATACATGCTGGCGTTGGCCACGTCCATGCCGGTCAGCTCGGCAATCATGGTCTGGAACTCGAAGATGGCCTGCAGCGTGCCCTGCGTGATCTCCGCCTGGTAGGGCGTGTAGCTGGTCAAAAACTCGCCTCGCTGCACCAGTGAATCGATAATGACCGGACGATAATGGCGGTAAGCCCCGGCGCCCAGAAAGCTCGGAAAGCGATTGGTATTGTGCTGTGCCACAGTGCGGAAGTAGGCAATGATTTCGCTTTCCGCATGCTGCCGAGGCACGTCCAGGTCGCGCTCCAACCGGTACTCGGCAGGAATGACAGAGAAAAGGTCATCGATCGAAGCGGCGCCAATGTCAGCGAGCATCTGTTTGCGTTCATCGGGGGATTTGGGCAGGTAGCGCATTGTGATTCGGTCCCTCCAGGACCTGATATAGGGGGGCAGGGGTCAGGAAAAGCCAAAGCCCGGGGCCTCAAAGCTATCAAAATTGGCGACCGGACCAATTGCATCTGGTTGCATCTGGGCTCAACGGATTTTGAAGAGAATCATCCATTCAAAGCCGGCCTTTCTGATCTCCTGTCCCTGCCCCCCGAAGTTAAGTCTTATTTTCCCGTTTCTTCGGAGATAAACGCCTCATATGCTGCCGCATCCAGCAACTTTGCGAACTCGGCAGGGTCGGCCAGTTCTACTTTGATGATCCAGGCCTCGTGGGGGGTTTCATTGATCTTGTCCGGCGAGGACTTCAGCACATCGTTGGTGGCCGTAACCTTGCCTGTGACCGGGGAATACAGGTCGCTGACGGCCTTCACGCTCTCCACAGAACCAAACGTCGCGTTGGCTGTTACCTCATCGCCTACCTTGGGCACGTCCACATAGACGATGTCGCCCAATGAGTTCTGCGCGTAGTCGGTAATGCCAATGGTCCCAATCGATCCCTCGAGCGCGATCCACTCGTGCTCGCGGGTGTAGCGGTAGTTGCTCGGATAAGCCATGCGCATCTTCTCCTTGAAGAACCAGTTTACGTCAGGCATAGGGGGGCGGAAACGGGGGCAAGACCCCTCCGCCGGCTAGGCCGCAAATCCCGGATAGGGCTCAAGCGGAACCAGAGCCACAAGTTCAAGCATCCCTGCCTGGTAAATGGGCAGGCTTTCAATGGCAGCGCGCACCTCGCCCTCACTGCCCGCTTCCCACACGATGGATGCGCCGGGCATGTCGCCCCGCTTCCATATCTGGCGCAGCAATCCCGCGGCATAAAGGGCCCTCACGCGCCCAGTTTCACGGGCAACAAGTTCGGCAGTAAAAGCTTCAGGCGGGAATTGATCGGTCCGGCGACGCGAAATCGATAGAAATTGCACATAAGAATTGTAGTGGAACCCGCGCCCAATCCGCTTTATCGGGCGAATTTCCTTTCCTCTGATCAGGATGAGGAGTCCGTCCCGGAGAAGGTTGCCTCAATCCCGCATTTTTTAGACCCCTCGGCGCGGAATGTTCAATTGGGAACAGAGCGGGCGCGCTGATGGACAGCAAAACCTCCGGAAACCGCATCGGAACTGTGAATGAATCCGTTGAAATTACTTCTCGTCGACGATGATGATGCGGTGCGATTGACGCTGGGAGCCGTTCTGAAGTATCACGGCTTCCTGGTCACCGCGGCGAACAATGTTCCTGCTGCCTTGGAACTGGTGAGCAAGGAGCAGTTCGATGTCTTGTTGGCGGATCTGAACATTGGCCAGCCCGGCGATGGCTTTACCGTCGTCAGTGCTATGCGTCGCGTTCAGCCCGAGGCCTGCACGTTTATCCTTACCGGCTATCCGGATTTTGAATCGGCCATCGAGGCCATCCGCAACCAGGTGGACGATTACTTTTGCAAGCCCCTCCAGGTCGAAGATATGGTGGCCTCCATCCACGCCGTGCACAACGGGAGACGACCCGCATCCAAAGCTGCTCCCTTGCGCAAAATGTCGCGCGTGCTGGGCGATCTGCTGCCGCAAATCGTGGAGAGGTGGATCCGCGAAGTGATGAAAGATGTCGAACTGGCTGCGCTTCCGCTTACTGATGCTGAGCGCAGCGATCACATTCCCGAATTCATCGATCAGCTCATCATGCGCCTCGACTCTGGCATCGACGAACTCAGCCCGGCCGCCACAGAGGCCGCGCGCAAACACGGCAAGATGCGCTACCAGCAGGGCTATACGATTCCGCAGATCCTGTTCGAGACCCGCGTGCTCCAGCACGTGTTGACCTCCGCCATTCGCGAGAACCTGTTGAGCATCGACCTGAGTACCCTGGTCCCGGACATTCTGCAGATTGGCGAAAGCCTGCAGGCTGCGGTGGAAATCTCCATCCGCGTTTATCAATCGCAGATTCCGCGCTCGCTGCAATCTTCCTTCTCGCTGTTGTATCAGTCGCCGTATCTGGGCGTGCTGATTGCTGACGAAGACCGCATCATTGACGGCAACGAGGCGCTGTTAAAGATGATTGGCCAGGGTCGCGAAGAACTTACCGCCGGACAGGTGGACTGGCGGCAAATTACCCCGGATAAATATCAATCCCTGGATCAAATCGCCCTTGAGCAGTTGCGCGAGTTCGGTGCCTGCGTGCCGTACGAGAAGGAGTTTTTGCTGCCGGACGGCTCCTCAGTGCCGTTTCTCATCGGCGGCGTTCGTCTCAGCCTGGAGCCGTTCCAATGGTCGGCTTACGTTGTCAATATCACTGAGCAGCGCAAGCTGCATGCCATAGACGAGAAACTGAAGTCCTGGGAGACACGCTACAAGCTGATCAACCTTCTGGCCCATGAATTGAACAATCCGCTGGCCGCGATGACCTTCACGCTGCATCTGCTACGCACGCACAGAGACCTCTCCGAAGACGGCCGTACCCTGCTCAACGATGCGGTTGAAATGCTGGAGCGAATTTCAACGACTGTACGCAGGGTTCTGGTCGAATCCAGTGAGGTGGCAAGCGCCGGAAATGCTGCCCGGTGAGCGGTGCCCGAAGGCCACCTGGAGCGTGAGCCAGCCGCAACCAAAGCCCGGTTGAGCGGCCTCGGGTCCCTTCAGAAACCGCGCACGGCCGGCGAGCAGGCTGGTGGGAACAATCCCGGTTTCCTCGGGAGCGGTCACGGGCAGATTCAGGTCGGCGATGGGCCGGTCAGCTGTTTGAAATCCAGCAACATCTTAAAGCGCCAGCGCAGAATCATGCCGAAGGCCAGAACAAAAAACAATGCTGCCGTCTGCGGTGCGGAAAGAATGGTGTCAAAGTATCCGCGCGCCAGGAAACGGATTGCCGCCAGCGCCAGGATCACCACCAGAAAAGCGCTCGAGCGCTGCATCATGATCGTGTCTTGCTGGCGGATGAGGCGCGTTGTGCGCAACAGCGGATAGGCGAGAACGAGATAGCCGATCAGGAATGCCGCCACCGCCCAGGCGAACGGAAAGCGGAATGCTGGCACAAAAAACATGCAGAACCCGGTAGCCATGCCAAGCGGCGGAATCACGATTTTTCTCTGTGTTACCGCAGTGCGCGTCTCGCGCAGCCGCCACGCAAGCACAGCCACCATTCCAGCCAGTGAGACAAAAATAGATGTGCCGGAAGGAAATGCCATAAGAGTCAAGAGTAATTTACGGTCCCCTGGTTCACGCTACTTGTCGAAGAACTCCCCATGCCCGCCGTTTGCCCAGGGATTATAGTGCGCCGCAAAGTTGGCCCGCGTTTCGACGGACGGATGGTTGTACTCCCAGAACTCGATCAGCGGGCTCGGGTCGGGGTCCTCCAGATACGCCTCGCCCAGCTTGTCGAATGCGGCAACGGCTGTTTTCTGCGGATCGGGAACCAGAGTGTGTACCGCCTCCTGGCCGAAGACATCCGCCTGGTGTTCGAAATGACGGCTGATGGTATTGGCCACCGGCTCGAGTACAAAGCCTGCAATGGTGATGGCAAAGACCAGCACCACAAACCCCGCCCGTGTGGCCAGCGCGGGTGTTTCAGGGGCGTGCGCTTCTAGCCGCCAGCTCGCGCCAAAGCGCCGCGCCATCCAGCCTGCGAGGCCGGCAAAAATCCAGGACACGAAGAACGCGCCCAGAGCGAAAATCGCCATCATCTTGGGGATGTGGTTGAGCACGTAATGGCCGCTCTCATGTCCAAAGATGAACATGATTTCGTCATCGGGAATGCGCCCTGCCGTGGTGTCCCACACCACAATCCGCTTGGTGGCGCCAATGCCGTTCACGTACGCATTCAGCCCGTTGGTCTTCTCGCTGGCCTTCATCAGAAACATGCGCTCGGGCGGGATGTGCGTTCCGGTGCGCGCCACCACCAGTTCCAGCTTGTCCACCAGCGCGCTGTGGTTCTGGGTTAAAGGCTCGTACGTATTGAACAGCGGCTCAAACAGGGGGGCAACAAACAGGGAAACGATCATAAGTGGCAGCATCACAAGCCAGATGCGGAACCAAAAGCCCCGCGGCCAGCGGCGCACAATCCAGTTGAACAACAAGAGCAGCGGCGCACCGATCAGCAGTGTCAGCCCCAGTGCTTTCCCCTGCTCCCCGAGCCAGCTCCCCCAGCTCTGAATGCTGATGCCGTACTCCACGCTCACGTCGTGACCATACATGTCGACTGGCAAGTTCGCGACCGCGAGCAGCGTGAGCAGCACAGCAAAAAACACCAGGCCCTGCAGCCAGCCGGGCCTGAAGACGCCCCGCACCCAGTCCTCCAAACCGGCCGCCGCGCGGGTGGCCAGCAGCAAGCCCACAAACACGATGCCCCACAGTCCACCCACAATATCCAGCACATTGAAAATGCGGCTGATTGTAATGGCCTTTGCCAGCTTGTCCGGAGGCAGCGTGTAGGCCTGAGCCGCCGGCTGGTCTGGGGCCGGTGTGGCCTGGGCGGATGCTTGGGTTGCGGCTGCTTGCGCCGGGCAAACAGCCGCGCCGAGCCAGACGAGCAGCAAGGTAAGGCAAAGAGCAGCCGGCCAACGGCGCACAAAATCCATGGGTTTTTCCCTCCCGGCGGGAAACTCTGCGACAATTCTCGCTAGTGATGCTTTTACCCGAGTTGCGTCAGCCCATGCCACAAAAATCGTTCGCTGCTACCCAGCGGCCGGCTTCCTCCTTCGCCCCCAAGGCCTGTCTCAGTTTCGCAGTTGCCCTGACTGGGGTGTTCCTGACCCCTGCCGCGCCCGCAGTCGCCCAGCAGCCGGCGTCGCCCGTGCTTCTGGACGCCATGACCGCTGAACTGCATCGCGCCTTCTCCTCGCTTGGCAGGCAGCCTTCGGGCAAGGGGGACGGAGACCAGCAGCAGCCGCCCTACTTCCTCAGCTATTCGGTCAGCGACGCCAGCTACGTGGGCATTCGCGCCCAGTATGGCGCGCTGGTGGAAAGCACCGCCAACCGCATCCGCGTGGCCGACGTGCAAGTGCGCCTCGGCGATCCCAAGCTCGACAACACGCACGGCACCCATCGCTCCTCGGCTGTCAACAGCTTGCAACTGCCCTTGACGGACGATCGCGAGGCCCTGGGCCGCAGCCTGTGGCTGGCCACCAACAACGGCTATGGGACTGCGCTGGACAACTATCTCCGCGTCAAGACCGAATCCCAGGTCCGCGCCAAGGAAGAAGACTCCTCGCCCGACTTCAGCCAGGAGCCGCCAGAAACGCACATCGGGAAACCTGCACCCATGGTGGCTGTGGACAAGGCCGCATGGGAGCGCCGCGTCACCAGCCTCTCCAGGGTCTTCCGCGAATTCCCCGACGTTTACCAGAATATGGTGCTGCTCACCGCGCAGAACGAGACCGATTACTTTGCCTCGTCGGAAGGTTCGCAGATCGTCGCGCCGCACCTCTCGGCACGCCTCGTCGTGTTCGCGGTTACCCGCGCCGACGACGGCATGGATCTGTTCCGTGCGCAGACATTTGAAGCAGAAACCGTGGCCGGACTACCCGCCCAGCCGCAGCTCGAAGCGGCCATGCGCGAGCTCGGCACGAGTCTTGAAGCGCTCCGCAAGGCTCCCCTCACGGAGCCCTTCGACGGCCCTGCCATCCTGAGCGGACGCGCCGCCGCCGTCTTCTTCCACGAAGTCCTGGGCCATCGGCTTGAGGGCCAGCGCCAGCGTGGCGATGACGAAGGCCAGACCTTCACCAAAGAGGTTGGCAAGGACGTGCTGCCGACCTTCCTGTCCGTTGCCGACGATCCGACCCGCACAAAATTCGGCGGCACCTGGCTGAGCGGCAGCTACGAGTACGACGACGAAGGCCAGAAGGCGCATAAGGTTGACCTCATCGACGATGGAGTCCTAAAAACGTTCCTCATGTCGCGCCTGCCCATTGCCAACTTCGCTGAGTCCAACGGGCACGGGCGCGCGCAGAGCGGCCACGTACCCACCGGACGCCAGGGCAACCTCATCGTCACTTCCACGAAATCGGAGCCCGAGGCTGAACTGCGCAAGCAGCTGATTGAGGAAGCCAAGAAGCAGGGCAAATCCTACGGACTTTACTTTGAAGACATCTCGTCCGGCTTTGCCGTCACCCAGCGCAGTTCCCCGCAGGCGTTTCAGGTGATTCCGCTGGTTGTCTACCGCGTCTTCGTCGACGGCCGCCCGGACCAACTGGTCCGCGGCGTCAGTATCGTGGGCACGCCGCTGGCAGCCATGAAGCGCATCCTGGCCACGGGGGACAAGAGCGAAGTGTTCAACGGCGAGTGCGGCGCAGAGTCGGGCACAATTCCGGTCAGCGCCATAGCCCCCGCCATGCTCGTCAGCGAAATGGAAACGCAGAAGCAGGCGCAGGGGTCCGCACGGCCGCCCATTCTGCCGATACCCGGGACCGGGAAATAAGCGCAAGTTGCTCCGGGATTCCCTCAACGATGGCGCAATTTGGTACTTGAGTTTTCAATCAGGGCACGATGGCAGGACATGACTTGAGCCGTGCCGGATTTGCGACAACAGCGGCATTGGGCTTTAGCCCCGGCACACGTTCGGACCGAAGCATGGAGGCGTAGTTGAAATTGATTCGTTCTATTGCACTACTGATCGGGACCGGTTCCCTCGCCTGGTCGATGTCCGCCGCTGCCCAGCAAACTCGCGCCGACGCCGAAAAGGACCCGCTCCTCAAAGCCATGCTCACGGAACTCGATCGCAGTATGACCCAATTGCAGCTGCCCGGCTTCGCCAAGCCATTCTTCATTCAATACCGCCTTGAGGAGGTCGACGACTACCAGACCAAGGCTGAGTTTGGCGCCACGGAAGGCGCCTCGCATACCCATCAGCGCATCGCCCGCATTACTGTTCGATTGGGCAATTACAAGACCGATAGCTCTGGAGGTCGCGGCGATGGTGCCCTGGAACTGACCTCCATCGACGACGACCCAATCGCTCTTCGCTCCGCCCTGTGGTCGGCAACCGACCAGGCCTATAAAGCCGCCCTTGCCGCCTACACGCAGAAGCAGGCCGAGCTGAAGCAGGTGCAAACGCCTCCACAGGCTGACGACTTCAGCCAGGAGAAACCCGTCATTTCCCTCGCAGAGCCGGGGAAGCTGCACATCGATGAGGCCGCGTGGCCGGAACGCATGGCCAAAGCCAGCGGCCTCTACCGCACCGACGCGACCGTCAAGGCATCCCAGCGCGACGTCCAATATTCTTCCGCCGATTTCCACGCGCGCGTTACGACCACCTGGCTGGTCGACAGCGAAGGCACCATCGTTCGCAAATCTGCGGCTGGCTATCAGGAGACTTTCGGCGCCGGCACCCAGGCTCAAGACGGCATGCGCCTCGACCGATCCTTTGCCTCGGTCGGAGTTTCGCTCAGCGATCTCGATCCTGAAGATGCGTTTGATCAGCGTGCTGTCAAGCAAATTGCCTCACTCACTGAACTGCGCAACGCACCGCTGGTCGAAGAGGAGTATCACGGTCCCGTCCTGCTCAGCGCCGACGCAAGTGCAGACACGATGCGTTCGCTGATCGCCAGTTCCGTTACCGCAACACGGCCCAAGCTGGGTACTGAAGCCCGCACCAACGGCGCGTTCGCATCCAGCTTCCACGCCCGTGTTCTGCCGGAGTTTCTCAACGTGGTCGATGATCCGGCAATCACCACCTACAACGGCAAAGGCCTCATCGGTGCCTACACCATCGACGATGAAGGCGTGCCCGCACAGGCCGTCAACCTCATCACCGACGGCAAACTCGAGAACTATCTTATCGGCCGCGAACCGGTGCGCGATTTTCCGCAGTCCAACGGCCACGGCCGCGCCGGCGTCACGGGCGGCCCGCGGCCCGCCATCGGCGTACTCAAAATCACGGCTAAAGACGGCCTCTCCGTCGAGGACCTCAACAAGAAGCTGCTCGCCGCCGTCAAGGATCGCGACCTGAAGAACGTCTACTTCGTCGAGACTATGGGTGCCGACGTACCCCGCCTGTTGTATCGAATCAGCGCCGACGGCAAGCGTGAACTGGTCCGCGGCGCCGAACTTGACGACCTTGACCAGCGCGCCCTTCGTTCCAGCATTGAAGCCGCCGGCAAGGACCTCTACACGGCCAATTTCTTCGGCGACGTTCCTGTAACTGTCCTTGCCCCGGCGCTGCTGTTCGACGACGTGACCATCAAACGCGCCAACGAAAAGAACGACAAGCTCCCCTTCTATCCGCCGCCGGATTAGAGCCGCCTTATAGGCCTTCGGCGCCATTCATAGAACCGGAAACTTGCGCCGGGAGCTCGGGTCGAACTCTTCCTGGTGCCATTGTCTCCGTTGTGGAGTCCAATGTGCCGGCAGGTCCGGTTTCCGCTTCGCGCACGACCACGGAATATCTCTGCTCGCTGTTCCGATGCGGTCCATCACTCTTCGTTCAATCGAGCCGGGTAAGGAACGCCTCGGCCTCGGCCTCGCCGGGGCGCAGGTGCCGCGCGATCGATTCGGCCTGTTGGCGATTGTCGCCCTGGGGACGAATGCGTACCCAGTAGCTGTTCTGGCCGGGAAACTCAATCACGTTCGAATCCGGATAGCGGCGCAGCAGCTGCTTCTTCAGCTTTTCGGCGTCGCGCTCTGTCTTAAACGCTCCGATCTGCACGCACCAGCGTCCGCCGCGCTCAATCGGCTTGGGCGTCTGATACACATCCAGCCGCACCTCGGCAGTGCCGACGCTATAGACGCCAGTCGCCTTGGCCGAAGCAATGGTGAGATCCAGAATGCGTCCGTCCACAAAGGGCCCGCGATCGGTGATCCGCATTGCCGCCGATTGTCCGGTCTTCAAATTCGTCACGGTAATCAGTGATCCCATGGGCAGGGTGCGGTGCGCCGCGGTCAGCGCACGATCGCTGAACAGCTGTCCATTGGCCGCTTTGCGCCCCTTGTACGGCGCGGTGTACCAGGTGGCCAGGCCTTGTTCGGAGAGAATGGGCCGGTGCGTTTTGACGAAGTCAAGATCCTCTGCGCTGACTCCCTCCGGGGGCACGGGCGTAATGGGAATACGCGCCGGCGGTGCCAGTTGGGCTTCCTGAGCTGGTTCCGCAGGAGGGGGCGGCGCGGTTTGCTGCGCCGTTGTCTGCGCCCGATTGTTATGATGCCCGCAGCCGGCAGTCAAACCCATCGCAAGGGAAACCGCTGCGGCAAGGAGCACAGCGGGCATTCGGGCTGCAGCGAGTGTCGTGGTTCCGCGCAGGCAAAAATTCAGTTGGATGGATTCATTCATCAGGGCCGAGGTTCCTTTGAGGGCGGCGGAGGAGTCTGGGCCTCGGGCTGTTGCCGATCCAGACGATCGGCAAAGTTGCGCAGCGAGTTGGCCACGTTTCGCAACGCTGAAATCGACTCGGCGCGCACCTGCGGAATCACAGCGGCATTGATATAGGCTGCCGCGTGCCGCACTTCCATCTCGATCAGCTCGATGGCCTCTTCAATGCGTTGCCCGACGCTGCCCACTCCCGGGCCCGGAGGCGGATAACTGCTCATCGTGAAAAACCTCCCAATATCATGCGCGTGCTCATCCAGGCTCCAGCATGGATCCGCTCTTCAACGCCGTCAATGACCCAATGGAGGAAGGTGCCGCAATCGTCAATAAGCGTGACCGTTCGACCGCTCCCGACTCTCGATACAATTCCGTGAATTCTGCCGGTTGGGGAGATCTCGCTGGCCCGGTAGTCGACCTTTGTCCCGGAATTCGCGTCAGAATTAGAGAGCGCCGGGTCATGATGCTCTTTCACGGGTCCCTAAGAGGTCAGCACAATTGATTAGATGGTGGGGCTTTGCTGAGGTATGGTTCAGTCGACCTGAGCGGTACCGATTCGGTAACGGGCAGGGAGGGGCGATTGCATCGGCAATTCGCGCCTCGCGTCCGCACATCGCGTTACGGCTGGGCTTCCTGGTTCTTGCCTTGGGGCCCGTTCCGGCCCTCGCGACCGCTGCCTCAGAAGCTCAAACACCCATCGACCGGGCATCGGCGTCGCTTCCCGATGTTCCCCAGGCCCAGGTTGCCACGCCAGCGCCGGCTACCCAAATGTCGCCGTGCCTGGTCCAGCGCGCCAGCGTCGGAATGGCCTACGGAGCGGCTTCCACGGCGTCCCTCACTCCCGGCCAGGCTGCTGCCACTGGAGCCGCGCTGAGCATCGGCAAACCGGTCGCCCAGGCCAATGCGGAAACCGACGCGATGCTGGTGCCTTGCAATTCGTTCATCGGCTACCTGCCCATGATCAAGAAGATCCCCCTCATCAACTGGTACGCGCGCTTCCTTGATGGTCCTCAGGTCAAACCCATGACGCCCAAGGAAAAGGCCTGGCTCGCGGTGCGCAACTTCATCGATCCCTTCAATGGCGTGACCATCCTGGCCAGCTCGGCCATCGCTGTGGGCAGCAACGCCCACTCGCCTTACGGTCCGGGCTTCACCGGCTTTGGCCGCTACGTTGGGGTCAGCTATGCCCAGGATGCCACGGGCGAGTTTTTCGGCACCTTCCTCATTCCCTCGCTGGTCCACCAGGATCCGCACTACCACCGTATGCCGCAGGCCACGCTCAAACGCCGCATCGCCCATTGTGTGTATCAGGTGGTGTGGACCCAGGGCGACAACGGCAAAAGCATGGTCAATTACGCAGATGTCGTTGGCTTCGGCATTGACGACGAAGTTGGCAACCTTTACGTTCCTGGCCGCGAAACCCGTGCCTCGGCCAGCGCAGAGCGTTATGCCACCGCCCTGGCCACTGCGCCGATCGACAACTTCGTCACCGAGTTTCTTCCCGACGTAGCC
>DATDLS010000456.1:0-3603 GCA_036519195.1 Occallatibacter sp. | reverse complement strand
AGGTTTCAGCAGGTCATGTAACCAGGCCGCAGAGGTCCCTTCTTCGAAGGTCACCGATAAACTTCCGTGCAGCCCCTGGAGGAACTCAAGGATCGTGGCCGCTTTCGTCTCCAGAATACTTTCCATGATCAACTTGCCCCGGGAATCCAAGACTGCAACCGAGATCGTTGCTTGGTGGACGTCCATGCCGATATATTTCTCTTGGCTCATAACGGCGCTCCTTTCGGTAGGTGGTGATACGAATAACCACAACCTACCGCAAAGTGGGCGCCTTTTATATTGCGTGCATTGGCGATTTATCATGAACCGGTATTCTGAGCCACTGTAACTTCCGGTTTGCCGACAATCCGACCGGAACGCGACAAAGCTCCCCGTTCAGGGCTCAATGAGTGATTTGGCCATTCTTGAAGGCCTGCCAAGGTCACCGCTAGGTCCTCGTGCTCTCTAAGAGCATTTTGCGAAATAAGCCTTGACAAATGTTTCTATGCATAGAAATACTATGCCTATGAATAGAACGCCTAAGATCGGGATGCCTTCCGGCGCGCTGGTAATGCTCATCCTTCGAGTACTGCGGTCAGGGCCTATCCATGGCTATGCCATCGCACAACGAATCCACGCGCTTTCGACCGAGGTGCTGCAGGTGGAGGAGTGGGTGCTCTACCCCGCGCTGCAGAAGATGCTGCTCAAAGGCTGGGTGACTGCCGAATGGGGCACTTCGGAGACGAATCGCAAGGTCCGCTTCTATTCCCTTACATCGGCCGGTCGCAAGCAGCTCCAGTTGGAGCTTTCCGACTACGACCGTGTAACCGAAGCAATTCAGAGCGTATTGCGTACTGCCTGAAGGAGACCGATGTGAGTGAACTCTTCCGCCGTCTGCATTATCTGTTTCACCGTCGTCAGCTCGATCAGGAGTTGGAGGACGATATGGAGTTTCATCGCGAGATGATGGCGCGTGATGGGCGAAGAAACTTTGGCAATACCCTTCGACTGCGCGAAGATGCGCGTGAGGCATGGGGCTGGACCTGGATCGAGCGTTTAGGACAGGACCTGCGGTATGCGACGCGGACGCTGATGCGGTCACCGGGCTTCACGACGACGGCAATTCTGGTGCTTGCGATTGGCATCGGTGTGAACGTCACGGCGTTCAGTCTCTTCAACATGGTCGCGCTCAAGCCGCTGCCCGTGCGCGACCCAGATTCGCTTGTCCAGCTACAGCGGCGTTCTCCGGAGATCATCCAGGGCGAGATGCCCTATCCATCCGTGGTGTTCTATGGCGAGCATGCGAAGACGTTGTCAGGCGTGATGGCGGTGATGGGTGTTCCACCAATGAAACTGGAAGACAGCGCGGAGCCGGTGCATACCAACTTTGCTACGGGAAACTACTTCAACGAACTGGGGACTCCGGCCGCCCTGGGCAGGCTCTTCGACCCAGTCTCGGAGAACAAGCCGGATGCGTCTCCAGTCGCCGTGCTGAGTTATGGTGTGTGGCAGAGGCGCTTCGGCGCAGATCCATCGGTTGTCGGACGAACAATTCATCTCAACACCAAAGCCGCAACTGTGATCGGCATTCTGCCATCTACTTTTGCCAGCCTGGGAGGCCAGACCCCGGATGTCTGGCTGCCGTTGGCGCAACAACCCTACTTCATCGAAGGCAGCAAGGTGTTGACCGATAGCTCGGCTTCGAGCGTTCGCATGTGGGCGCGACTGGCGCCGGGCGTCCCCGCAAAGATGGCGGAGCAAGAACTGCTGACGCTGACCAATGAGCTGCGCAGGCAACATCCCAAAGAGATATGGGACAACGAATACATCCATAGCGATCCGGGCGGACATTTGCAGGTGATGCAGCCGGAGATGTATCAGGTGGCGGCAATGGTCGCGGTGCTAACCCTGCTGATTCTCGCGGTGGCTTGCGCCAACCTGGGAGGGTTGTTCCTGGCACGTGGCGTCATGCGTGAGCACGAGATCGGGATTCGAGTGGCCATTGGCGCCAGCAGGAAAAGAATCTTCCGCCAGTTGTTCACGGAGAGTCTGGTGTTAGCTTCCCTCGGTTCGATGGCTGGGGTGGCTATCAGCTATGCGGTGCTACGCGTTGCTCTTGTCTTGCTCGATGCGCCGAAGTGGCTGAGCCCAGAGCCGGATTGGCGGGTTCTGGCTTTCTCGGTGAGCATGGCGCTTGGAGCTGCGATCTTCTTCGGACTGACGCCGGCCCTGCAGATCGCCCGACAGCGGCAGAGGAAACCGATAGTACGGCAGGTGCTGGTTAGCGCGCAGGTAGCGGCGAGTTGTGTGCTGCTCATTGTGGCCGGGTTGCTGGTGCGGGCGATGCACCACATGCTCTATACCTCTCCGGGCTTCGGGTACGAGCAGGTGTTCTCGATTGATCCGCAACTAGGGCAGCATGGCTATACGCCAAGCTCTGCGCAAGCGTACCTGAATCAGATGGAGAGCCGGTTGCGCGCCGCGCCGGGCGTGATCTCTGTGTCGCTGGTCAAGATGCCGCCTATGGGTCATGTGGTCTCGCGCATGGACGTTGAAATCGGTGGCCATGCTGTGGCCATTTATCCGAACTGGGTCGAGCGAGGCTTCTTCCAGACCATGAATATTCCACTCTTGCTCGGGCGCACACTGTTGCCGAGCGAGAAGAATGGAGTCATGATCAGTGAATCGCTCGCCCGCAGGCGGTGGCCCGGGGAGAGTCCCATCGGTAAGCAGTTCGGGACTGACGAGTCCGCGAGCAGCCCGCGCGACACCGTGGTGGGGGTTGTCGGAGACGCTCGCCTGAACGCCCTGAACGATGATGACGCGGTCGAAGAATATTGGCCTGCCCAGACAGACGATATGCCGAGCATGTCGATGGTTGCGAAGATGTCTGGTCCTCCGGAGAGCTTCACTCCTGTGGCGAAAGTCATCGCTGAAAGCCTGGATCCGAAGATATTTCCCGAGATTCGTCCGCTCAAGGGTCTGTTTCACGAGAATGTATCGAATGTAGAGCAGGTCGCTATGGTTGTGAGCCTGATCGGATTTGTGGCCGTGCTGCTGGCAGGCGTGGGTATTGTTGGACTGGTGGCCTACACCGTATCGCAACGGACCAAGGAGATGGCGATACGGCTTGCACTAGGGGCGGAGCGGATGCAGGTGCTGGCGGCGGTGCTGCGCCAGTTCACATGGCCCATGATGGTTGGGTTGCTCGCGGGTGTTGGCGTGGCAGCCGGCACGTCCAGGGTGCTCCGAAAGGTGCTGTTTGGGGTCAGCAATCTGGACCCGGCGAGTTATGCAGGAGCGGTAGTGGTGCTGGTTGGAATCGTAGGACTCGCGGCGCTGCTTCCCGCCAGACGGGCGCTGCATCTGAATCTGGCGAAGATCCTTCATTGTGAGTAAAGATCTGGTGAATCTTGAGGGTAGGCTCCCTAGCTAGAGCTTCCGCAAAATGTTGGTTAGGATAAAAATCTCCGATTGCGACATGCGCTCCTCCCGTTCGCAGGGTCAGTTGACGATAAATCTATAGTGCCGTATCGACAGTGCTGCGCATGCAGGGGTTGGCGAGGGGAACTGTTGGTGGAGCATTGTGGATACGGCAATTTGTAGTGAACCGCCGGCGTTTGC
>DATDLS010000455.1:0-6622 GCA_036519195.1 Occallatibacter sp. | reverse complement strand
GACCCAACCGAGCACAAAATGAAACCGTTGAGAGGGTTTATGCTGCTGCGGCATCACCGATTTGGACCTCGGCCACGACCCCATCGGCTTTCTGGAGATACGCAACCAATTCGAGCAGGTTGCGCGCATGAGGATTTCCTTCCTGGCTCAGCATTCGCATGAGGCTTTTCGGAGAACGTCCAAGAGCCTCACCGAGATTCATAAAGCCAACTGTCCCATTGACGTACTCGCGCAGGACCATCTTTGCCGAATCCAGGTCCCCGGCCAGCATATCGTTGATGGCTTCGCGGAGAAAGGCGCGACGATAGTCTTTGTCGCATAGCTCTTCCATAACCGACTCTCTGAAACTCCGTGTAAGCGGCATCTTCATTTCTCCCTCTTGTTCTCTCGCTTGCGCTTTTTGTATTTGGACCACAGCGACCAGGCTAATTGAATATCGTTCTCCTGCCGCCGTTTCGTACCACCCGCAAGCAGGATCACGAGCTGATCCCCATCTTGCCCGAAGTAAACCCGGTATCCTGAACCAAAATCGACCCGCAACGCCGACACGCCTTCACCTTCCGGTTTCACCCCGGAGAGGTTTCCGTACCCCACCCGGAACACCGATTTATCGATTCTGGCTCTCACGCTCGGGTCCAGCTTCGACAACCATTCGCGGTAGTGATTATGTCCTCGCGCATCGATGTATTCACGTATCTCGATGTTCATACTGACCCCACAATAGTAACGCGTGTGTTACCATCTGTCAAGGTCAATATATGGACGAAGGTCAAAGACTAGGAATTGAAGCGTTGGCCCGGCAGGAAGAAGATGACCTGGATTTCGGGTACCGAAAAAACTGCGTTGGTTTCGTTGATTCCAGGAGCGCTCTGACGCAGCTATAGTTACCGGTCCTTATCTTGATTTGCGAGCGGACGCAAAAGCACGGCGCGCACGACGCTGAAAATCGCGGCGGCGGCGCCAATTCCTAACGCAAGCGGAAGGTGGAATCCGGACCAGATACAGGTGACCGGCAATCTTATCTTGCTTTTCACAGACGGCATAGACAACATGAGCCACGCCCGCCTGGAAGATGCAATCGATATGTGCCAGAGCATTAGAACGGCAATCTACATCTTCACGAACCTATGGAATCTTAGAGGATCCGCGAAAGGGACAAGAACACTTGAGGCACTGTCCGCGCAAAGTGGAGGCCGCATCTTCCTGAACCCGGGGCCAAAGCAAATCGAGGCCGACATTGAAACGATGGATAACGACCAGCGCAATCAATATATTTTGGATTTCACCCGGGCCAGCCTCATCCGTGATAGGTCATGCCACCGAATCAAGTTGCAATCTAAAGTTCCGGGAACAACTGTCTGTGCACGGCCTGGCTACTATGCCATCCCTCACCGTTAATTAGCATCGCGGATGGATGACCGGACTTAACCGGAAGTTATATTATGGTAAACAATCCCGTCGGTGTTGCTTAAGTAGTAATTTCCGGGTTGGCGACCACCCAACCGCTGCCCAACCAACTTCGGGAACAAGACGTCAAGGCTTCTCTTTAGGAGGATTTTTCAGTTTTTCCAACTCGGCTTTTGCACTTGCGTTATCGGGCTTCATAGCGAGCGATTTCTCATAACTGGCTATTGCCAAATCCTTCTGCCCATTCTTGGCATACGCATCTGCGAGGTCGTCGTAGATGTATGCCGCATCCGGAAAGAGCACGGTGTCGAACTTGAAGATTGCGATTGCTTCCGGGAAATGCCCGAACCACCCCAAGGCGAACCCCCAGGAAACCATCTGATGTTCGTCGAATTTGAAGTCCGGATTAGCGGCTTTGAACGCGGTGTATACGTCGTTGACATGATCGAAGCCGCGATTGCCGACCTCGGCGCGGAAGGCGGTTAGTGTAGGTGCAAATCCGGATGCGGGACGGTAATCGACGTTGAATAAGTGGGCAGGCGCACCGTTTTCGACCGGCGTATGCTTCAGGAATTCCTTGGCGCCGGCATCCTGCCTGAAATAGGCATTGAGAAAGTTGAGAATGTAGCGCGCCACCCAACTGTAGCTTTCGTTGGCTGCAGACCGGGAGTAATCGACGTCGCGCTTGTTCTTCCAATAATCGGGATTGCGTTGAAACGTGGAGGAGAAGTCGCCGTGATACATCCAGTACATGTGGATGTTGTAGAGGTCGGCGTGCGTCAAATCATTCAGCACGTTCGGAGCTTCTGTGAACTGGTGGCCCCGGCCGGCATCTTCGAGCGACATCCCACCTTGGCGGAAAAAGAGGATGGGAATGGTTAGCTCTTTCGGATGGACGTAGCCTGAATCGGCGACGAGCTTGGGGAAGTAGCGCGCTGAGCCGTCGAGCGAGATGAGTGCGCCGATGCGGCTGTCGCGCGCGGCGGCAAAGAGATTGGAGATGCCGCCCCAGCTGAATCCGGCGACGGCAATATGCGACATGTCGGCCTGCGGCAAGGTGCGCGCATATCCGATGAGGAAGCTGATATCACCGCGCTGCGCTTCCACGCCATCCAGATCCCCCGTCATGCCGCGATCATGAGCACCCACATCTGCGCTCGAATTTACAATGTATCCATTGCTGGCCAGGTACTCCAGCAAGTCGGAGTTTTCGTGTGCCGGAGCGCTGAAGCTCGGCGCATAGATCACCACGGGAAACGGGCCCGGAGCAGGCGAGGCATCCTTCACCGCCCACATCTTTTCGGTGGCCGAGTCGCCGTACTCCTTTTTCGACTGAGCGAGGGCTTCGATACTTCCTTCGGCGGCTGTGGGCTCCAGTTCTCTTACGCTCAGAGCGAGATAGTCGCCGAAGACGATGGGCGGATTGCCACTCTTTTGAGCCGGGTACCAGATGAGCGTCTGCACTGGGCGGGCGAGTTCCGCGGTGTTTGGCTTGCCCAATAAGTCGACGGTATCCTGGAAGGTCCGGGAGTAGTCGTATTGGAACACGACGCGAAAACCGACCGGGTACGGTCCGGGTTTGGGCGCGAAAGTAAAGTGATCGGGGGATTCCGCCGGAGCGCTCTGTGCACAGGCAAATGCTGAGGCGGCGAAGACAAGGAGCAAAACGAGCGCAAAGCGGGTGAAATTGAACGAGGCACGTCCAGTGGATGTAAGCATGGTTTCTGCATCGTAATTGCATGCGGGGGCGAATGCCAGTGAAACAATGCTGTCGCGAAACTTTAAGACGGTGGGTGATCGGGCTGGTCCTGAAAGCAGAAACACGGGGAGCCTATAAGTCAATGTGGGCTCCGCCCCGCAAAGTGTGACTAGCATGCTGTCGGCGACTTGCTCAGGGACCTGGTTGCGAGATGCATCTTGAGAGTTCCGGGCGTATGACCACCCTTCCTTTACCCCAAAACGGCGGATTCTTCGGCGACTTGATAGCGACTACTCGCCCGAAACCCGCTAAAACTCTCTACGGACCAGTTCCTTTGGCGTCGTCGGCAGTGGAAAGCCGCTCGTTTCTATTTGCTTCCGAAAAGCCGCTTGTGGGGAGTGATTGAGGCTTTCGCCGGTTCGATTTGACCAGCCATAACTGGCCGCGATTCGCGGTCCGATCTGCAAACGCAGGTCACGCTTCGGTCCAGTCAGCGCCGAGCGAGACCCGCGATTGCCAAGCAGCATTCAGTTTACTCGACTCTTTCGAATCCGGTTTCCACTCTGGATCCGATGATTTTGCCTTGCAAGTGAGCGAGGAGATTGCTCGCCTCGTCCCACTTATCGATGGTGAATCTTCCCGATGTTGAATTCCCTTTGGGATCGATGGAGAGCCATTGCTGAATACAGGCGGGGCCGACGAGGTTTTGGCCTGCACAGTCGTACGAGACTCCAAAATGGTTCAGTCGATAAGTCCGCGCCGGTTTCTACCCATTCACTGAGGGAAACGTCACCGGTCATGGGAGCACGCATCCCGGAGACATGCTCCGCCGCGCTCCCTTCTCGCAGCGTATGGCTTTGCCTCCTCGTTGGGCCTTTCATCTGCTTACCGCAAAACGATCACTTTACCGAGCATGCCCAGGTTGTCATGCAGCACGCATTTGTACTCAAAAGTGCCCGGCCGCGTGAATGTCACGCGGAATCGAGTTATGCCCGGCGGCGGTTGCGGTAACCCGATCTGGTCCTGCGGAGCTGCGGCGATGAAGCCCGAATGCACGTTGTCCGCTGGCGAACTCACGGTAGCGTGCAGCGCCCCGTCGGGATCGACAGTCACGTTCGCAGAAGGCGGGATGGGGTTTTCCGGCTCAGCCCCGAAGGTGATCGTATGTGGTGTTATCGGATCGTCGTTTGTCCACTCGACCGTGTCTCCAACATGTACGATCTTGTCAGGATGCATGAAACGCACCACTGACAAAGTCCCGGTACCGCCGCCCGTCGCGACGATCGCGCCGGTTCCCGCTGTAACTCCCATCGCCGATCTGTCCATGTCATGATCCATCATTTGGCCAGCAGAAGAAAGCATATCTTTTTGCGTGTCCGCGGCTTCAGCACTGTAGAATGCTTGGTCGTGAGGGAGATCTGTCGAGCGATCAAGAACATGAACCATCGCTGTGTGATTCTGGTGGTACAGGCAGACGAGTTTGTAATCTCCTGCCGTCGGGAAGGTCACCGAGTATCCTTGCCCATTGGTCAGTGAACCACTATTCACACAGCTCGATCCATCTTCAGCGCTGCCGCTCGGCGTTGTGCCTGGACAGCCAACCGAAAAAGGCGGTCGCACCTGATTGGGAGTTAGAAATGTTACCGTGTGAGGTTCGTCGGTTGCGACCGTAAAAGCAATGGAGTCGCCGGCATGAATCCACATTTCATTCGGTAGGAAGGCGAGGGCCTGCCGTCCCTTGTCCTTGCTCTGGGCTCCGACTTGCACTTGCCAATCCTGTGCCTGAACGAGTGCTGAAATCAGTAATAGGGGGACCCAGACATATCCCAGGGTAGAGAGCCTCATTCTTGGTTCTTGCTTCAGCGCCGGCGCAATTTTCCAATTTCTTGAAATCATGACTTCCTCCTCTGCCGGAGAATTTGCCGGCTCGCATGAGATAAAACCCAATTCGCGTTTGGGGGCAATGCAGGAAGATGAATTCAGAGGTGAAGAAAGGTGAAGGCGTAAGTCGCTGAATCTGGAAGAGAATCCTTTATCCGGGTTTTGACCAATGCTATACTTCAGCCACGCTGCGGAGGGAGACGGTGCCCTTTGGCCTCTATGAATTCGGCGACTTTAGCCTCCATTCCGGCAAATTTGAGCTTTGCCGCAAAGGCCGCAGGCTCAAGCTTGAGCGGAAGCCTCTTGAACTTCTCGTCCTCCTTGTCACCAAACACGGACAGGTTGTTACCCGGGATGAGATTGCCGGGTGCCTTTGGGAGCGGGAAGTTTTCGTCGATATCGAACACGGAACCAACACGGCAATCCGTAAAATTCGCCAAATTCTCGGTGACAGTTCGGACCTGCCGCAGTTTGTGCAAACAATCTCCGGCTCTGGTTACCGCTTCATCGCACCCGTTACGACCGTTGAGCCAGAAGTCACCGAGCCAACTCAACCTTCCCAGGATCCGGTCGACCTGCCTCCAGCTCCGCCGGAGATCTCTACTACGCCCGTCATTTTATCGGCTACCAAGCCCCATCACAGACTCTGGGTGGTCATTGCCCTATGTGCCTGCGGGCCCGTTGGCATTTCTATACTTAGCCTCGGCACGCATCCGCTGGCAACGCGCTTCCTCGAGCGACACACTCACTCTGCGCTCGCCTCGCTCGCCGTTCTCCCCCTCGCCAATCTGTCCGGCGATCCGCATGAGGAGTACTTCGCCGACGGCATGACCGACGAGTTGACGACCATGCTCGCCAAGGATTCCACCCTGCGGATCGTTTCCCGCACCTCCGCCATGCAATTCAAGGACGCGCACCGCTCGCTGCCGGAAATCGCCCGCGCCCTCAACGTTGACGCCATCCTCGAAGGCTCAATCTCGCGCTCCAGTAACCAGGTGCATATGACCCTGCAACTTGTCCGCGGTGACACGGATAGTCATCTATGGGCCGAAAGCTACAATCGCGACACCAACGATGTTGCTGCGCTGCCCGAAGATGCCGCCAGAGCCATCGCTGCTCGCTTGAACGGTTCAACGCCGACGCAGGCCAATGTCCGCTACATCAAACCGGAAGCTCACGACGCCTACTTGCGTGGCCACTACTCTTGGGTCGTCGGGCGAAATGAAGATGCCGGCAGGTACTACCAGCGGGCCGTCGAACTTCAGCCCGATTATGCCCTTGGTTGGACCGGGCTTGCCGATTATTACGCCCGTGGGGCACTCGGCGGTGAACTTGATCCGCTCCAGGCGTTGCCGCAGGCCGAAGCTGCGGCCAGGAAAGCGGTCGAGCTCGATGACAGTCTCCCACGAGCCCATGCAACTATCGGAGGCATGATTTTTTTCAACCGGGGAGACTGGGCCGAGGCGCTCAAGGAGCTTACCCGCTCCACGGAATTGGACCCTCACGATGCCGAGTCGTTCCACCTGCACGCGAAGGTTCTCTGCGCACTGGGCCGCTATGACGAAGCTATCGCGGTGCAGAAACAGTCCACAGCGATCAATCCCTTCGAGCATCCGGGAGCGATGGCGGAGATAT
>DATDLS010000454.1:0-17474 GCA_036519195.1 Occallatibacter sp. | reverse complement strand
TACTCGCGCACGGATTCGACACACTAGACCTGCCGGTCATCGTTGCCGGGCATGGGATCGCACACGACAACTCGCGAAAGCTGCTGGAGCGGGTCGGATTCAAGTACACGCAAGGCGTGTGGCAAGTTTTGCCGATGGCTTGGCAACGCTCGGGGCGATTGCCGCTTTTCGCTTTCTTTTTCTCGTAACTACGATATAACTGACGGTTTGGCCATCCACTCAGGACCAAGGGATGAGCCTTTTCATTGAACGCATAGCTGGACCGCTTGAGCGAATTGGAATGGGCGAACGTCAAGTAACGTGAATTATCGCTTCGCCCACTTGACAAGCATTTTTCACGTATCCAGGTCAACGCGTGCCGACCTCAGAGAGAACTCCCGATATGGAAGTCAGTTCCTTCGCATGCCAAATGAGCTTCAATCATAGACCGATGATGAGAGTGGCGGAAACAGTAGCGCTCACCTACCTGGTAGTGCTTGCCCTTACTACAATGCCAATGAAAGCCCAGATAACGACGGGCGAGACTCCCTCGGTCAAATCGCATACAACGCCCGCAGGGCAAAAGACCGTGGGCAGCAACTTGGCATTCGAGGTCGCGTCTGTCAGGCAGAACAAGTCCGATGAAAAGCCGTATATGAACGTTAGCCCAGTTCTTGGCGATAGCCCTGTTTCCACCGGAGGCCTGTATTCTGCACGGAACATTCTGCTCATCCAATTCATCTCATTCGCGTACAACCTAACTCAGGTTCAACTTCAATCCGTAGTCTCGCAAGTGCCATGGACAGCCGAGGACAAATTCGATATTGAAGCGAGGGCAGCAGGAGACCCTGATAAGGCGGGGTATCGACTCATGATGCAGTCTCTGCTTGCGGACCGCTTCAAGTTGCTGGTCCACAGGGAGAACAGGCAGGTGCCAATTTATGGCTCGTTCTGGCGAAGCCCGGAAAACTCGGGTCACAGATTCGCTTACACAAACTGGACGATCCGGTTTGCAAGGCAAATCCAGAGCCTGCAATTCACGGCCCGATAGAAGTAGACGCTGAAGGATTTCCGTTAGCCTGCGGCGGCCCTTTGGGCATGAAGGCGAGTGCGCCCGCGCGCATGAAGGACGGAGGGCGAGATGTAGCAATGACGCGGTTTGCCGCAATTACCGCGGGCGTGGGAGAAGTGGACCGCCCCATGGTAGACGAGACCGGAATCAAAGGGACTGTCGATTATACCCTTGAGTGGGGCAAGGCATATCGTGGCAATGGGCTCACTCCCGATATCCAACCCGATCCCGACGCGCCCACCTTCCAGGAAGCGCTGAAGGAGCAGCTGGGCATCAAGATGGTGTCCAAAAGAGGCCCGCAAGAACTGTTTTTCATTGACCATCTTGAGAGGCCTTCAGAAAACTAACACCGGGTGGATGCAGGTTTGTATCGGTCTGCGCCCGCTATCGGGAATAAAACAGATCTTCCTCAATTCGTGCAACTTGGAGAGCTTTGGGACCGAGACTCCCCTTTTCGAAAAGGCTCGAAAGATCGCAAAGTGCGAAGGGGTGCGGTGCGATCAGTTTGGCGCAGCTTGGGCACGAATTCTGCCTGGTTCGTTGCAACTCCGGTAGCACGATGCAGTTCTTAGCCGGTGTTCTTGGCGAGTAAACCGCCTACGGGTCAGTTACCACTTGTGCACTACCCAACATGCTTACGGAGCTACGGCCGTGCCGGGTGCTCCGGCAGCGATAGGAGCAGCAATTCACCCGGCTGGGCTGCAGAATTGATTCAAATCAGAATCTTGCAGTCGATGCATCCGATAGAACCAGAACCTGAGTCAAAGTAATGCTTTCTGCACGTTGCATCCTCTCTCCAGGATTACTCCCCGAATGCCGGCATGGCGACTGGAGTCTCGTGCCCTCTCCTACGGACTGGAGTCCGAGGAGGCTCCCGGACCCTGGGGCGTTTTCAGGAGTAATCCCGACAATCGCGCATAATCGGCCGTCAATGAGCCGGTTATGGCCCGTTGTCGTCAGTTGAGAACGCCTGGACGGATTGCTTTCAAGAAGCCGACCCATTACTAATCGCTGCCTTGATGAGTGCATCGGCGATTTGCATTGACCCGGTCTGACTAACTAGGCGCTTGGCCATATGTTCGAAGCGTGATCGCTACCGTTGCGTGACTCTTGTGCGGACATCAGATGCATCGAAACATCGTGAGGCTTGGGCAAACGTGCGCTTGGCTTGCCGGAATCGCCCATGAGAAACACTCTTGGGCTCTCCACGTTATATCTGGCGGTATACGAGTCCCCCCCCCGAAACCCCCAACACGCGCCTAAATTTTCCAGATACAGGGAGAATTGTGTTGCCCGCTCAGTTGGGTGGGAGGATAATATTCCATGCCAATGGAGCAACTGAAGCTTTTGGAGCAGTGGCATCATGGGTTGCGCGTCGAGCACAAGTCGCATGTGCAGGCGGCGGCAAAGTGCGAACGCAACGGCCGCTGGTTGAGCATTGCCGCATTGGTCGCCAGCACAATCGTCGGAACGAGTCTCTTGGCCGACGCGAATTCATCGCTCTCCCGCAGCTGGAAGATTGGCGCCGGAGTTCTGAGTCTGATTGCCGCTGTGCTTTCAGCCCTCCAGGGCTCACTGAAACTCGGTGAGCAGGCGACGTTGCACCGGGCGGCGATGCAACGCTATGGGACGCTTCGCCGCGAGGTGGAGGAATTGATCTCCGAAGCCAATACAGACGGCAAGATCACCCTCGATATCATGAGGGATCTGCGCAAACGTTGGGATGAGATTGATGGCGAGTCTCCGATCGTGCCGCAGAAGCTATACGATGCGGTGTCCGTCTCGCTGCAGGCTCCGGCACCGCGCATCGCCGCACGGGAATGACGCAATGCGAAAAGACCTCTCATGATGCCTCCTGAATTTCTATGCCATTTGCCGTTCTTGCGTATGGAAGCCGACTCCGCTCAGCCGCTCGAGCCGATAGGCCGGCTCGAACCGTTGCCCTATGAAGACTGGCTGCTGCTCGAAGATCCGGCTATGGCCGAACAAGAGCGTCGATATAGAAATGTCGCGCCGATTTTCGTTCGTGTGGAACTGCCCGACGGAGCCGTGCCCGGAGAACTCGATGATGCGCAGGAGCGGGTGATCGGCAAGGTTATCGAGCGAGCGCACACCGCTCTACTGCTCGCCTTGCCCTGGCGGAGCGTCACCGCGCCATCGCTCTCCTGTGCGTATGTCGTCTGGCGCGAACTCCCTTGCGATGTTCCGGACGAGCGCGGCTGGTTCGGGCCGCATACGGCAGAACCGGTCATGCCCGCCGATGATGAAGGCATTCAACTCGGCCGGATTACGGTCTGGCTGCAACAGCGAGTAGCCGCCGACGGCCGGCCCGAACAGTGGATTGTTCAGCGGCGCTTTGGTCCTGCTCAACGCGAGTGGCTGTTCTCCTCCGATCCCAGTGATAGCCAGGCTCTTTCTGCCCAGGATCTGCAAAAGTTCGCACGGCACTACGGACGGCTCGGCCAAGCCGACTGGGGCCAACGTCGCGCAGCCGCGGTCCGTTGCGCCGATGTTCTCAAATTAATGGCAATGCCTGGGGTCCCTGTGGACGAGCAGACGGTGCTGGTTGTCGCTGCGTTGGAAAACCTTGTGAACTCGGGCGCGGATCGGCCGCTCGGGGACACTTTCGCGAGGCGCTGCGCCGCGTGGTTCGCTGAAAATCCAGAGGAACTGGCGCGCGACACGCCACGTTTTCGCCAACTTTACGCGGCGCGCAGCGACATTTTGCACGGCGGCGACCCATCAGAGGCACTGCAGGCATTGGCCGATGCCACGGCAAACGCGGATATCCGAGCCCTCCAAGGCTGGTTGTACAAGCACACGTGGCTCGCCGTGGATTGGCTTGTCGTTTGGTATGCGCAACATCCTGACGACGATGGCGCTGCCGCCGTGTTCGGAAAAACGCTGGCCGAATTGGCGAATGCTCCGGCTGGACAGTGGGCTGCCCGCCGGGCACAGCTAGTCGAGGGAAGAACCTATGGCCGAAGCTGATCAACCGACAGTGGTATCAGACCTGGAACCGGGCGGAAACATATTCCTCCCAGTCCATGCATTGCGCTTCGAGGGAGAGCCTATCCATTGCAACGGACTGTTATTGGCCCGCCTCGACGGCAAGACCTGGTCAATGCTCGAGTCGCTCCAGATACGAGACCAGGAGATGGACGACTGGGCGAGTCGCGAGCGCGTGTTTGCGATCATGCCGTTTGCCGGTGAAGACCCCGCCTTTGCCCAGGCATTTGACGCCTATACGGCGATCGTAACCGCGGCGCGTCTGCTTGCACCCGGCGTTTGGATCGATGCCGACCATATCGTGCCGGTCGCCCGCCTAAACGAGTCGATCAATATGCGAATCGTCGATTCTGGCCGTCCGCGGCTCTGGGCGTCCGTGTTCGGAAACGCATTGAAAGTTCGGGGCCGCCGTCGTGAGGGAAAAGGCAGGGTCGAATGCCGACCTCTCCAATACCACCTGCCGCATGGCCCAGCTTACATGATGAATGTCGACCGAGCGGCCGATATTGAGAGCACGATCACCGTGCTTGGTGAACTGCAGGCCCTTGCCCCGAATCATGCCTGGTGGATTGCGCATCGCAGTTTCCAGCGTGGCCACGACTTGTTTCTGCCCCGTCGCTTGCGGCTGATGGCACTGTTTGGCGCCTTTGAAGCGATCTTCGGCCCGTTTCATCGTGAGAAGGGCGACCCTGGCATCGGGATGGCCGTGCAGACTATGTTGACGCGAGCGGGCTTGAAAGCCCAAACTCCGGCCACCTGCGTGGAAAAGACCCTGAGGCCGGCGCGGAACCGCCTCGCCCACGGATCAGACCTGACCATGCCGATGGATTTTGAGTTGGTGGAAACGAACCTCCTCAATTTGCTGCGCGCTGGCTTCACATTCGCCTCGGCGTGGATCCGTGGTCAGCAACAACCCAATGGTCCGATTGCCCCCGGTCCTGCACGCACGCTGATCGAGTTTCAGCGCTGGATCGGCCGCGTCGTCGTCGAAGAGAACTAAAACACCCCAGCGACCTGTCTTTCACCATTCAGTGGCCTTCCCGGGCATCGATAAGCGGCATTCTACATAACTGGATTGCTCATCAAAGTCCGGTAACGGTTGACCAATTCTTAGGCAATCGCTCAACTGGCGCCCAACGCACTCATTGACAGCAACTTGGACGCCGTCGAATCGATAGGTATTGAGAAACGCCGTTCTCGTCAATGAGGTTGGCGCTGCATCCTTAAAAGGCTGTTGTTGCAAAGGCCGGTGGAGAGACAAACCCCTCGCACATCGGGACGGGTCTGCCATCTCGCTTAACTTTTTCGCGAAAGTTTCGCTGACCATCTCTTCGCTCTTCTTCCAGAGAGCCTTTGCGCTTTCGGGATCGAGCGCATAACTACGCACTCCCCTGCTGATCGCGCTTACCGGCGAGTCGGCAGGAAGCAGCTCAGCGACCTGGCAATCCTCACAGTACTTGCCTCCCACTTCATCAGCGGACGCAACCACCCCGGCCCAGACCGATGTCGCCGCACCTTCGGGAACCGACTTGAACTCGAAGGGCGGCTCGCCTGCTGCCGCGCGTTGGTCCTGGACCTGCTGGATCCATGCCTCAATAGCGCCATCAGGCATATACCGCGCAAGCTCCGTAGCGATGCCGCCAGGATGCACAGCCGTAGCGCGCACTCCGCGGTCACTATGCCGGCGGTCGAACTCCACCGCGAAAAGAATATTCGCGGTCTTAGAGCGCCCATATGCTACAAACGGCTCGTACGGTGCCGTCTCAAAGTTGGGATCGTTCAGGTCGACATCGCTGAAACGGTGCCCCGACGAGGCAAGGTCCACCAGTCGTCCGCCATCCTTGATCAGCTTCGCGATCCGGTTTACAAAGACGAAGTGGCCCAGGTGGTTGGTTCCGAACTGCGTCTCGAAGCCATCCACTGTCTTGCCGAACGGAGTCGCCATCACACCGGCATTGGCGATGACTACATCGAACAAGCGACCATCTGCGACAAGCTTGTCCGCAGCAGCGCGCACACTCTTGAGACTGGCCAGGTCGAACTCGACCAGCTCAAAGGTTGCGCCGTTCTCCGCCGCGACCTTGCTGACTTCCGAAGTCGCTCGCTTCGCCTTTTGCAAATCACGCGCTGCACCCACAACATCGGCTCCATGCGCTACCAGGGCACGCGCCGTTTCTATCCCGAGACCGGCCGAGACGCCCGTCACCAGAATCCGTTTGCCCTTCAGATCGACGCCTGCAAGGACATCTTCCGTCGTTGATTTAGCTCCAAAGTCCGCTGCCATACTGCACTCTCCTGTAAAACTCTTTGACACGGGATTCAGCCAGGAATAAAGCGGAGTAAGTCTCCGTTATGCAAGATGAGATTACCGGAGAGCGCCTCCGGTTTCAGAAATATTTCATGAAGAAATCAGCCGCCCCCAAAACCGTCCGCAAGCCTCGTTCTGACGCACAGCGTAACCGCGAGGGCATCCTTGAGGTTGCCAGGCAGGTTTTTTACCCGCCGCGGCGCCTACGCCAGCATGGACGAAATTGCGAAGCGCGCGAAGATCGGCCCCGGCACTCTCTACCGCCATTCCCCCACACGCGATGAGCTGCTGGCGAAGGTCTACATCGCTGAAGTCGAGAAACTGGCGGCGGCGCAGAAGAAATTGTCCGCCGAACTGCCTCCCATCGAGGCCCTGCGAGCGTGGCTATTGGTATTGATCGACTACAGGGCCGCGAAAAAATCACCGCCCCCGCACTGAACGCAATGACTGGCGGCCCTTGGCGAGTGTTTCGGCAGAGCGGGCAGGTCATGGAAGAAGCTGCCAATTCTCTGGCCAGCCGCGCCGTCGCCAGCGGCGACCTTCGTCCGGACGTCGATCCCATGGACTTACTGCACGCCATCTACGGCCTCTCCACCGCCGGCAGCGCAGAAGACTGGCCCGCAAAAGCTCGGACATTCGTCGAAATACTCCTTCAAGGCTCCCGCCCCTGATAGGCTCTTCTCGTCTCTTGAGCTGATCACTGACGAGAAGCCTTCTCGGGACTGATCTCAAGACCTATGGGAAACATGGTTACCCTGGATTCACAGGAGCGAATCATTGCTGACGTAAGGATGCGCGATTATGATGGCTACCATGTCGCGAGCCTTGGAAGTCCGAAAGGAAATAATCGAGTTCATCGAGCGGTGGGACGGGCCATTCGCCTCGTTGGCGCTCGCCTTGTTTGCGACTGCATTCATGCTGACTCTCTACGGAGCTAGCCAAGGAGAGATCGCCAAAAAGACGGCTGAATATATCGACTTCTCGTTGTTGGGCGCAGGAGCGCTTGTTGGGAGTCTACGCGCATGGAACTGGCATCTGCGCACGAAGAAACCTCCGAACCCTTACCGAGATCCCCTCGGTCTTCTGCCGGCAAGGGATATGTCGGAGTACGGCCTTGTCTTCCTTAACCCGGAGGGAATGTTCGGATACCCGAAATATCGATTTTTTATACCGACAGCGGACGAACTAGAGGTATTCGTCCAATGGTCCGATGAGGAACCGGAGGTGAACGCGGCGAACCCAGGCCTACAGCCCTATCAAAGAAATATCCTCTATCGAGATTGGTTTGCTGCGGACCAGCGATCATTTTTCATTATGCAATCCAAGAGCACGTTCGGTGCGAAATGGGAAACAAAGGCAATCAGCATTATGCTCCCGTTACCCCTGAAGGCTTACCTTGATCTGAAGAACCAGCAGTTAGGTGTGATTGATCTTCGAAGAAGTCACCTGACATATGAGCGTGATGAACGCCCGGGCGAATATTTGATTTATGACACCTTGATCATTGACGAAAGCATCCGAGGCAAGCCCACCGAGTTCAAGTTCTGGCATAGTTTGCTTCACCTTTCGCTATTTGCTGAACCCACCGACCAAGCCCCAGTGCATCTCTTGATCGAGCCTGACAACCCGAAGCTCTCTCACAACTTCAACAAGGGGAAATATGGAGCCTACACAACATTCACAGCAGTCAACGGCCATACTTTCTACGAATTCCAGCTCCCGGAATCGTCTTGGCAGTCCCAATATGGACGCAGATTCGTACCCTTATGGCGCGACCTACGCCAGAGCGGGTTGAGGATTGAGCTAGGAAGTTGATTTTGATGAAGATTTCACGCTGGTTGGCAGTCGAGCGCAATCCGCTCGGCTCCAGTACCTGAGCTCGGTGGCAAACCAGCAAAATTAGTGCCAAACCTTCATGGAGCCCTTAAAGTTCTGGATTCGCGCAAAATCTCCGCCGAGTACCAAATCGAGCCGTCGGAAGCTGGAAACGCGCTAAGGCCTGTGAGCAGCAGTTGACAACTCAGGCTGCAGAACGTCGCTCGAACCCAGCCGACTTCTAAGTCGGAACCCTCTAAGGGCATATTGATCCGTTGGTAATTGCCGGTTTGCCGGCTCATCGGGAGTCAGGCTGTGGACGGTAACGCCTTCAGCGACTTCCTTTAGTTATTTCAGATGAGCGACGGGTTCAGGGGGCGTTGGCGGCGCCTGTTTGGCCTGGATGGCGGCGCCAAGGCATGCCGCTAGAATCATGAGGATCACTCCGGTGGTCCAGACCCATCGAGGTGCGGGGTGCGCTTCGTGGAAAGGCGCAGCGATCATGACGTAACTCGTGCTTCTGATGGACCTCAAGCTCGGCTTGGCAAGAATGCCGAAGATTTCAAGCTCAAACCAGCTCATGCGCAACGCGATGGCGGCGATGCCCAGGGCAAGGATTACACCGGCCACCAGAGCATAGACGGTATCCTGGCTGAGCGCGACCGTGGAGCAGCGCCCAGCCGCCTCCAATGCCGGTGCGACCCAGGAGCTTGTAACACATATCGCTCATGCCATCGGAGTAGCCGGACTTGTACTTCATCGTGATCGCCTCGACCTGGGCGGTAGTCGGACCGTCAGTCCACTTCACGGACAGGTTGTCGTAGCTGCTCGTGACTGAAAACTTGACGTCGGAAAAGGCAGACTTCAATTGGCGGCGAACGTTGATCGCTACCAGCTTGCCGCCGTGCGCCTTGTTTTCCGGTCTGGTCTGCTGCAAGGCAGTGAATTCGGGATTGGCGCGAAGAGCGTCAACCGCGGCCTTGAACTCCTCGGCTATCTTCTTGGCTTCGACTTCCTCTCGAGCCATCTCACTGGCGCAGAATTCGCGCATGCGCTTGATCTCGTCGGTGCTCACAACCTCGTCGTGGATATTCCATTGGACGCCGTACAGAATCGTCTCAGGGAGCTTGTGGGTTTCGGTGCCGTCATCGAAAACGATGTCGAACTCGACATTGCCTCCGATGCGGAGAATCCCAGCGATTCCGCCCACAGTTTGCGGGCGCTGCTCTCCATGAATGGCGTAAACGACGCCGTAGCGTCCTCCGTAGAGGCCGCTGTAAACACGTTGCCCTATCTGAATCATGAAGTCTCCTTCTCTCGCAAAGATGCGTCAAAATACAAAGGCCCACAGAATGAATCTGCGGGCCTTTTTCAAGTGCTGTATTTCAGCAGTGGCTACTACTTCAATAGCCTAGCGTCCCAATAAGCCGATTGAGGCGGATCAACCTTGATAAGAGAGAACTGCGGGTGTGCCTGATTCAACACAATGTTCCACTCTGGCCCGCGCGTCACCGCGCTCGGAACGCGGAGCCCCACACTTCGTTGTTCCTTGATCCACTGATCGCCGAAGGCGCGCGAAACAACGTTGTCCTCTAATTCCCAGCCGGCATGAGCAGCAGGATCGAAGGACTCAACCATGATCGAATCGGGGATGATGATGCGTGCGTAGTGCCTGCCCCCAGGTATTTTGCGGAACCCGGTATGAACAAGCGTTTCAAGGAGGGCGAGCGCATAGGTCTCCGCTGCGTAGACTACCGAATGACCTTTTGAGTTCCAACGCCCTCCATTGAGAGCGGCCCCTGTTCCATCAAGGACCTGATACCTGTCATCACAGATCCTGAATGCGTGCATCCGTTAGACCGGCAACCCAAAGAGTAATTTGTTAAGCACATCATCGACTTGAACGGCTCCAAGCTCGGTCTGCACTGCGTCGGCGGGTGTGCGTCCCTGAAGCTCAGGCAGCGGAGTGTTCATCCACTCACGCGCATCCGCTTCGTTTCTCCAGACGTGTTCGGCAAGCGCAAGGACACGCGCAATCCGGCTCGTCTTCTCGCTTTCAACGGCGCTCAGTCGATCACCCCGGCGATTATAAGTCGCCCTCGGCACAACCTTGTGACAAAAGACGGTGCCCTCGGAACTGATGCGAGTCGCCAACAGCCGGAGAGACTTCTTAGGTAGGCCCTTAGAAACCTCGGATTCGAGCTGCGCATACGAGTGAATCGAGGACGAGAGGCCGAGAATCTTGGCAATGCTCTGCGCTTCAACCATATATTCCATCTCCGCTGGGCTCAGTATAACAGATTTCTGGCTCAAATGAGCCTACTGGCGCGCCTAAACGGCTGCCCCTACACTGAACCGACGTAACGCTCAGCCCACGCCCGAATTCGGTGTGGCGACAGGCGCACTGACTCCGAAATAGAACTGCTATGGAAGTGGACACGGCGGCCATGCTCATGCGCCGTGTTCTTGCTTGCTATTAACCTATCAGTTCGTTTCGTGCGTCTCCGATCTCAACGAGTGCAAAATTGTCAAAATCACTTGTCGACGGCAGATAAGTAACGAAAAGTCCTAGTGCTTCTCGCTGCTCATTTTTCAAGTGGCCGGCGTTAAGCCGTGCCGGCGCATGATCTGGCCGAGGGACGCGAGGTCAGGCGGGCCACCGGCAGAGGCGCGTAGAAGGTCGGCGATTTCGCGGAAGTAGCTGGGGCCGAGGATACCGGGGGTAATGACGGTGAGCAGCGTTGCGGTGGTGGGATGAAAATTGTCGAAGCGATGCACGGCGCCGCGGGGAATCACGAGGACCCGGCCTGGGCCTACCTCCGTGACCTTTCCTTCGACGGTGAAGGTGAGTATGCCTTCGAGGCCATAGGCGGTCTCTTCGTAGCCATCGTGGCTATGGGGACCAGGGACTTTGCTTCCGGGAGCCACGTCGAACTCGAACATGGTGACGGTATTGTTTGCTTCGTGCCCCTCAACGAGGTAGCGGACAGCGATGCCTCCCATTCTGATCTCATCCTTGGATGACATGGTCTGGACCTCCATCCATGGAAGACTATCACTTTGAATAACCGGCACGCTTCTGCGAAGGCCGTTTTCAGGAGTAATCCGGACAATCGCGCATAATCGCCTGTCAATGAGCGGTTTGGCGTAAAACGAGAATCTCGAAGTGCATGCGGTCCGCGGAAAGTGCCATGAGCACTGAGTGCCATCGGCCCTGAGATTGATCAACTGCTCTGGTGGGGGAGCGCTTTTGAGGCAGGAAAATCGTGAAGACCGGCTTGGGAGCAGAATCCCTCCCGGTGCTTCTCAAACTCGCTAAAAAAGGTCGAGCGACCGATGTTTGGGGGCTTCAGCCGATGACGTATTTGCTCCCCGGCAACAGCGAGAGCAGCTTGAGCCCGAGATAGGTAATAAGGAAAGTAGTGAATGCGATCGCGGGAATGCGCACAAACGCATTCCCGATTATGGGCGCCATGCGGCTATGAATGGCGTTGAGGACGATGATGTGCGCCAGGTACATGCCATAGCTCATGCGCGAAAGATCGTCTATCCATCGCCAAAGGAGGCTGTTGGCGCAATTCGCATGAATGTTTCGGAAGAGCAGGAAGAGTCCTGCGGTCATGATCGCAACGTTCAGCGTGGTGAAGTTCCACGTCAGCTCGAGGCTCTTTACTTCGTGCTCGTAACGGAGTCTATAGAGAAACCCTCCGGCGGTGGCGGAGTAACCCACCACAATCATGCCGATTGCGAGCCAGTCGATGCGCGACGAAGGCGCCATCCAGAATCGCTTGATGTAGGCGGCCAGTACGGCATAGCCAATGAAGCCTGAGAAGTAGTAGAGGGTTGGCGTTGCGTTCCAATAACACTCGCCCCATACCTCTGCGAAGAAGAGGTGAATGAAGGGCAGCGTCAATGTCACGCCCCATAGCGCCAGGAAGAGTTCCATGCTCTTGCGGCTTGCCGATACGATCCACGGCGAGAACACGGGTGCGATCAGGTAGATCGCCATCAGCATGTAGACGAACCACAGATGGCCGACTTCGGTGCCGTAGTTGACGGGGATTTTGGCGATGTTGAGCAAGGCGGTCTTAAGAGTGATCGCTCCTTGCGCGTAGTAATAGAAGGCGTAGACTGCGCACCAGATCACGAAGGGAATCAATACGCGGGTGAAGCGCTTCCGGAAGAATTTACGCTCATCTTCGATGGGAAAAAGGAAGAATCCGGTAATCATGACGAACAGCGGCACGCAGACACGCAGCAGCGAGTTTGTCCATCCCACGGCCCAGGACCCCGCCGTGTGCAGTACGGTTCCGTCTGGTGATATGTACTCGAACTCGCCGGTGTGGATCTGCATGACCATGTAAATCGCAATAACGCGCAACAGATCGAAGCCGCGATGCCGCGTGTGGACGGGAGAAGCTGAGATTTTCAAGATATGCGGGTTCCAGTCATTTGAAGATGATTGTGAAAGTCTCGTTGGCAAACGGTGTAATGGGAAGCTGCGAGAGAAGTTGACAGTCCGCGTTGTGTCCCAATGCTAAACCCGTTAATGATAAACCGAGGCACTCATCGACGGCAGATAAGTAACGAAGTGTCGGCATCGCATCAGGAATCCGGAACGCGGCGGCAAAACTCATGACAGGATGCTGGTGGGTTTTCACAGGACTAGTATTCCGCGCCTCCGCTGACCATAGCTCGACGAGTGCATTGGCCTGTTGACCGGTTCAGGACTACTTCTGGATTGCCCGTGATCGAGGAAGAACTGGTAGGCGCGCAATCGCGGATCGCTTTCGTTATGCCAGCCTCCTGTTCCTGTTGCTGATATGCATCAACCCATGTGCCTCGGGATTTGTCTGCACATTTGGGCGATTTGACATAGACAAATGTCGCGCGCAACAGATATCCGCACAAGCGTAGTTGGGAACGGAATTCGATTCGCCATATGCGCCCGCCGGGGACTCGGTTGCGATCAAAGGAGATCCCAGATTGCCGTCAGACTTTTACTGCACATGCAGTGTTATTTTACTGCGAATGATCTCGCTTCGTTCAGAGTTGCGAGGCAAATTGGTGACGTTCTTTTTTATGAATCGTTCAGCACGAGTTTACGTCCGGCAGCTGGCGAGCGCTTTGGAGGTAGATTCGACCAATCTGTCTCGCGAATTAGCCCGCCTTGAGAGCGATGGATTGTTGCGATCTGAAACTGAAGGGCGACAACGCTATTACAGCATCGATCCGCGATACCCATATGTGAAAGCTGTTTTTGCGCTTTTGCAAGGAACGGTAGGAATCATTCCGACGTTGTCCGTTGCTCTCGACCGGATACCCTGCATTGAGGACGCCTACCTGTACGGGGCGTTTGCTAAAAACGAAGAAGATGGTAGCAGTGACATCGACCTGCTGATCCCAGGCCATCCAGAATCACTCAAGTAGGCCGCGGGAATTTCCGCTTTGGACAAGACGCTCAGGCGCGAGGTGAACTACACAGTCTTGAAACCCTCGGAACTGAAACGGAGGCTCGAAGCGCCTGATCCATTTCTCCCAGATGTTTGGCAGGGCAGAAAGGTGGAGCTCATCGGGGATGGACAAGACAAAATCGCTGCGAACTGATCCCAAGCAGATCAGGCAATTCTTCGCGGACGCGCAGAAATGGGCTGTAGCCGCTCGGAAAAATCTCGCAACCGACCCTGAGACTGCATATCAGATCGCGTATGAAGCGAAGATCAAAGCACCTTTAGCCTGGATGCTCAGCCACGGTCAGCGTCCTCGATTGGCGCCAGCTTCCCGAGCGACCCGGGAAAGCGTCTCCGGATCGCGTGAGTTCGCATTGGACTCGGCGCGATGCGGTTTGTGAAAGTGCCCGGCAAGTATCGATCCGATATTGCCCGCCCCTATGATTTCGATTTTCATGTCCTCTCCCTTTTCGCTCCCGCCTTGGAGTCGATGTCGCTTCGCGTACGATGACGTGCGTTTCCCTCACATGCGGAAACGACCGTTTTCGATTCAGGGAATTTCCCCTATACTTAGAGAATGGCGGAGAAAAATCATTGAATTCTGCGATGAAGGACACCTCCAAGGCGGCCATGATTGCCGAGAAAGATCGCTTGATTGTGCTGAGTGCCCGTGGGCACTTTCTGCGGGATGGTTTTGCGGGGACATCGATGGATGGGATCGCTCGGTCCGCAGCCGTCTCCGTAAAGACGATCTACAGTCACTTCGCCAACAAGGATGAGCTTTTCAGCAAGGTGATGACCGCCGCTTGTACCGATCATCTCCTTTCAAATGAACTGCCTGCGGATGAAGTGCTTGCGGAGAAATTTGCCTGGTTTGGTGATTCAACGCAGCGCGGTCTCATTGGAGCCGGTTTGGAGTATCTTCGACACCTGCTCTCAGACGAGCAATTGGCACTCTATCGAGTGGTGACACGGGACGCCGACCGATTCCCGGAGTTGGGGCAGCATTATCAGAAGAATGTCGCACGGGGTAGGACCGGCATCTTGATCGCCTATCTCAAGAGCATTGCACGGAGGGGATCGAGGGCCAAAAGAGATGCGACACATGATGCCTCACTTTTTGAGGCCTTGTTACGCGCTGGCCTCTACGAGGAAGTTTTACACGGTCTCGTCACCGTCAACTCAGACGCGATCGAGAAACAGGCACGTTCTGCGGCCAGGACGATGTGGAAGTTCCTTAACGGCGAAGGAGAATAAGTAACGTTACCCGGGGCTGAGCGCAACTATGTTGACAAGGCCGCCTTCTCAATCTGATTCAGCCTTTCGGTGAGCAATTCCTGCTCCCGCAGGTTTTGAGTCATCGTGATTGCGCGTTGAATTTCCTCACGCGCCTCAGTGAACCTCCCCATCTTCATAAGCAGGTCAGCGCGAACACTGGCGAGCAGATGGTAGCCAGCCAGGGCAGAGTCAGTGCCGAGCCTGTCCATTGCAACGAGTCCAGCGGCAGGGCCTTGCGCCATACCAATGGCGACCGCACGATTCAGTGCCACGACGGGAGACGGGCTGATCTGCATCAGAGCGTCGTTGTGAAGAACGATCCGCTCCCAATCTCTCTCTTCGGCTGTGCGGACTCGTGTGTGTCAGGCAGCAATCGCCCCCAGGCAAAGCATATATGCCTGCGCCTCCAACCAGCTTTTGCGCATATTCGAGCGCGGCCATTCCTCGCTGAATCTGCGCGTAGTCCCGCAAAGAGCGGTCCTGACCCCAAATAAAACGGCTTCACCCTTTCGTCTCCTGCGGGCTGCAGTGCGTGACGCCTGTAGTTTGATCAGAGCCAGAAGACCGCGGTACTTCAGACTCGCCGGGAAGAAGTTGCACCAGTATGCGTCCGAGCCGCAACGCATCGTCGCAGAGTGCAGCCCCGCATCCATTCATCTCCCGATGTCGCGGTATCACCCTCGTTGAAGATCAGGTAGGCCACCGAAAGTACGAACTTCGCCTGCGGCGTAACTCGCCCCCGCGCGGCATCTCAAAGGGAAGATGACCTTCCGAGAGAGTCTTGTTGGCGCGAAGGATCCGCTGTCCCGGGGTCTTCTCAGGCACAAGGAAGGCACGGGCGATTTCCGTCGTGGTGAGGCCGCAGATCAGACGCAACGGAAGCGCGATGCATCCTTAGACCGCAAGGACCGGATGGCACGCGGCAAAGATAAGCCGCAGGACGTATCAGTACTGTCAGGAGTGTGCTTTGGAGGATCGCCGAGAACTGCGCGGCGAGCTTTGCAATTGCCTCGTGGGTTTGGGCGTCCGACTCTTTGCCAAACACGACAATGTAGCCGTTCCGCTCGGCAGTGACGAAGGCCTTCCTCCCCGATAAAGCACGAACGACCGCTTTCTGATCGGATCCATTTACGGTGGAGTTCACATAGAAGGCGCCCATTGCGACTCCGTGAAGACTTTTCATTGAAAATCGAAATCAAGCTGCTATTCAGGATGGTAGTTCGGCTTCCGCGAGTATGTCGCCAACCCTTCCCTTGATTTTCCTCCGCCTGGCTGTGAGTGATGTCCGAGTAGCCGGGGAGAATGAAGCCGCAGGCACCGCGGACGCTGGCTTGTGCCATGCTTGGGATAAATGGGGTTAAGAAGCACGCTTTATCGACTATCGACTATCGACTATCGAGCTATATGAAGGATTACGGGCGTGATCTGATTCGATCTCCATAGACTCACCGCATCTGCGGCAAACATGCCTGCCGTTTCCTTCTCACCTCCAAATCGAAAGCGCCTCGCAGCTGCACGTCACCATTTTCACGCATCATGCGCGAGGCACTTCCGATCTTGGCTTGCGGTGATCGACCCGCGACGGTTCATTCCTATCGCCCGTCAGGCGTCAACGGAGGGCTAAAGAAAGTCTCAAGTGAGCCCTTCGGTCCTCCCGTTGCAGCCACGCGGTTAGTCTATCGCGAGACAGGGTTCGGGAGCGGTGTTGCTGAGTGCGGTCTGCTTCCATTCGCCTAGGTGCTGGCTGAGCAGTGCGACGCTGCACCTTTCCCCGCAGAGAACGATGATGTCATCGCTGACCGCGAGGGTCCAGTCCCAAGGCAGAAATAAGACTCCATTCCGGGTGATCTTTGCCAGAACCCAATGGTTACTGGTCTTCTTCTGAACACCACAGACGCAAGTGAAGACGGTACTGGCCGCCATTTCTGATCTCCTTTCGCTCGGTATCTTGCATACATGTAAGCAAGTGGCGTTCCAGTCTTGATGATGTCCGGATCGCCCTTTATTTTCAGTATTTGACCTGGGTGGGGGCAGGATTGCGTTGGGTGTGTCCCCTAATAATAACGAGGCAAAAGTGGAAAATGATTTCCCTTACCGGTTATTCATGGCCAAGACTTCTCGTCAAAGTGGAGTTCAGGCGCCCTGCGGCGCATCCAAATGCCGATCCGGTCTGCTGAGCTACTCCATGAAGGGCTCATCACAGATTGAAAGGACCGCTGAGAGAACTGCAAAAGGTGGCCGGGCTTGCACGCTCGCTCTGGATTGGCATTCCCACTGCCTGCTATACCCCAGAGGCATCAAGAAACATCCAGCCTAGGTCTCTTCCGAATTGTCTTTATGACTCGACCCGAGATGCTGGCCCTTAAGAAAGCGCGCCATGGTTCACCTGCGGCGTTGCTCTATCTCTGCGTCTGTTCTTGGTTGGGGCAATTTTCCCTACATCTGCTTATCTTGGTCAACCACAGTCTCCTCCCTAATCCCTTGCGGCCCAGACCTTAGACGGCGCTCCGCTGGTGACACTGCAGGGGGTAATACCGATCCGCTGGCGCAAAAAAAGTACGAT
>DATDLS010000453.1:0-5995 GCA_036519195.1 Occallatibacter sp. | reverse complement strand
GACATCGCGTCTGCGCGAATTGATTCAGCAACTGGGTGAGGCCATCCACGAGTCGGTGGTCGAGAGCGACCAAATCGCGGGAGTTGTGCAGGATATCCGCAAGCACGGCTTCGACGTGCTGCTGATGCTGGAGGCGACGATCGGGCTAAACGAGGTTGCCGCGAAAGAACGCGGCGAACCGGACACGGGCACCGACGAGAGCGGAGCCGGCGGCCCCTTCACTCAGACAGACCTGCACTTTCTCAAATCGCTGCGCATCTCGGTCGAAGGCGAGGCGGAAAACGCCTCCGAGTCCGACACTGAGGAAGAACCCGGTATGGAGTAAGCCTGCGCGGGCTGCCCCGCGCCGGTCCCCCTGAGAGAGAGGCGCAGGAGGTAGGCGTTGCCCATTGCCGGGCGCGGTCACGCGCATGCTTCGACTTGCCGGGATTGTGCTGTTCGTCGCTGTATTTCTCTTCCCGACGGGTGCGACACAAATACGGGCACTGGACCCGACTCCGGCCCGCAGCCAGGCTGGATGTGCGCTCTCATGGCAGCTGCCGCCGCTGGCGCAGTCTTTCGCTGCTCACGGCCACTCGGCCCCGCAAAAGAGGTGTAATCTCAACCATCGGGAATCAGCGGGTGCGGATTCGTCGCGCTCTCGCGGCCCCTGTGCCGGCCTCTCGATCGTAGCCGCGCGGGTTTTTCTGTTCAGGACGCCGATCGTGCCGCTGGTCGGCCATTTCCTGTGGACCGCCGGCCTGCGGATGATTCTGGCTGGTGAGGCTGTGCAGCTGTGAGGCTTCGCGCAGACGGATGCGATCGGTAATGATTCTTCGCTCGGCCTTGATCGATACTAACTTTTCAGCGCCACGCGGATATGCAGTTCCTGCAATTGCTGCTCGCTCACTGTCGTCGGCGCGTCCGCCATAAGGTCGATGGCTTTGGCGGTCTTGGGGAAGGCGATCACTTCGCGGAGATTGGCGGCGCCGGCGAGAAGCATGACAATGCGATCCAGTCCCAGTGCGATGCCGCCATGCGGCGGTGTGCCGTATTCCAGCGCGTCGAGGAAGAATCCGAAGCGCGCTCTGGCCTCTTCATCGTTGATGCCGAGCGACTGGAAGATCTGCTGCTGCACGTCTTTGCGATGGATACGAATCGAGCCCGAGCCGAGCTCAAGGCCGTTCATGGCCAGGTCATAGCAGTTGGCGCGAACCGAAGCCGGATCGCTGATCAGGTTGGCCATGTCGTGCTCGTGGGGCGCGGTAAACGGATGATGCGCGGGCATCCACTTCTGAATCGCCAGGTCGAACTCGAACATGGGGAAGTCGATAATCCAGATCGGATGGAAGGCCGCCGATCCGTCCGTCGGGTTTGTCGCGTGGCGGGTATGCGCGTCTTCCACTACCTGCTCGGTCACGCCGAAGGCCTTGTGCCGGTCGGCGTACTTTTTGGCCAGCTCGGTGCGGAAGTTTCCGGCCGCCGAGTAGACGTTGATTTCTCGTTCGGAAAGGCGGCCTTCAAACTTGGTGTCGCTGGCCTTGACCGGATGGGATGGGTCACCGGCGACGATAAGGACAAAGTCGGCGTCCGAGGCGCCTGTCAGCAGGCGCACCTGGGCGGCGCTCTCCGGCAGGCTTTTGGCCAGGCGCTTGAAATCATCAATGAACTTGGCGCCCTTCTTCTGATCGAAGAGCGGGTGGTTGTCTTCACGCTCCTTGCGGCTCAACTCGCCCACGCTGGGAATGCGTAGAGCAACCACCGGCAGCGCCGGGTCGATGTCGAGCGTCGCCAGCGCTTGGTCGGGAAACGCTGTGCGTACATCGGTCAGGCCGGGCAGGCGGAGGTCAGGCTTATCTGATCCGAAGCGACGCATGGAGTCGTCATAGCTAATGCGCGGGAAAGGCGTAGGCAGCGCGACGCCGGCGGCGGCGAAGGCGGCCGAGAGAAATTGCTCGACTACGCCGAACACTGTTTCCTGGCGCGGGAAGCTCATCTCTAAATCGACTTGCGTGAATTCCAGCTGGCGATCGGCGCGAAGGTCTTCATCACGGAAGCAGCGGGCGATCTGAAAGTAGCGGTCGAACCCGCTGATCATAAGAATCTGCTTGAAGATCTGCGGCGACTGCGGCAGCGCGTAAAACTCGCCCGGATGCACGCGGCTCGGTACCAGGAAATCGCGCGCGCCCTCCGGCGTGGACTTGGTAAGGATGGGGGTTTCAATTTCAAGAAAGCCCTGACTGTTGAGCGATTCGCGGACGGCCAGCGTGATGTCGTGCCGCAGCTTGAAATTACGCTGCATCTCCGCCCGGCGCAGGTCCACATAACGGTATTTGAGGCGGACCTCTTCGTTCTGAATCGCTTCGTCGGACGGGGAAAACGGAGCCAGGCGCGTGTCGTTGAGCACCAGCAGCCGGGTGGCTTCAATCTCGATTTCGCCGGTGGGCATTTTCGGGTTGATCGCGTCAGGCTCCCGCAGGCGCACCTCGCCGACGGCAGCCACAACGAACTCCGGCCGCACCGCTTCGCCCTTCCGATGCCCATCGGGCGTCAGTTCCTTGTCGAGCACGATCTGAACGATGCCGGAGCGATCGCGCAGATCGAGAAAGATGAGGTTACCGTGATCGCGGCGGCGGTTAACCCAGCCCATGAGCACCACTTGCTGGCCGGCGTTGACGGCGCGGAGATCGCCACAAAGATGCGTTCGTTCGAGATTGCCTAGAAAATCGAGCACTACGCCTGTCCTTTATTCCTGATGTTGTCCGGCGGAAGTTCTAGCAGCCAAGGTGTGCGACCTGCTTGCCGCATTCCTGTTTGCGCGGAGACAGAGGGCTGCCATGAGTCTCAATCCAGGGGCAGGTTTGTCAGAAAGGTCGCCAGGGTTCCGCGAGCAACCTTCGTTTGTACGCCTGTTGAGAAAGTCTTCACTGTCAGGATACCGGATTGGAGCTCGTCCTCGCCCAGGATGACAATGGCACGGGCTGTCTTGTCGGCCGCTTCGAACGATTTCTTGAGGCGAAAGCTGCCGTCGCCGAGCTCGATGCGAAGGCCGGTGTGGCGCAGTTCGCGGGCCAGCGACAGGGCGGCCGCGTTGATGGCCGTCAGTTTGGCTTCGTCTTTGGCGTCGCCGAGGGGCGCAATAAACGCGTCTGCTTTGCTGGCAGGGACCTGGTTGGCTTGCTGGGCAAGGAGGGTAAGGACGAGGCGGTCTTCGCCCATGGCAAAGCCGATGCCGGGAGCCTTGGGTCCACCGATCGCCTCGCTCAACCCGTCGTAGCGGCCTCCGCCCACGAGCGCGTTTTGAGCCCCCAGCCCGCCGTGCGTGAACTCGAAGGTGGTGCGGGTATAGTAGTCCAGCCCGCGAACGAGGCGGTGATTGCGCGTATACGGCACGCCGGAGGCGTCGAGTGCGGCAAGCACCGCGGCGAAGTGTTTTTTAGACTCTTCGTCGAGCGATTCACTGATTTTGGGAAGTGCGTCGATGATGGGCTGGTCTTCGGGAACCTTACAGTCCAGCACACGCAGCGGATTGGTCAGAGCGCGGCGCTGGCAATCGACACACATCCGCGAAGCTACCGGGTCCAGGGCAGTACGAAGTACCTCGTTGTAGCGAGCACGGTCGGCTTGCGAGCCAACGGAGTTCAACTGCAGGGTCCAGCCGCTAATGCCCAGCTGGTTGAGCAGAGTAGCTAACATCTCCAGGACTTCGGCATCCCGCAAAGGACTTTCGCTGCCGGTTGAGGTTGGTCCAATCACTTCCGCGCCGATCTGAGAAAACTGCCGGTAGCGCCCCTTCTGCGGCCGCTCGCGGCGGAACTGCGGACCGATGTAATAGAGCTTCTGCAGTTGGCCGGTTTCGCCCAGCTGGTGCTCAATGTAAGCGCGGACCACGCCGGCCGTGTTTTCCGGGCGCAAGGTGAGCGACTGCGTCTTTTCCGACTGCGCCCGCGCGCGGTCTTCCCAGGTGTACATTTCTTTGGAAACGATGTCGGTTTCTTCGCCCACGCTGCGGGCGAACAAGGCCGTATCTTCAAAGAGCGGCGTGCGAATCTCGCCGAAATGATAGCGTGCGAAGACCGAGCGCGCAGTGGCTTCGATGCGGTTCCAGAGGGCCGATTCCGGTGGCAGCAAATCGCGCGTCCCGCGGATGGCTTTCAGTGTGGTCATAGCCTTAACAGTCTAAATGGGATGAGGGCCCGAGTGGGTCGAAGCTCGGCCGGCGGCCGGGGGGCGCCTCTGGGCGGCACAGCGGCTCTGCGATAGACTTTGGGCACGCCGCCGAGGTTTCAAAAAATGCCGTTCTGCAATGAATGCGGCTCGACTTCCCAGGACACGGAGGGATTCTGCCGCGGGTGTGGGGCGCGGCTTCGAGTGGCCGCCCCTCGGGCGCCGCAGGAAAAGCGAATCGCGCACACTCGATCCCATCCCCTGCCCCGCCCGGCCACATCGCTTCCGCCGGTCGATTTGTTCCCCTCGACGTCGAAGAGCGTCTGGATGGCCATCTTCCGGACCGCGCTGCTGGGGCCGATCGGGATGCTCTACAGCACGGTAACCGGTGCTCTGGTCATGTCTGTGGTTTCTGTCGTTGTGCTCATTTTTGCCGGCGGCCGGTGGACGTGGATCTGCTGGGCTTCGTGCATCGTCTGGGCAGCACTGGCGGCCCGGGATTAGCGCTTTTGCTGAGAGCTTCCCGGAATGGCTGACGAATGGAAAGGCGGAAAAAGTTTCCGAGGCGCTTTGGGCGGGGCTCGAGACGCAAGGCATAGAGTTTTGCGGTTGCTAAACTAAACTGAACCGTTTAGTATTATTTCCTTGGAGACTGGCCTATGATTCGCGTCGAGAACCTGGTGAAGACCTTTGGCACGTTTACCGCCGTGAACGACGTTTCCTTCCAGGTGGCCGAAGGCGAAATCTTTGCCTTTCTCGGCCCCAATGGGGCCGGAAAGACCACCACAATCAGGATGCTGACCACACTTCTGAAGCCCACCAGCGGGTCGATTGAACTGGATGGGCTGAATCCTGCGCTCAAGCAGAATGAGGTGCGGCAGCGGTTCGGCATCGTGTTTCAGGACCCGAGCCTGGATGGGGAACTGACGGCTTGGGAAAACATGGAAATTCACGGAGTGCTCTACCACGTGCCGCACAAACTGCGCCGTCAGCGGACCGAAGAGCTTCTCCAGCAGTTTGAGCTGTGGGAGCGGCGCAAGGACCGGGTAAAGACCTTCTCCGGCGGCATGAAGCGGCGCCTGGAGATTGCGCGCGGATTTCTGCACACGCCGAAAATCCTCTTTCTCGACGAGCCCACGCTTGGCCTCGATCCGCAGAGCCGGAACCAGCTTTGGACGCATGTGAAGAAGGTCAACGAAGCGGAGAAGGTGACGGTGATGCTGACCACGCATTACATGGACGAGGCCGACCGGGTGGCGCATCGGGTGGGTGTCATCGACCATGGCAAGCTGGTGGCGCAAGGCACGCCGCAGGCCATCAAGGAGCAGACAGGCACCGCTACGCTTGAGGACGCATTTCTCAAGCTGACGGGCTCGACCATTCGCGATGAGAGCGCCGGATCGGCAGACCAGATGCGGCAGTTCGCCAAGATGTGGAGCGGAGGCAGACGATGAGCGCGATTTATATCCTGTGGCTGCGAGAGTTGAAGCGATACACACGTTCCCGCGTGCAGCTGGTGGCCAGCCTGGGCCAACCGGTGATGTATCTGCTTGCGCTCGGTTTCGGTCTGGGGCCTGTGTTCCAAAAGGCCGGCGGCGGCAGCTATCTGCAGTTCATGGCTCCTGGCGTGATTGGAATGACGGTGCTATTTTCGTCGATCTTTTCCGGGCTGGGATTGCTCTGGGATCGGCAGTTCGGCTTTTTGAAAGAAACGCTGGTGGCGCCGGTGCCGCGCTTGCAGATCATGATCGGTCGCACGCTGGGCGGGGCGACCGTCGCCGTGCTGCAAGGGCTGCTGGTGACCCTGGTCTGCGTGATCGCCGGCTTCCGGCCAGTGAACATCAGCCTG
>DATDLS010000452.1:0-3671 GCA_036519195.1 Occallatibacter sp. | reverse complement strand
ATTGCTCCAGCACGTCTGAGGATAAGAGATAAGGTTTTTATGCCCAAGGATGTCGAAGTTGTCTTGTATTGTTCTTCACCTCGGGAATTTACAAGCGCTCGCGTGGCACTCGCTCTTCTGCGTCGCGGTATCGCGAACGTCTTCGTGCTCGACGGTGGGCTCAATGCTTGGAAGGCCGAGGGGTATCCTGTTACAATGGCTCTCAGCTCATCTACTGAGAGCCATGCCAAGTTGGGGATTAGGCTCCTTAAGCCTCGCGGTTCAGAAAGTAATCTCCCAAAACGAATCTTAATCATCATTCGGAGCTTGTGCCGTTGACTGATTGAAGATGAGCACACCGGCGCAAACTTCATGCTTAGAGTCAACTAAGGTTGCGCCTGACGGTCGATTGCCATGGCGAAGCTGGTCACGTCGTTGCCGCAGGTCTCCTTGAGACCAAGCGTGAACATCTGCTACCTATCGCGCTGCGGGATGCAGTAATATACGAGAATGCCTTTGCCTTCCTTGCCCATCGAACGCCCGGTCCCACAACAGCAGCGGTCTTCGCGTCGAGTCGCGGAGTATCTGGATACCGCCGCTGGCCTGTTTGCTGAGGTAGGATACGAGGCGACAACGATGACAGCTATCGCAGAGCGGGCTGGCTCCTCGATCGGCGGACTGTATCGTTATTTTCCCGACAAGCCAACTCTAGCGTTGGCTCTACATCGCCAATATTCTCAAGAGGTCGAGGGAGTATGGACACCCTTATTCAAGGAAGCCAAGACCCTTTCGGCTGCAGAATTCGCAGACCGACTGATGACCCGGATGTCAGATTTTGCCGCTAAACGCCCCGGATACCTCCCATTGCTGTCGGCCCCTATTCAGCTGAAACGAGATGCTGCGTCTCGAAGCAATCTTCGAGCGCAGTTCAGTAAGGCATTCGTTGCGAAAAAGCCTTCGTTGTCGCAGGACGAGGCACTTCTGGCTGCAAACGTCGCCATCCAACTCATGCGGGGAATGATAAACGTCTGCGCAGAATCGGACGCCAAACGCCATCCATTTATCATCCGGGAGTTCAAGAAGGCTCTAGCGAATTATCTTAGTGATGTCTTGCGGAAGTGATCGCATGAACTTCCTCGTATCGAACGATCCTGCTGCGGTACAGTCCCTATCTCGATGCAGGATCGGACGTCCAGAGAGACTAAGTTGGATGCACCCACTTCAAGCAATGGTTCCCTGCCAGGCTCTATGAACGGCACCTCTCATAAGCTCCGTTTTCTGAGATCGAATCTCTGCGTCTGCCGTGGCGGAACTTTGTAGGCAGAGTCGCGTTTCCGCTCATGCACGCGCCTCACCTATGTTGTCGTCCATTGCCTTTCACTATCCTCATTTGACAAACGCGAGTGATTCCTCGTATTGTGTCAACTATAGACGCGAGGCTTCACTCGCGTTAGCGTGATTGCGCCGTCGCCACCTAAGACGCAGTGAGGTTCCCGTAAACACGGAGACAACAAATATTCGATGCGTTCGGAAGAAAGAGAGAGATTGTGATTGCAACCGACAGTAGACGACAACTCGTAATCCTATCTGGATGCTCAACTAAAGCCCCGGCGAACAAACTCCCCGAAGGCCCGATAGCACGTTCTCAAAAGCGCAGAGAGAACGGCAAGGGGAGGATCGAGACCATTGCAACAACGGACAGGGATAACATTGCACCCGCAAATTGGACAGGGGTAGCAAAATGGTTCTGCTGCTTGCTCGGGGTAGCGTGCGTCTTATTTGGAATCGACGGGATTTACACCAGCTTTAGCCAAGAGGCATCCTCTGTGCGCTTCGAGTGGTTGGGATTTGGATATGTTCCGTTGCTGAGGGGCACGGCGGTTGCGTCCGTTGTTCTGGGAGGAATGCTCGTGCGCCGGGGGTAGTCGAATCCCTGATCCGAAGTTATTCCTCTTGTAGGGAAATTTAGCAGCCTATTCGACAAAGCCCTCCACGCACTGTCGATCTATCTTTAGCTTGGCGATAATCCCGTCTATCAATCGATCTGGCATGAAAGGAAGAACATGAAACGGCAAGGAGCAAAACACAAACTGGACGACCTCGATGATCTTCCCATTTCTCTTGTGGTGTATATCGTTCTCGGGCTTCTGGCGATCATGGCGGGTGCCGCAATCTATATCGTCCGAATGATGCAACATCCCTAGTTCGAGGTTCTTTGTGGATGTGGCGAAGTAATGACAGCTCGGAGGCTCATGCCAACTGTGGTGCGCCGCGAACGGGATTTGACAAAAGCGAGGGAAGCCTCGTACTCTAAATCCAGTGAACGCGAGGCGTTCCTCGCGTTCACAATATCTTCGATAAAGAGGAACCCATGGCAGAACTCCAGCTCGACCCCCAAAAGACCGCACTCGTCCTCATCGATTTGCAAAATGCCATTCTCGGCATGACCCCAGCGCCGCACAGTGCCGATAAGGTTGTCGGAAATTCCGTGAAGCTCGCGAACGCTTTCCGCGCCAAGGGCGCCCCGGTTGTATACGTGCGTGTCGATTTAAACGATTTCCTGAAGCTTCCCGTCGATCAACCGCACAACATGGGCGACAAACCCCTGCCTGCCGTCGCGTCGGAGATCACTGCTTCTGCTGGCTTTCAGCCCGGCGACACCCTGATTACCAAACGTCATTGGGGCGCCTTCGCCGGCACCGACCTGGAGCAGCAGCTCAAGAACCGCGGGATCGACACGGTCGTCTTGACCGGCATTTCTACCAACGTAGGCGTCGAATCCACTGCGCGGCAGGGCACCGGACTGGGATTTGCCTTTGTGCTGGTCGAAGACGCCTGCTCCGCCCAGGACGCCGAACAACACCGTTACGCGTTTGAAGAGATCTTCCCTCGTCTCACTCGCGTTCGCTCCACCGATGAGGTCCTGACCTCCCTTGCCTAAGAACTCCAGCGACACCGTCCGGCTTGGCCCGTTGGTGTGGAAGATCACGGCCGTGGCGGTCCTGGGCTCCTTTCTCGCGCAGCTCGACGCAACCATCGTTAACGTATCCCTCTCCAGTCTCGCCGTGGATCTGCATAGCAGCCTCACGGCGATTCAATGGGTCACCAGCGGCTATCTTCTGGCACTCGCTCTTATGCTCCCACTCAACGGCTGGCTGGTGGAGCGCATTGGAGCCAAATCTCTCTACCTCTGGTGTTTTTCGGCTTTCACGCTCTCCTCCGCCTTATGCGGTCTGGCCTGGTCGGCGAACTCGTTGATCGGATTTCGCATCCTCCAGGGCATGAGCGGCGGCCTGATGGCTCCGTTGACGCAGATGATGATGGCGCGTGCTGCTGGAAAGCATATGGCGCGCCTCATGGGCTACGCGGCTGTGCCAATCCTGATGGGGCCGATCCTTGGCCCAGTCATCGCCGGCGCCATTCTGCAACACGCCTCTTGGCGCTGGCTCTTCCTGGTCAACCTGCCGGTCGGTGTATTGGCAATCATCCTGGCGGTTCTCTTTCTGCCCAATGATCGCGAAGAGACCAGGTCAAGAGAACTCGATCTTGCTGGCTTCGCCCTGCTCTCTCCTGGACTCGTGCTCTTCCTGTATGGGTCGGATCATCTAGTCGAGCGTATCGGTCTCACGGCTCTCCTGGTTTCCATCGTTCTGCTTGCGGCCTTCTTCAGGATGGCCATTCGAAAAGGGGAC
>DATDLS010000451.1:0-12060 GCA_036519195.1 Occallatibacter sp. | reverse complement strand
ATTTATGCCCTGCTGCTGGTCGCGCAGGGAGTGCCGCAAAACCTGCACGGCTACACCACGGCGCATCCTCTGGAAACGCCCGCGCAAGTTCAGACCATCGCTCAGGGACCGGTTGCCTCGCAGGAAGCGATCAAGATGCTGGGCACCAACGGGGGCGGTTTCTTCAACGCCAACAGCGCGCATCCCTTCGAGAACCCGACCCCGTTTTCGAATTTTCTGCAGATTCTGTCCATTTTTGTGATTCCCGCTGGCCTGACGTTCACGCTGGGGCGCATGACCGGCTCGCGCGGGCATGGGTGGGCTGTTTTCGCAGCCATGTTTATCCTTTTCGCGGCCGGCTTCGCCACCGTCTACTGGGCCGAGTCGCAGCCGCACCCGCTGATCCACAGCGCCGCGCAGACTTCGACGGCCACCGCGCCGGGCGGGAATATGGAAGGCAAGGAAGTCCGCAACGGCATCGCTGAATCGTCGCTGTTCGCCACCGTGACCACAGACGCCAGTTGCGGCGCGACCAGCAGCACACACGACAGTTTCACTCCTCTGGGCGGAATGGTGGTGCTGGCCAACATCATGCTCGGCGAAGTGGTCTTCGGCGGCGTGGGGTCGGGCATGTTCGGGATTTTGATCTTTGTGGTTCTCTCAGTCTTTATTGCCGGCCTCATGGTTGGCCGCACACCGGAGTACCTGGGCAAGAAGATCGAAGGGTACGACATAAAGATGTCCATGCTTTTTGTGCTCATCTTCCCGCTTATCATTCTTACCCTCACGGCAATCTTCGTCCTCTCGCCCTCGATCGGCCTCGCCGCGCTCGGCAATCAAGGGCCGCACGGCCTCACGGAAATCCTCTACGCGTTCACTTCGGCTGTGGGCAACAACGGCTCGGCCTTCGCGGGCCTGAACGCCAACACCTGGTGGTACAACGTGGTGCTGGGCGGGGCCATGCTCGGTGGGCGCTTCCTGATGAAGATTCCGGTGCTGGCGCTGGCAGGCAATCTGGCCATGAAGAAAAGCGTTCCGCCCTCCCCTGGTACCTTCCCGGTGAATGGCTCACTGTTCACCGTGCTGCTGGTTGGCGTCATTCTCATTCTCGGCGCGCTCACGTTCTTCCCGGCGCTGAGCCTGGGGCCAATTCTGGAACATTTGCTGCTCAAATCAGGGCAACTCTTTTAACCGCGTCAGGACTAGACGGAACGGACTGTCATGGCTGAGAAAACTTCTCTTTGGAATACCGACATCATGGGCCAGGCGCTCGTGGACTCGGTGCGCAAGCTCGATCCACGCGGCATGATCAAGAACCCGGTGATGTTTGTCGTCGAGGTGGGCTCGGTGCTTACCAGCCTCATTCTCATCGACAACATAGTCAACCATCGGCCGGGGTTTGGCTTCAATCTGCAGATCACTCTGTGGCTGTGGTTCACGGTGCTGTTTGCGAATTTTGCCGAGGCCATGGCCGAGGGGCGCGGCAAGGCGCAGGCGGACACGCTGCGCAAGGCCAAGGGCGAGACGATTGCCAAGCGCTACAAGGCCGATGGCACCTTTGAGGACGTGGCCAGCGGATTGTTGCGCTCCGGCGATGTGATTTACGTCGAGGCGAACCACTATATCGCAGGCGACGGCGAGGTGATCGAAGGCGTAGCCTCGGTGGATGAGTCAGCAATTACGGGCGAGTCGGCTCCGGTGATCCGCGAGGCGGGCGGGGATCGCTCGGCGGTGACGGGCGGGACCAAGGTTCTGTCGGATTGGATCCGGGTGCGCATCACATCGAATCCCGGCGAGACATTTCTTGACCGCATGATTGCGCTGGTGGAAGGGGCGACGCGGCAGAAGACTCCAAACGAGATTGCGTTGAGCATTCTTTTATCGGGGCTGACGATTGTGTTTTTGCTGGCGGTGGTGACGCTGCAGCCGTTTGCAATTTATTCTAAGGCCCCCCAGACGGTGTTTGTTCTGGTGTCGCTGCTGGTGTGCCTGATTCCGACGACGATTGGCGGCTTACTTTCTGCGATCGGCATTGCCGGCATGGACAGGTTGGTGCAATACAACGTGCTGGCGATGAGCGGGCGCGCAGTAGAGGCGGCGGGCGATGTGAATACGTTGCTGCTGGATAAGACAGGCACGATTACGCTGGGCAACCGGCAGGCGACGGAATTTCTGGCGGCGCCGGATGTGAGCGCGGAGCGGCTGGCGAACGCAGCGCAGCTGTCTTCCCTTTCCGATGAGACGCCGGAGGGGCGATCAATTGTAGTGCTGGCGAAAGAAAAGTATGGGCTCAGGGGACGCGACCTGGAGGCGCTTCATGCCGAGTTTGTTCCCTTCACGGCACAGACCCGAATGAGCGGGGTGAACCTGCCCGGGACACTGATTCGCAAAGGATCAGTCGATGCGATTTCGCGTTTCCTCGAAGAGCAGGGATCACAGCTGCCGCAGAAGGTGCGCGACCATGTCGAAGAGGTTGCGCGCATGGGCGGCACGCCTCTGGTGGTTGCCGAGAACGCGACGGCGCTCGGCGTGATTCATCTGAAGGATATTGTGAAGGGCGGGCTGAAGGAGCGGCTGGCGCGGCTGCGGGCGATGGGCATTCGCACGATCATGATTACCGGCGACAATCCGCTGACGGCCGCGGTGATTGCGCGCGAGGCGGGGGTTGATGATTTTCTGGCCGAGGCCAAGCCCAAGGACAAGATGGACCTGATCAAGCGCGAACAGGGCAAGGGCAAACTGGTCGCGATGACCGGCGACGGCACCAACGATGCGCCGGCGCTGGCGCAGGCCGACGTTGGCGTGGCGATGAACTCCGGCACGCAGGCGGCCAAAGAAGCCGGGAATATGGTGGATCTGGACTCGAATCCGACCAAGTTGATTGAGATTGTAGAGATCGGCAAGCAGTTGCTGATGACCCGCGGGGCGCTGACGACATTTTCGATTTCAAATGACGTAGCCAAGTATTTTGCCATCATTCCTGCAATGTTTGCCGGAGTCTTCCCCGTGCTGAACGCGCTGAACGTGATGCACCTGGCAACGCCGCAATCAGCGATTCTTTCTGCTGTCATTTTCAACGCGCTGATTATTGTCGCGTTGATTCCTCTGGCGCTGAAGGGCGTCAAATACGAGCCCAAGGCAGCCGATGTGTTGCTGCGCAACAACCTATTGATCTATGGACTGGGCGGCATCATTGTGCCCTTCGTGGGCATCAAGGCGATCGATTTATTTCTGGTCGCGCTGCATCTGGCGTAAAGCAAGCTGGCAAGGAGATTTACTGTGCATTCGACAATGACAACGGCCCCTGCTGTTTCCGTTCCCCAGGCTATAGCAGGCAAGCATTCAGTGTGGGGAACTTCGATTCGCTTCACTGTGGTCACCACGCTGCTGCTGGGACTCGGTTATCCTCTGCTGGTGACCGGCATAGCGGGCACGCTGTTTCCGCGCAAGGCGGCGGGCAGTTTGATTCTCAGGGATGGGCAGGTGATCGGCTCGGAGCTGCTGGCGCAGAGCTTCACGGCGGACAAGTACTTTCATCCGCGGCCATCCCTGGCCGGCAGCGGATATGATGCGACCTCTTCGGGCGGTTCGAACCTGGCGCAATCGAACAAAGCGCTGGTGGTTCGCATTCAGGGCTCGATCGACAAGCTCGCGAAGGAGAATCCCGGCAAGCCGGTGCCGATTGACCTGGTCACGGCTTCCGGATCGGGGCTCGATCCGGACATTACACCGGACGCTGCGTTCTTTGAGGCGCCGCGCGTGGCCCAGGCGCGCGGGATTTCTGAAGAGCGGGTGCGACAGTTGATTGAGGCGAATACGACCAAGCGGCAATTCGGGCTGCTGGGGGAACCGCGGGTCAACGTGCTCGACCTGAATCTGGCACTGGATGGGCTAGCGAAGTAGTTCCACCTGTTCGGTGGGCCGCAAAGAAACGTAGATAGCGTTGAGAAGTTTATTACGGGCAGCTCAGAGTCCACTGCATGAGCTGCGTCACGCAAGGAATTCCGCACAAAGGCAGGATCGGCCTTTGTGCGGACGGCATACCTGCATCGTCTGCATCGACGGCCGCACTTGGATTTCATTCTGGGTGTACGGAACATACATCGTAGGTGCTGGTAGTTCCCGCAAGGAGGACTGCTTGATATCGGCCACCACTCCGTTCTCCGTCCTGATTGGGAAGCGTTTTTGAGGAATTGAGCTGACATTCCCCGGATATCAGATTGAGCGGCTGCTGGACAGCGAGCAGGCAGCGGCTCTCGTCAAGGTTCACTCTAAAACTCTTCAGCGATATGCACGCAATGGCATCGTCTGGTGTCCGAGTCGTCGAGCTCTGGCGCTATCGTGCTTCGGAACTTTTCGCTCATCCCGTCGAGTGTCACGACGGTCTCGACGACGACGCCCAGGCACTGCAGGCTGATAACAGCTATCATTGCCGTCTCACCGCCCTTGAATTGGAGAGCAAATGAGACGTTCACGATTTCCACAAAGCCGTCTCCAGCTTGTGGAGCGAGCCGGAGGCCGGAAGGCATGGGAGTACCGTTGGTACGAAGTCCAGCCCGATGGCGGCCGCCGCCGCCACCTAGTGCCAGGCACGCTCGTTTAATGAGGAGAGCGTCTTCTCCGTTCTGAAGGACCACCAAGACGCGGAAACGCTATGATCGCGGAGTTCCTGGCCGAGGGCCGTTGCGTGACGGGATCTCGGGGGCTGGCGCAACCGCTGTGCTGCAATTTCCCTTGCTATCACAGGATCGAATGCCGAAGTAGACATTGTCCTTGGAGATTGGGACGGTGATCGTATGCGTGGTGCCTTCGATCGTGTCGTTATAGTTTGACGCATTCGCGCCATACTGCCAGTCGGAGGCATCCGTCTCGCGCCACACCACCTGATACCAAGCGCCGGCGGGAGCGCCCTCCGGAGCGGTAAATTTTATCACCGAATCGTTGCCCTGACTGCGCCCCGCCATCGTCACAGCTTTTGGACTTCCTGGAGCACTGGCCATCGTAGCCAGTGTGGCTGCATTGAGCCGGGCAACTTTGGCAATATAGTTGAAATCGTCAAATTGCAGCAGATCGCCGTATTGAATTTCGTTTTCGACGCGCACATCCTGATGCTGGTGATGGTAATCTTCGCGCCATTCGGTGAAACGAACTGCCGAGAAGCCCTGCTCGTTGAACGAGCGATGATCGCCTCCGCGGCCATAGCGGTCAAGACGCATCTCCATCACCGGTTTGAGCGAAGTGGGTGAAATCGTACCTGAGGCCTGTGGAAAGTAACCTCTCGCCACGTCGAGAATCTCACGTGCAAGCTCACGCGAAGGGCTATCGTCCTCGTTCCCATAAAGAATTAGGCGGCGCATCTCTTCCACGGTAGCGTTTTGGGGAACGCTCTCAGAAAAGACACGCACCAGCGTCTTGCTCTGATGGGTCTCTCCCGGGGTCGTATTGCCGCCCACGATGTCGTTATTCAGAACACCCTCAAGGTCCCAGCCTTCGTCCTTGGCGAGCTTTGCCAGATGCGCACTTCCAAAGAGTCCCTCTTCTTCTGCGTCAACGGCAGCAAAGACGATTGTGGCCGGAAATTTGTGCTTGCTCAGAACGCGGGCGCATTCCATGCTGACGGCGGTTCCGCTCGTGTCATCGTTGGCGCCGGGTGCAAAATCATGCGTGTCGTTCATGTTTGTAACACGCGTATCGTAGTGCCCAGTCACGAGATACATGCGCTGGGCCTGCGCTGGATCGGTGCCTTTCAGGATGGCATAGACGTTGATCAACTTTGTGTCTTGGGCGATGCGCGAACCCGGCGAATCCGTAGCGGGCTGGATAAAAGTGTCTTCCTTCACCTCGAGGCAGCCGCCGCAATCCTTGGAGATGGCCTCGAATTGCCCCTTGATGTACGCTGCCGCAGCGAGGATACCAGTGCCTGGTGGAAGGTCAGTGTCCATACTGCTCGTGGCCATGCGGTTCTTGAAATTGACTAAAGTCTCGATGTTCTGATGAATTTTCTCCGCCGAGACCTTGCTAAGCGCCGAGGCAATCTCTCGATCGACAGGAGCAGCTTTGAGAGGTGCGCCAGTGGACTTGAAGTCCAAGTCCTGGGCTCGAACCCCATAAACGCCAGCAAAGACAATCAAACCGATCGCAAGCAACAGGTGCGGCTTCAACATGATTCCTCCATACATAAAATCTAGCAGTGAGATGGCACAGAAGGCTCGAAGTGGAAGCCTTCGGCGCAGGACCGAGCAAACGCAAACGCCGGAAGAACTCTTCCTGGCGATTCAGTTCAGCAGATGGACACGTTCGTGGTTCGAGCCGAATCAATCGGGGCTCGGTGGTCGCGCGAGCCGCGTCGCGCCTAAAGTCATGCTGCGCGCGGCCCACTTGCACAGTTGCAGGAACAAAGCTGCCTGTCAACTGTGTGACGGCGGAAGATTCCGGCTGCTGTACCGGTGCCCGTCGGATTAGGTCTCGGGCGGCAGCGATGCGAGCAGTTGGGCAAGATAGCCTTTCCAGATGGCCGGTAGGCTATGCGTGCCATGGCCGCGGGTCTGATCGGTGACGGGCAACAACACATAGCGGCCGTGAGGCACTCGGCGGATGTCGCCCGACATGATGTCGAGGTCGGGCGGATTCACAAAATCGTCAGCCGAGTTGATCGCCAACACCTGCGCCCGTATTGTACCGAGCAGCGGAGCCGGATCGTAGTCGCGCGAAGCCTCAAACTGATAAATTACGTCGTTGGCATCCAAGCGGGCTGGGCCGTGACTGGCGTCCATGCGGGCAAGCACGCCGGCCCGGAATTTGGCCAGCATGGCATCGGAGGCAGCACCGGTGGGGGCCTCATGGAGCCACCACCGGGGGGCGCTGGTCATAATCCATTCGAACTCCTCGCCGATCAGCAGTCCGTTCGGCTCGGTGGTGTAGTTGCCGCCGTCGTATCCCGGCTCGCCACGAATCGCGTCGGTGATCATGTCCCGAATGATGCGGTTACGCCCAGCGATTGGCTCGGGCAAACAGGCCAGCGGAAGCGCCCCGTCCACGAAAGTGGGGTACATCTCCACCCACATCCACGAGTGCATGCAGCCCATCGAAGTACCACTCACCAGGCGAAGGTGATTAACGCCAAGCTCCTTCGTCACGAGCTCGTGTTCCGCCTGCACCATATCGGTATAAGCGTAGCGGGGAAAGCTAGCCTTGAGGCCGTCGCTTGGCTTACTCGATTGACCGTGACCGATGTCGTCGGGAAGAATAATGTAATAGCGTGCGGCATCGAGCAGCTCGCCGGAGCCGAACAGAACCCCTCCGAACTGCGCGCGCAGAAAACCCCGCCCGGACCCGCCCGTGCCGTGCATCATCAAGACTGCATTGGTGACGCGACCTGAAGCGTCCCGCCGTGGCGTGCCGAGAGTGGTGTAGTGAATGCGCAGCGACGGCAGAGTTTCACCCGACTGAAAGCGGTAGTTCTGAATGACAAAATTGCCCTCCTTCTCACCGGTGTAGGTTGGATCGGTAGGGGTGGTCTGGCCGGTCGGGGGGGTAGGGGCGGCAACGACCGCAATGCTAACAACGATGAGCGCAGGCACAATCAGGCTGAACCGATTCCAGAACTTGCATCTTCTCATTGTCCTCTCCGTATACGCCAAAAAAATGCTGCCTCGATTACCTGAGGTTCGAGGGCATGGGGTCGGTAGCCGTGTGGCTGTCTAAAAACGAAGCTTCGCTCCCAGTTGCAATATTCGTCCTGTCCTGTCGGTTGTCGATCGAATCTGCCCGAAATTCGAGACCGGGGGGTACATCCATGCTCGGGTTGCAAGGCCGCTCAGTCGGAGATTTCTCGCGCCAGTTCTCCCATCAGTGCTACTCGATCGCGAGAAACCCCGGCAGGATCGCGCAGGAACTTCTCTTCGAGGTTAGAAGGCGAATTTCATTCCCAGTTGGATGATGCGTGGGTTCAGCGACGTCGAGGTGATCACGCCGAAGGTGCCGGGGCTGCCCACGTTGGTGCCCGGAGCACTGAAGTTCGGCCAGTTGAAGGCATTGTAGAACTCGCCACGTATCTGGATGTCGTCGCGGCGCTCACCGAAGATATAGATGTCCTTCTTGACCGCCAAGTCGGCATCGCGCTCCCCGGGTCCGTAGGCAATGCCTACGCCGGTATTGCCCCAGCCATAGGCGTTGCCAATCGCCTGCGGCAGGCAGGAAATCGAGCTGCTACTGAAGTAGTCTTTGAGCTTGTTCTTGGTCGGACCCGGCGTGACCAGAGTGCCGTAATTGCCGCTGCTGTAGGCCCCCGGGCACCATTCGGCGCGGGAGGTGCCACCGTAGATGCTCGTGATTAAACTGTTGGTGAAGGTGACCGGGAACCCATCCTGGAACGATAACACGCCGGAAGCCTCCCAGCCACCGGCGAGGGCGTGCGCGAAAGCGTTATTCTTGCCCGGCGACGGCAAATCCCACACGAAGTTTGCAACCAGCCGCTGCGGAATATTGAAGCCGGTTGGACCGTAGGCCTGCATGGGATCGCTGTTATCGCCGGACAAGCCGCCGGGGCCACCCGCGAACGTACCGTTGCCGGTCACATCCGACAGCGCCTTTGAGAACGAGTAGGCCACGCCAAACTGAATCCCTTTGCTGAGGCGCTTTTTGAGCGTGACCTGCAGGGAGTTGTAATTGGCGATGCCGAATTCCGCGTACTGGGTCAGGGCGCTGTAGCCCAGGTAGGGCCGGCGGGCCTGTAAGTTAGCCGTGGTCGGGCCAGTGAAGGCCACCACGCCATTGAGCGCCGGGTTCAGCGTTAGGGTCGACTGGTCGATGTTGAGATCACCCTCGATATTGGCCTCATGATTGCCCACGTAGCCGACTTCCACCATCATCGAGGGGGCGATGGCGTACTGCACGTTCAGGCTATATTGCTCCTCGCGCGGCGGCGTCCAGTTGGGCTGGATGATGGCGGGCGAAGCAGTGCTTTGATACGTGAGCGGCTGCCAAATCGGGTAATCGCTCACCAAGTTCGGCGGTGCATTGCAGCAAAACGGTTGCTGGAAGGTGGCCCCGCCTGCTATGGAACCGGAGTTGTTCACGCGTTGGCCGAAGGGCATGTCGCTCTCGGTCTGTAAAGCGTCGCTGACGGAGGTACGGGCGAAGTACACACCGAAGCCGCCGCGCAGCACCAGCTTTTGCGCGAAGCCGGGATTCCAGGAAAAGCCCAGCCGGGGACCGAGGTTGGCAACGCTCGCGCCGTTGCCGGCAAAGGTGTTGTTGTTGTTGCGGAGCACGCCGGTTGGAAGCACGCCGGGGTAGTTGTGGGGCACCACCCATCCGGAGAGAGTGCTGCCACTCACCGCGGCCGCATTGTTGATCAGCGAGGGCCAGACGTTGGCCAACTGGCCGTAATCGGAAGACGACTGTCCGAAAATTTCCCAGCGCAGACCGAGGTTCAGGGTCAGATGCGGGGTGAGGGTCCAGTTGTCCTGAACATAGGTGGCGGCATAATCGTCCCGGTTCTTCTGTAAGGAAATGCCGCACAAGGCGCTGGTGGAGCTGATGCTGCTGTCACCCACGGAGCTGCCATTGGCCGCCGCATTCACGCCGAGCAGGAAATCCGAGAAGCTGTAGAAGGACACCGTCCCGCGGTCCGAGCCAACAAAATTGAAGGGATACCTGTAGGCTTGGAACGTGAAGCCCAACTGTAAGCTGTGCTTGCCACGCAAATAGGAGAGTTGATCGGCTACGCTGTAGTTCTTCACATCCGACCATTGGGTGTCATCGAGCGAACCGCCCAAACTGAAGGAGTCGTCAGCGATCGTCGGCGTTTGCGGGTCGTCGCAATCCCCGGTCATGCCGATTTGCGCGGGCGTCTGCGAGAACCCGCTACTGATATTTCCGTAGATCCGGAACTGGCCCGCCGTGACTTCGTTGACCAGGTGGGGGCCAAAGATGTAGGTGTACTTCAGCGAGGCGTTGTCGTTAATATACAGGGCATTTACGGGCGCGCCCGGCAGTTCCGTGCTTCCGCTGTAGCTGGAAAAGGCGAGGCCTTCCGGCGTGTGCGTCAAGAAGTACTTTGCCGCCCAATGTTGCTTGGACGTCGGCGTCCAGTCTAGGTTGAGCATGCCCTGGTCTTCACTGTAGGTGGAGGGAATGCTGAAAGCGGAAAGGCCACCGTCATTCAGATTGCTCGCGTTGGTGATGGTCTGCGGCGCCGGGATCAGAAACTGCCCGTTGGGCAGCTGGTAATTCAACAACGCCAGCGCAACCGGGTTGATATTGGAGCCGTCAGCGGCAATCGCGGTAGTGCCATGCTGGCCCGTCTCGCCGGCAAACTCGGCGCCCAGCGCCGCCGCAGTGCGGCTGGCGGCAGTGTTGCCGAGCAGCGGCAGAACGACGCCGCGCACCGAGCTGGCCCCTTCGCCGTCAACCTGACGCGTGCCTTGATAGGAGGCGAAGAAGAACAGCTTGTCCTGCAGGATGGGCCCGCCGATAGTTCCGCCAAACTGGTTCTGCTTGAGCTCCGGCCGGACCTCGCCCACACTTTTCAGGAAGTAGTCGTTGGCATTGAACACGTTGTTGCGATTGAACTCGAACACATCGCCGTGGAACCGGTTTGTGCCCGACTTGGTGATGACGTCCACGTTGGCGCCCGAGCCGTTCCCATAGGAGGCATCGTACTGGCTGGTCTGCACCCGGAACTCCTCGATGGCGTCCGGGCTGGGGATCGAGATGTTGCCCTCCGAGAGCACCCCTCCGGTCTGGCCCTTCTGAATGTTGGTGACGTCCAGGCCGTTCATTTCATAGCTGTTATTGGTGACCATGCCGCCGTTTGCGTTCACGTCCACCGTGTTCGTCCCCAGTCCGGCCGCGTTCGGAAGTGAGCTCGAGATTCCCGCATTCAATTGCAGAATCTGGGTGTAGTTCCGGTTGACCAGCGGCAAGGCGAGAATGGAGGTTTGATTGATGGTGTTGCCGATGGCCGAGTCCTCGGTTTGCAACATCTCCGCGCCCGTCGCCACGATGACTTGCTGCGTGGCCACACCCAGTGGGAGTTGGGCATTGACGGTCGTCGAGGTAGCAGCGTTGACGGCGACATTGGTGTCGGTAAACGTCCGGAATCCGGTCAAGGTCACGGTGACCTCGTAGGTCCCGGGCGACAGGAGCGGCACGGTATACCGCCCCACGGAATTAGCGTCGGCGGCTCGGGTCATGCCAGTGGCGGGCTCGCGCACAGTGACTTTCGCGCCCGGTATGACTGCGCCTGTGGGGTCGGTTACCTCGCCGACGATCTGCCCCGTCGATGAGGTCTGCCCCTTCGCGCGAGGAAGTCCCCCAAACAACACCACCAATAGAGCGAGAGCTCCCCCGATGACTCGTTGAGTCATAAGACCTCCATGAATTGAATACAAATGGTGGAAACGTTCCGCGTGCTTTAACTGCACTCACTCGAAAGGAACATTGCAAGGCGTGCACTTATAGGAAGCCGACTTCCGCATCCTGTCAAGAGGATTTTTCCGGTATATACCACATCGTGGACAGTTATCTTCCCCCGCCGGCCTCTGGCAAAGCCGCAAATTCTCTTGATTCTCCTTTCCCCGCCCCGCGTATTTCGTAAGCGAGGTGATCGATCAGCGGAACTCTCCTTGATCGATGAGTTGTGCAGCTCCAAGCATGGGAACCTTGAGCCGGTTCGGTCCGATTTCTCTCATTCGGACCATTGCCGACCGAAGCCTGCTTTGAACACCACGAGAACTTTCACCCGAGCTCAATCGTGGACCGGAGAAAAGCTGGGCCTCATAAGTATTCTCGTTAGGTCTGATCAACAGCCTGTCAGGCCCGCTTTCAGTGCTTCGTTGTTCGACTTATTCTTTCGGGGTTTGCGAAATGTTAGTATCCGGACATAAATTAAGTGATCAATTTAGTTATTAGTCACAGTTAGTAGAGCCAATGTAGTTGAGTGTTCTATTTTTGCCTTTTGACGTTATTCTCTTAGATGTGAACACTCTCGCCGAGTTAAGTACAAAGTTTCGCGCTATGTGGCCCCTTCTGGACGAGCGGAGGCGGCGTATGATGGCAGCCATCGAAGCCAAGTCA
>DATDLS010000450.1:0-18916 GCA_036519195.1 Occallatibacter sp. | reverse complement strand
GAAGCCGCCGCGGGACGGGGCACTGCGCTGAGCCTGGCCGACACCCTGACGAATGTTTTTCGGGAGGCTCAACAGTCCGGATTGGGCGCAGAGGACTGGGCCGTGGGCCAGTACCGCATGGCCGAGCGGCGCGGCATGAGCTCCCGATGATCGGGAGGACCGCGCCTCAGGACCGCGCTTCAATGGCGCCGCCCTTGAGATTCACACTAAGATAGAAGCATGAGCCTGAAGGGGAAAATTGTCTTCATTACCGGGGCCAGCGCGGGAATTGGCGCGGCTACAGCCTTGGCTTTTGCCGCCGAAGGAGCCAAGCTGTTATTGGCTGCGCGGCGGAGCGAGAAACTGGCCGAAGTGGCGCAGCTGGTGCTCGAACGGGGCGCGGCCGCGGTTCACTCGTTTGAACTGGATGTCCGCCGTCACAGCGCGGTTCAGGGCGCCATCGATAGCCTGCCGCCGGCCTGGGCAGAGATTGAAGTACTGGTCAACAACGCCGGGCTCAGCCGCGGGCTGGATAAGCTCTATGCAGGCAAGATTGATGACTGGGACCAGATGATCGACACCAACGTGAAGGGGCTGCTCTACGTTTCGCGGGCGGTGGTTCCGGGGATGGTGGCACGGGGGCGCGGGCACATCGTCAATCTCGGCTCAACGGCTGGGGATATCACCTATCCCAACGGCGCAGTGTACTGCGCGAGCAAGGCGGCCGAGCGGGCCATCAACGACGGGCTGCGCGAGGATCTGCTGGGGACCGCAGTGCGGGTGACGAGCATTGACCCGGGGATGGTGGAAACCGACTTCAGTCTGGTACGCTTTCACGGCGACCAGGAGCGCGCCGCCAAAGTGTACCAGGGACTGACGCCGCTCACGCCCGAGGACGTTGCCGATGCCATTGTATGGGCTGCGGGAAGGCCGGCACACGTGAACATTGCGCGCGTCAGCATGACTTCGATTCACCAGGCCAACTCACTGCTGTTTCACCGCGAGAGCTGACCGGACAGGCGGGCGTCTGCCCAGGGGGGCCAGGGGCAAATTATCCCATCGCCTCGATTTGCGCCTCAATCTGCGCCAGCGCAGCTTCCAGAGCAGCGCGCCGTGCCGGACTTGATGTCCGCTGCGAAAGGATGTTTTCGCGCTGCAGGTTGAGCGCCTGCTTCTGCCGTTCCTTGACGGTGCGCACCTGATCGGCCGCGCGCCGCTGGTCTTCGCTCACGAACTCATTTCCGGCGTTGACCTCCGGTTGCTGCAGTGCATTTGCCATCTGCTCCTCCACGGATTTACTTTCCCAACCACGAGCCATATCTTCATTCTAAGGGGCGTTGCTCAAAATGCAGCGCACGGAATTCAATCTGGTCGATTACCAAGGTGGGAAAACGGTCTATGCGCATATGGCAGATTTCATCGTTTGGCGTTGATTCTTTAGAGTTTGTGGAGCGCCCGACCCCCACGCCGGGGGCCGGAGAGGTACTCGTCCAGGTGCGCGCTATTTCTTTCAACTTTCGCGATCTGCTGGTGGTCAAGGGCGTCTATAACCCCAAACTGAAGCTACCGCGCATTCCGGTTTCCGACGGCGCGGGCGAGGTCGTGGCGGTTGGCGAAGGGGTGACCGAATGGAAGAAAGGCGACCGGGTGGCTGCCATCTTCATGCAGAACTGGATCGACGGCCCACCGACGGCGGAGAAATCCCGCGGAGCGCTGGGCGGGGATATTGATGGCATGCTGGCCGAATATGTGGTGCTGAAGGAGACCGGCCTGGTGGCTTTGCCCGAGCACCTCAGCTTTCAGGAGGCCGCTACACTGCCCTGCGCGGCGGTCACGGCATGGAATGCTCTCTCAGTGGGCGATTTGAAGCCGGGCGGGACGGTTTTGATTCAGGGCACGGGCGGGGTGGCAATTTTTGCCTTGCAACTGGCGCGGCTGAGGGGAGCGCGGGTGCTGGGAATCTCCAGCAGCCAGGAAAAGCTGGAGCGAGCCTACTCACTGGGCCTGGATGCGGGGTTGAACTACAAGGACAGCCCGGAGTGGGATCGTTGGGCGTTGGATCAAACCGGGGGGCGGGGGGTTGATCTGGTGGTCGAGGTGGGCGGGCTGGCCACGCTGCCGCGTTCCCTGAGCGCAGCGCGCATTGGAGGCGCGATTGCCCAGGTGGGGGTGTTGACCGGCGCCGCCGATCCGACCGCCTTCCCGGTCACCACCATCCTGCATAAGCAGATCCGGATGCAGGGAATGTATGTCGGCTCGCGCAGGGACTTCCAGGATCTGAACAAGGCCATTGCGCTGGCGGTGCTGCGTCCGGTGGGCGAGAATTTCCATTGGTCGCAGGCGCGCGAAGCGCTGGCGCGGATGGAGGAGGGCTCGCACTTCGGCAAGCTGGTGTTGACGGTGGGATAAGACGAGGTCCTGGCTTCGCCGCGCAAAGGCGTAAATCACTGATGCAAATTGCGGCCGCTCGAATGAGCGCGCTTGATGCATCTCGACTGGCCGCGGTTTTTTTTGCCGGTGATCCCCGTGGCAGGCCGCGCCGTGTCAAGCCGCATGATTCGCCAGAAAAAGTAACCAACGATCCGCAAGAAGCTCTGGGGTGGAGCGTTGTGGTCGCCAAGCCACTTCGCCGGAAGCTGCGCTGGCGCTCCCCTCTGCGTCATTCGCCAGCGCGGCGTATGTCATTAATGTCCCGGCAGACTTTTCTGTCACGGCGGCGCCGGCAACGATGACCGTCACCGCGGGGAGCAGCGGGACGGCGACGATGTCGATTTCGCCGCAGGGGTCGTTTGCTTCCGCGGTTTCGTTTGCGTGTTCAGGGCTTCCCGCAGGAGGCGCGTGCAGCTTTTCTCCGGCGACGGTGACGCCGTCTGGTCAGGCGGCGGTGACGACGACACTGACGGTGACGACAGCGGCGACGTCTGCAAGTCTGCACAGGTATCGGCAACCGCTGTTTCCGGCAGTGGCGCTGGCTGGGGCGCTCTGCTTGATCGGCTTCAGGAAGAGAGGAAGCCTGCAGTTCATGTTCCTGCTGGGAGTGAGCATGGCTGGGTTCGGCTTACTGAGCGGATGCGGCGGCGGGTCTTCGGGGAGCGGGTCGTCCAAGCCACCACCGGTTATTTCGACGGTTACGGTTACAGCCACTTCAGGATCGCTGGTGCATACGGCCACTTTCTCCTTGACGGTGAACTGACGAAACCGGAAGTGAAGCTATTCCGCCGGGTGCACTGCGCAACGGATGTGGACTCAATCTGATCTATCCGAGAACTGATCGCGGAGGACGCGGCGCAGGACTTTGCCGGTGTGATTCTGGGGCAGGCCGCCGGGCGCCAGAATCCAGATCTGCCGCGGGGCCTTGTAGGCAGCCAGGTTTTGCCGGCACCAGTCGAGGAGCTCGTTTTCGCCAATCTCGGCGCCCGGATGCAGCTCGACTGCGGCGGCGGGGGTTTCGCCCTTCTCTTTATGGGGCAATCCGAAAGCGGCGGCACGGGCCACGGCGGGGTGCGCGGCAATGGCTTCTTCAAGCTCGCGGACATAGACCGAATAGCCGCCGGACTTGATGACATCTTTCATGCGGCCGACGAGACGAACCAGACCGAAACGATTGCGCGTGGCCAGGTCGCCGGTGCGGAGCCAGCCGTCGGCAGTGAGCAAGGTGTGGGCCTCGTCGCTGGTGGTGTTTTTCGGAGCATCGGTTCTGTTTTGATCGACTCCGTCTTTCCAGTAATGCGGAGCGAGGCCTCGGCGGCGGATCTGGCACTCGCCGGTCTGGCCGGCGCGGACGGCGCGGCCCGCCTCGTCGGCCACGCGAATATGGAAGGGCGGCACGGCGAAGCACAGGTCGCCGCTGCCCGGCAGGAAAGAAAACTCGATGCCCATCATGGCCAGGCCGCCGAGCTCGACCATGCCGTATCCGTTGACGAGAACGGGAGGAATGCGACGGCCGAAGGGCAAGCGCACCAGGGCACCGAACTGGCGCATGCGCAGGCGGACTTCGGACGGCAGGTGGTCGCTGGCCGACAGCCATACGCGCACGGTGCTGAGACGCCGGGGATCAGGATTGCTGTTCACCAGGCGGGCGAACATGGTGGGCACGCCGACGACGGCGGTGACACCAAAGCGCTCGACCACATCGAGCACGCGGGCCACATCGAAGTGATCGAGCAAACAGCCGCGAATGCCAGCCATGAGCCCGTAGAGCGCGATGCTGACGGCCATGATGTGCGACCATGGAAGCGCGACGAGCGCGAGGTCTTTGGGGCCGAGGAACACACCGGCGATGGCCGTCGAAGCGCGGCCGCCGAGCAGGGCGCGGCTGGAAAGCGCGACGCCTTTGGGAAAGCCGCTGGTGCCGGAGGTATGAAAGACGGCCACGGTTGCGGATGGATCGATGGCGCTGGGCGGAAAGCACTCAGCGGTGGGCTGGGGGCGAAGAAATCCCGCCAGGGTTTCCGGCTCATCGTCCGATTGGATCCAGGTACGAATGGGGAGCGAGGCACGGTCGGCGATGTTGCGTTCGAAGACGGCTTTATCGGTGACCAGAATTTCCGTGCCGCTGGTGGATAGAATGCGGCTGACTTCAGACAGGGTGAGCATGGGATTGAGCGGAACGGCGATGCCGCCGGCGCGGATGATGGCCAGAAACCAGACCAAGCAGTGGCGGGTGTTGGTGCGATAGATGGCGACCGGCTGGCCGGGACTGAGCCGAGCGTCGCGACGAAGAAAGGTATCGAGGGCGCCGACGTCGGCGTGGAGATCGGCGAGATGGCGCGGGCCGGTCTCCTCCACCGAGATTTCGTAGTTTCCCTGGCGGCCAAGCAGTTCATCCACGAGATTGGCGACGGTGACGGAGCGGTCCCGCGAGAGGCGATAGCGACTGACGAGATTCATTCGGCGGGAACGGGTTTGCGGCCCCAGTCGCTGGCTACGCAATAGTTGAAAAGGCGGTCGAGGTATTCGAGCACAGGCGGCGCGGAGATGCCCGAATTGGCAAGCAGGCGATCGGCGTTGCTGGTGTCAAACTGCATGCGCATGGTGAAGTAGTCGCGATAGGCGCGGCCATCGCGCAACACGCGACGCTTGCGGCCCCACAGCCCCATGAAGAGCAGTGGACGCACGGCGGCGAAAAAGAATTTTGGATCGACGTAGCGGACTTCCGGGGCGTCAAAGTATTCCGCCGCGCGACGGGCAATTTGCCCGATGGTGGCGCTGCCGCGGGGGCCGGCACAAAGATGAACGACGGAGCCATGTGCGGACTGGTCGAAGGTGAGGCGGGCTACGGTGGCGGCGACGTAATCGACGGGCACAATGTCCAGTACTGCATCGGCATAGCCGGGCACGGTGCGCCACAGGCCACGCGCGTAAATCTTCAGCGGCCAGTACATCATTTTGAAACTGGAGGTGACGCCGGTTTTCGAATCGCCAACGATGATGCTGGGACGAAGGATGACTCCAGGGAGGGTTTTGAGACGCGAGCGGACCAAGGCTTCGGCTTCGGCTTTGGTCTGCTCGTAGGTGTTGCGATAACGTTGCCCGACCCCCAGTTCGCTTTCCAGCACCAGGTCCGAACGTTCGCCGGCGACGTAGGCAGTGCCGACGTAGGCCAGGCTGCGTAACCCGGGGGCTCGGGCGGCGAAGTCAAGGACGCGGAGCGTGCCTTCGACGTTGATGCTGCGCGCTTCGGCCAGCGTGTGATCGAATCGCACCGTGGCAGCGGAGTGAATGACGCGGGTGATCTCACGGCCGAGCTGTTTTGCGGTGGGGTCATCCAGGCCGAGATTGGGCTGGCTGACGTCTCCGGCGTAGGCATGGACGCGATGGCGCTCCGGGGCGGGGACCAGATCGTCCAGGCGCTGCTGGATGGATTGGCGGCCGGGACGAATGAGCAGTGCCAGCACGGCGTTGGGCTGTCGACCGAGCAGTTCGCGCACCAGACGCGCCCCCAGAAAGCCGGTTGCGCCGGTGACAAAAATGAGTTCTTCGTTCTTCAAGGGGGAGCTGCCTTCACTAGGCCATCGAGTCAAGAGTCGCTCGAGCGATGACCTTCGGACGCAGGCCTAAAGCGCTGAGTCTTCGAACAGTATAGAGCTTGTTCCCACCTCCATCACTTTCATGCGGGCGGAGCGGTGGGGGACTTTTTCAGGCTGAGGAGAGCAATGCCGCCGAGCAGCCCGATCACCAGCACCAGCGCGATCCACAGCAGGGCCGGATGGCGCTCGGTAAAGGCGCGTTCATCGGGGCGCGGCTGATAGGCGGTGTTGGCGGTTTCCCGGCCGGCGACGACGCTGGCAGCGTCGGCCTGGAGGGCGAACAGCGTGCGGTAGTCGTAGCGCGGGGCGGCCAGGGCCCGGTCACCATAGTAGAGCGTGTAGTGGCCGTTGCCGGCGGCTTCAAAGCAGAGATCGCGCTCGACCATCTGCAGGCGAACGGATTCGACCTCGAGCGGCGGATCGTCGCCGTTGTCAATGGTGATGGTCCACTTCGCGGGCCGGTCAAAGTCCGCTGCGGGCGCGTCGAGGGTGAGATGTTCTTCGTCGATGCGATGTCCGTTTTCCAGGGTGTGGATGCGGAGCAGATTGCCCTTGGCTCGAGCCGTCTCGGGATAAGGCTGGGGATCGGTTGGCGACGCCGGCGCGGGCTCAACGCGAAGGAAGGCATCGCGACTGAACAGGGACGGTTGCGGGCCGGCGCGGAGGACGACCCGATCGACGGGAACATGCGGCGGGACGATGAATTCGACGACGGTATCATGATTCCGCTCGCTGACTTTCGCGGTTTCTGCAAGGGTCGTGTAGCGAGGCTGGCTTTCGGGCAGGCGTAGAACGGAAAGGCCGTTGATCTGTTCCGGCCCTAGCGGTCCGATGATCCTGAAATGCAGGTATTTGAAGTCGGACTCGGGAAGATGCAGGACGGTGCTGCGGCCGAGCCGCTGCCTGGTGAGATCGAAGATGGTGTAGGAGCCGAGTCTTGTAGGCACCGTTCGGGACTGGGTTTGGCTGCCGGAGACTTCGACGGTTGCAATGAAGTTGCGGGCGCTGACCTCAAGCTCGAGATCAAGGTAGTGGCCGTCGGGAAGATCGGCGTCAAAGACAGTCTGGCCGCCGCGCAAGCCTTTGTTGAGAGGATCGATCTCGCCTTGCGGGGCCAGAGACGGCTCGGCGAGGCGCGTAATGTAGGGTGTTTCTTTGCCGTCGCGGTAGAGGCGCAGATCGGCCAGGGCGGGCGCGGCCTGGGCAAAGATTCCCTCCTCGAGCGCCAGACAGGCCTGGCCCGGATGACTGGGCAGGTTTTCGACCTGACGCTGGGATTGGAAATAGCGAGTCTCGGGAGAGGCCCCCAGCAGGAGGAACAGGAGAAAAGGCGCGGCGGTCCTCATTCCGCCTGGCCTTGGTGAGCTTCCGCGCCGGCTTGGACGGGCTCTGCGTCAGCCTGCCCTCGGCAGCGCAGGCTGAGCCAGTCGCGCTGGTAGACGAAGCTGACGGCCAGCAACAGTGCCCCCAGGCCGAGGAAGCTGAGGATGCGGTAGCCCTGGCTGAGGGCGCTGATGTCGACGAGGAAGACCTTGCCAACGGAAACGGCGAGTAGGATAAGGCCCTGCCAGCGCAGAAACGGCGAGCGGCGAGCGAAGCCGCCGGCCAGGAGGATGGCTCCGAACAACATGAACCACGCGGAATAAGAAAACTGTGCGTACATTCTGTGCAGTTCGTACGGGCGGCTCCAATCGCCGTCAGACGGGCCGATGGCCGAGCGGCGCACCGACCAGAAGCTGCTGATCTCCAGGCTGATGGCGATCAGGATGAGCGTATTGACAGCGAGAGCCGCGAGGGCGGCCAAAGTCTGCCAGCCTCGCGTTTTTTCCCTCGACTGGGCCGGACCCAGCTCTGGGTCCGGCTCGGTTGTGGCGCGGTTGGCCAGAAAGGCGACCAAGGCAAAGACGGCGATGGCTACCGACCAGGTGAGGAAGCGCTGGTTGAGGACAAGAGTTGGCGAAGCTGGCGGGTTGACGGCGACCAACGCGACCAGGCCGAGGGCAAGGCAGCCCAGCGCCAGCACGCGCAGCAGAATCGACCTGACGCGCATGGCAACCCAGATGAGCGCTGCGCCCTCCGCCAGCCAGCCGACGGTGAGCCAGCGGCCCTGGGCTTTCATGGGAATGGCGATGGTGAGAAACACGACGGCTGCGGCAAGATGCAGCGAGTCCAGAACAAGGGGGCTGGCGCGCAGTCGTCCCACCCCGGGCAGACGCAGCAGCAAAAGATAGAACGCTGCCAAGGCGACGGCCATCCAAGGACCAGCCCAGAGTGTTTCCGGGCGGTCGAGCAGTCCGTAGAAGGCGATGAAACCCAAGGCTGCATTGGCGACTGGGAGAAGAACCAGAGCGAGAGCGTCCCGGCCATGCGGGCCGGTCGCAGGCTCGCCTCCGACTTGATCCCTGATGCGCGCCAAACGCGGGGCGAGAGCAAAGATGAGGAAGAAGCAGGCGACAAACAGCGCTGTGCGCGCACGTTGGGGGTCAGTGAAGTATGCGATCCACCAGCCGGTAACGATGAAGAGGGTGCCGGCGAAGGAGGCCAACAGGAGTCGCGACCAGGGGCGGAGGACGACCAGCACGAGCACGGCGATGTCCATCAGGAGCAGATAGCTGAACAGGACGACTTCGTGGTTTTCGCCGGTCGAGAGCAACAACGGCGTGCTGAGGCCGCCGACGACGGCATAGAGAGCGAGCAGTTCGGCATCCTGGATCCAGGCCATGAAGCCGTTGAAGGCGGTAACCAGAATCATGAGGGCGAAGGCTCGACCGGCCGGGAGCAGATGGAAGAGCGAGAAGGCGGCCCACAGTGAGAGATAAACAATGCCGCTGCCGATTGCTTTGAGCGAATAGGAAAAGGCTCGGTAGCCGCGGTTGGGGAACCGCTCGGACCAGGCGGTCAGACCTGCGCCGGCGGCCAGACCGATGAGCACGCGGCCGAGCGGGCCGATCCAATGATTGTCGATGGCCAACTTGAAAAACCAGGCCATGCCGATGAGCACGGCGAGAATCCCGATGCGATTGAACCATTGGGAGCCGATGCGGCTTTCGAGTGAGCCTTCGGTGGCGGCCGGTGGTGCGGCCGGGGAAGGGAACCTGGGCCGGACCGGGGCAGTTTGCATGGGCGGGCCCGGGGGCGGGGGAGTTCCCGCGGCCGGATCCGATGGCGCGGGCGGAGCCGGCGCGGCCTGGTGGCTCGATGGCTCGGCGACGGGCCGGTCTTCCAGGACCACTCCGCGCTTGCGCAGGGCCTCTTCAATCTGGCGAACACGGGCGCGCAACTCCACGACCTCGGTTTCAAGGCTGCCGGTGAAGTCAGAATCCATTCCGGTCCACTTTACAGGACAGTTGACCGTTCGCCAACATCGGAAACGCCTCGCGCGTGATGCCTAAAGGACGGCGAGGTGCTGGAGCGAGGCGTTTTCGATCGGGAGGCAAGAAGGAAGCCGCCGGTGTTTGCCGGGGATGCGGTGAGTCTGGGAAGATTCAATCAGAACTAGCCTATAATCAAATCATTAGCACGAAACAGCGATTGCCGGTGAAGCGCACTCCCTAAGCCCTTACCCATCGCGTACGGCACAACCGAGCTTCCGTGGCGCCTGCGGCTTCGTTCCTGCCGCAATTCCAGCCTGAAGCCCGAGCGCTCCGCCTGCTCTCGCGATTTCGCCCCAGCTGGGGTACAGACAGGCCAGGCAACCGCCAAGTTTACCCGGGCGGTCACCTTGAGGTGGGTATCGGGCGAGGGCAGGGGAGGAAATTCATCTAGGAACAACAGCTCTGGCCGTTCCGTTTCGGCAAACTTGGTGTCTGATAATTAAAGGTGTGGAAACCTGACGAGGCATCTAAACTACAGAAAGCGCTTCGCGCATTGAGGAATCTCAAAGTTTTGCTGGACTGCGGACAAATCTCAGCGGGCCCCGGTCGCTTTGTGCGCAGATCTGCACAGAGGTGTGTGCACTCCGGACCGGTGAGCCAATGGCCGCTTCGAGTGGCTGCCTTTTTCCTGCCGGCCCTGCTGCTGGCGGTTGCCGGGTGCGCGGGCGGGATGGTCACCGCGGATCCGGGCAGCACGAGCTTTTCGGTTTCCCCGGGGGCCGGCGCCATCGATACCAACTGCACCGGCTGCGGCGTGGCCAGCAGACAAGGAACTCCGGTCGAGCAGTTTCGGACGACGCTGCCCGCCGATGAGGGGGCGGCGGTCACCTGGAAGGTGAGCGGTGGAGACGCGCGCAGCGGGCCGGGCACGATTTCTGCCTCCGGCGAGTACATGCCGCCTAGCTACCTGACTGCGGACCGCGTGCAGGTGTTGGTGACGGCCAGTTCCAGTTCAGGGGCCACAGCGACCTCGGTACTGACAGTGACTCCGGGATTTCTGCAACCGCTGACGCCGGAGAACTCGGCGCTGGGAGCCAATGGCCAGGTTACGGTGACCGGCGTTCTCGCCGAAGCGGGCGGCGAGGCGGGGATTTCCTTTGCGCTGGCAAATTCGCCGACCGGCTCGAGCGGAGGCCAGGGCTCTCTTGGACCGACCACTTGTCAGCGGCCTTCGCAGGCGTTCACGCAATGCACGGTGACCTACACGGCGCCATCGGCGATTGCCTCGACGGGCGTGACCTACGTGGTGGCGACTGCGGGAAGTTCGACTTCGAAAGCGGCGGCCGATCTGCTGCTGAATACGGCGGGGGTTTCGAGCAATCCGGCCTCGCACCAGTCCGAGCAGCTGAGCCCGGCCGAGCTGGGCTCATCGGGCAGCAACAACAGCGATTTCGACACCCAAGGCGCGCAGGTTGCCGATTGCTGCGGTGGAACTCTGGGCGCGTTGATTCAGGACGGCAACGGGCGGCAGTATCTGCTGAGCAACAATCATGTGCTGGCACGCAGCGACCAGGCGAGCGTGGGCGACTCGATTGTCCAGCCAGGGCTGATTGACAACAACTGCACGCCCTATGGCGATGGGCCGGGGACCGCGCCGGTGGCTTCGCTGACCGGCTGGCTGGCGCTGAGCTCGGCTGCGACCAATGCCGATGCGGCGATTGCACAGGTTGCGCCCAGCGCGGTGGATGTGACCGGCAGCATTCTGGAGCTGGGCGCACGGCAGGCGGATGGCACGCTGAGCGCGGCGCCGCCGGGCGTATCGTCAACGGGCGGCAAAGGCGAGAGCGCGGGGCTGGGCATGATGGTGGCCAAGAGCGGCCGGACGACGGGGTTGACCTGTGCCAGTGTTTCCGCGGTTGATCTGGACGTGAATGTGGATTATTTCACCGATTGCGCCGAGACCAAGGCCTACCTGAGTAAGACCTTCACCAACCAGATTGCGGTGAGCGGTAACCAGTTCAGTGATGCGGGCGACTCCGGATCCCTGGTAGTGGATGCGGCCAATGCCGAGCCGGTGGGGTTGTTTTTTGCCGGCGGCGTGGACGCCTCAGGGGTGAGCGAGGGTGTGGCCAACCCGGTGGGCGACGTGCTGAGCGAGTTGACCACGCAGCTGGGCGCGGGGACGAACTATTCCTTTGTGGGCACGGCGGATCACGGGGTGAGCTGTCTTACCTACGGAGACAGCACGGTGGCTCTGGCCCAGGCGCGCATGCTGAGCGATGCGGAGATGACGCGCGCACAGCTTGCGCTGGCGCGGGCACGGCTGCTGGTGAATCCTGGGAGTGGCATTCTGGGCGTGGCTACTGGCAAGAGCAGCGACCACGCGGGCGAGGGCGCAATTCTCGTGTATGTGGACGAAGGCACGGCCGCGACAGCTCCTGCGACTGTGGACGGGGTGCGCACGCTGGTGATTGCGACCAATGCCCATGCGGTTGCAGCAGGCTCAGCACCGCAGACGCCGTTTGAGGGCGCCTCTTCTTCTATGCAGAGCTTGCCGGCCTCGGTTCTCAGCCACGCGATCACCATCAAGCAGCGCGAGGCACACACTTTGATGGCACAGAATCCGGCCTTCTTTGGCGTCGGCGTGGGCCAGAGCCTGGACAACCCGAAGGAAGCGGCGCTGGTGATTTATGTGGATCGCAAGAACGCGCCGGCGCAACTGCCGGCGACTCTCGGCGGTCTTCGCACCCGATACGTGCTGATGGACCGGCTGCATGTGACGCGTTCCTACGCGACACCGGTCGAGCCACGGGCCCACTGCATGCCCAGAGCGACGAGCGCACCGGAGAGCTTCGACCCGCGGAGCTTGACCCGGCCGGAAAATCTCGATCTGAATTGACGACAATTGGAGCGCAAAACTGGACCAGCCACCGGAATCGCCGGGCGGCTGGTCTAGTTTTTCATCCTGCACCCTACGTCAGGCATCCTTGCCAACGAACCGTTCAATCAACAGGTTGCGCTTTGCGGTCGTGCAGGCTCTGGTTAATGATGGCGCGGACCATGCGATTGGCTTGCTCGGCCAGCTTCCCCTGCTGCTCGCCAAGGCGCCCCTGCTCTTCACCGAGCTTGCCTTGCTGCTCGCCAAGGCGGCCTTGCTGCGCGCCGAGCTCGCCTTGTTGGGCTCCCACTTCGCCCTGCAAAGCGCCCAGCCGGCCCTCGAGGTCGCCAAGTTTGCCTTCAAGATCAGCCAGCTGTTCCTGGCTTACGGTGCTGCCTTTTTGGGCATTGAGCTTGGCTACGGCTTCGTTCAGCTGGGCCATTTCTTTGGAGATGTCCGGCGTGGGAATGCTGGCCTGCTCCTGGCTGCGGCCCAGCGCCTCCTGCTGGCGGCCGAGTGCCTCCTGCTGCTTGCCGAGAACTTCCTGCTGGCGGCCGAGCTCTTCGATGGGCTTATACATGGCCTCGATCCGAGCAATGACGGCAGGGTCGTCGACGATGTAGGTCTTGCTGTCACGCGTGAACCAGAGAAACTGTTGTCCCTTGGCCAGCTTGCGGGCGCGATCGATCGAGCCCTTGGCCTGGTCGTTCCAATCACCGAAGAAGGTTACGTTGTCCTTACCATTCCTGATGAGCCCCCAGGATTCGCCGTTCTTCGAGTCGGTAGAGTCGTAGCGCACGCTCCCGGACTTTCCGTTGCCAAAGGACATTCCGGAGCTGCCGCTCCCGATGCTGAGGCTAGTTTCCTGGCCGTTAGAGAGGGTGATGTCGCTGTCGTCGCCCGTGTCATGGATGATTTCTCGATTGGGACCGTCCAAAGCAGCAACCGGTGCAACCGGCGCGATCGGCGCTACGGGCGCAATCGGCGCCACCGGCCGAACGGGCTCGACAATCTGAGACTCCGCCCCGGGAGCCGGAGGTTCTGCCCGCGGCGGAGTCTGATCGGGCATCACCTCGGGGGCGGGCGCAGGTGCCGGTGCGGGAGACGGCGCGGCGGGAAACGGCGCAGGCGGTGCGGTCGGTGCGGTTTGGGCGGCTTGAACGCGGATCAGGGCGGTTGCGGCCAGCGAGGCTGCCGGGACCAGCAGGACGGCGAGCAGCAGGCGGGCGCGGCTGCCGGCAAAGGCCTGGCGGAAGTTGGTCTCGTTCAAGAGCCGTTCAATGCGATGGGAGAGATTGCTGCTGCGTGCCATGGCAACTCCTGGAGCGACTGGGCGCGGCATGGCCGCGAATTCGAGCAGGAGCTGGGCGTAGGAGGCGCGGCTGGCAGCCTCTTCGAGGCCGGCGCGGTCGCTGATGGCCTCGCCCAGGTCCGAGAGCTTGTGTCGGAGCCACCATCCCAGCGGACTGAACCAGAACGCGGCGGCGTACAGGCTTGCGAGCAGCTGGAGATAGAAGTCCATCTGGCGGACATGGGCGCGTTCGTGGGCCAGAACGATGCGCAGCTTTTCAGCGTGCCAGTCGAGGCATTCGGCTGGTAAAAGAATGCCGGAGCCGATGGTGACGGGCGAGGGAATCCGAGCGCTGAATCGCACTTCGAGACCGGAGGCCGGGTCGCCTGAGCCATCCGGGTCGGGCATGGGGACGAAGGGTTCTGCTGAGAGCCAGAGCCGGAGCGCCAGGGACACGCCGTAACCCATGCGAATCACGAGAGAAACGACGCCGCCGAGGTAAAGCAAGGCGGCCAATGTTCCCCAGCGCAGAAGGCCGGAGGAGGCTGCCCATTCACCGGCTCGGCTGAAGGCTCGCCTGCTGCTCGATCGATTCGCGCCAGTGAGTCGATCGGCCGATTGTGGGATTACGGAGGGAGCAACGGCGATACGCGCACCGGGTGCGGTATCAAATTCCGTGCGCGAGATGGCCGGAGCGGGGAAACGGCTTGCTCGACTGGCTTCCGGCGAGGATGGCTCAGGCGAGGATGGCTCAGGCGAGGATGGCTCGGGCGAGGGCGGCAATGGAGTGGCAGCAATAGGCGCAGTTGGACGATCCGCAGAATGGGGGGGAACAGGTTGGGTGAGTACCTGGCTCTCGGCGTGCGACCCCGGCATGAGCGCGGCGCCAAGGGGCAAGGAGGTGGGTTGGAGGTTCCAGCCTGTTACCGGTATGTTGAGCGCCATCGCGGGAGGCAGAATGTGCCAGCGCATGACCAGGGGCATGGCCACGGCGCAGGCAAGCACCAGGGCCCAGGCGATCTTTTGCGCCAGCACGTTGCTGACGCGAAAGATGCCTAGACCAGCCCAGACGGTGATGGCTACGAGCAAGGCCCGCAGCGCGGCTTCAAGCAACACTGGAATCATCGCTTCCCTCCCCTGCCTGTGGCTTTTTTGGGATCGGCAATACTTTGTTGCGCGGCGGCGATCCGGTCGGCAAGCCGTTCGAGCTCGGCCTTGTCGAGGACTTTGGAATCGACAAGGCCCACCAGCAGCGCTTCCACTGAACCTTCGCAGAACCAGTCCACGATGCGCTTGACGGCGCGGCCCGCCACGCCTTGCCGCGTCTGCGCGGGACGATAGACGAAGGTACGGTCTTCAACCGAATGCGCGAGGTAGCCCTTTTCTTCCAGACGGCGCAGCACGGTGCGAATCGTCGAGTCCTTGAGCGGACGGCCGAGTTGCTCGCGCACCTGCTCGGCGTTGATTTCTGCGCGCTGCCAGATGATTGACAGGATGCTGCGTTCCAGTTCGCCGAGTTCGGCCGGGTCATGGCCGGTTCTAGTGTTACTCATCATAATGTTACAGACTGTAGCATAGAAGAAGGGTGAGCGGGCAAGCTCTTTTTAGGAATTTTCTGCACCAGGACTTTCTAACTTGCGGCGATGGCGACTGGTTTTTCAATCGCTTTCAGGTTGGGGTCGTCGGGGATGAAGATTTCAAAGACGGTTCCCGAAGCCTGGCCGTCAAAGGATGGCCGGCTGCGCACATGTACCAGTCCGCGATGTTTCATGATGATTTCGTGGCTGACCCAGAGGCCGAGGCCGGTGCCGGTGACTTCCTTGGTGGTGAAGAAGGCTTCAAAGACGCGGTCGCGCACGGCCGGCTCCATGCCGGTTCCAGTGTCGGCGACGACGAAGCGAATGCCGTGCGTGTCCGGCTCTTTCCAGTTGTGGGAGCGGCGCGCGCGGACCAACAGGCGACCTCCGCCCATGGTGGCGTCAATGGCATTGCCGACCAGATTGGCGAAGACCTGCCGCAGTTCTCCGGAGAAACAGAACAGGTCGAGCTCGGGATCGAAGTCTCGCTCGACCTGAATGTTGAGCGTATTCAGGCGGCCACGATAGAGGGCCAGCACCGAACCGAGCAGCTCAGCCATGTTGGCGCGCGTGGGCAGCGTGGACTGGCGATAGAAGCGCAGCGTCTGCTGGGTGATTTCTGAGATGCGCTTGGCCTCGTGCTCGGCCATGAGAACGTATTGCAGGGCCGGCTCTTCCAACTGGCTGAAGTTGCGCAGCAGGAACAGGAGGTTGGTAATGGCTTCGAGCGGGTTGTTGATTTCGTGGGCGATCGAAGCAGCCAGACGGCCGGTGGCGGCCAGCTTCTCGGTCTTGCGCAAAGCTTCCTCGCTGCGTTTGCGATCGCTCGCGTCGAGCACAATCACACCCACCCAGCGCACCTGGTGCGGCGTGGTGCGCACCGGATAGGCGCTGGCGAGCCAGGTCCATGGGCGGCCGGTCTTTGGGCTCTGGCCGGTCAACTCCAGACTGCGCACCGGCGCTTCGGAAGCGAAGACGCGGAGCACGGTGTCTTCCAGCTCCTGGGCAACCGGTTGCAGCAGCAGTTCCGGCAAGGTGCGGCCCAGGTGGCGGCTGAGGTTGATGCCGGTCATGTCGGCAAAGACCTGGTTGACGCGGACGAAGCGGCAGCGGCGATCAAAGAATGCCAGGCCGATGGGGGCGTTGGCCAACATGGAGTCGAGCAGCGAAAGCGTGTCGTTGAGGCCGGAGCGCTGCTCGGCAATGGAAGCGACCATGCGGTTGAAGGCTTCCACCAGATCGCCGATTTCGTTGTGCACGCCGACGGGGAGCGGGAAGCCGCCGCTGCTCTCGGGCGAGTTCATCAGTGCGCGGGTGCCGCGATGCAGCGTGGCCAGCGGCTGGGAGATGGAACGGGCCATCCCGAGCACGAGCAGCGCGGAGGCAGCAATCCAGATGATGCCGAACACGGCCATGCTGCGCAGGACCGAGTCCAGCTGTTCGTAGTCCCAGTTGCGGTCCGACTCGACCCAGGCGAAGCCGCGCAGATCGGATCCGGTGTAGATGGCCTTCACGCCTTCCCAACGGCCCTTGGCAAAAACGAAGACGTGGGCATCGCGGCCGGAGGCGAGCGGAATCTGGGCCCGCTCTTCCGGATCGAGAACCATCTGTTCCGGCTCGCCGGTGCTGACGAAAAGAATGTTGCCGGCAGGATCAGTGACCTTGGCAAAGTAGACGCTGGGCGCCTCCCCCATCATCTTGACGGAAAGACCTACCCAGGTGGGGCGATCCTGCTGCAGGGCTTCGGTAGCCTGAAGCGCCATGGAGGTAGACTGGTGCGCCACCCGCTGAAGCATGTGCTCGTGGACTTCGTGCGCCTGCTGGCGGATCAGCAGGGCGGCAAACAGGGCGATGGAAAGAACCTCCAGAAGCACCAGGCCGGCGAGCATCTGCCATCGAATCGAGCGCGGCCACCAGCGCATGCAAAACCCTCCCCCTGAGCCGGATAGTTGATGCGGCCCTATCCGCTGCCGAGCGCAAACCTGCGTCACGTCTTCTCTTTATGCTATCAACTTCGACGCAAGCGATTGCGCAATCTGCCGTCCGTGGAAGCGGCCATTCTCGATAAAAATCTCGTTGGTGCGGGATCCGGCAACAATAACGCCGGCCAGGTAGATGCCGGCGACGTTGCTTTCAAGCGTCACCGGATCGCATACCGGCTGCTTATCCTGTCCTTCAAAACGCACGCCCATGCGCTCAAGAAAGCTGAAGTCTGGATGGTAGCCGGTGAGCGCGAAGACAAAGTCGTTCTTCAGCGTCTGCCGGCCATGGGGGGTTTCGATGACCACTGCATCGGGTGTGATTTCAACGACGTGAGAGAGAAACAGGGCCTTCACTTCCCCGTTCTTGATGCGGTTTTCTATGTCGGGCTTGATCCAGTACTTCACGTGGCGATGCATCTCCGCACCACGATGAATGAGCGTGACGCGCGCGCCGCTGCGCCACAGCTCAAGGGCCGCGATGGCAGCTGAGTTTTTGCCGCCGATCACCACCACATCCATTTCGAAAAACGGATGCGGATCGTTGTAGTAGTGATGGACCTTGCTCAAGTCCTCGCCGGGAATGCGCATGTAATTGGGCAGATCGTAGTAGCCGGTGGAGACGGCCAGTTTGCGTGCCTCAAACGAGCCGGCGCGGCCGAAGCGGTCTTCGGTGTGCACCGTGAAGGCTCCGTCTCGGCCGCTAACCCGCTCGACCCGGTGGTACTGGCGAATGTCGAGCTTGTAAAACGCCGCGACCAGGCGGTAATACTGCAGCGCCTCATTCCGGCTGGGCTTGGGGTTGGGACTGGGAAAGGGAATGTCACCGATCTCCAACAGCTCGGGGGTGGTAAAGAATGTCATGTGCGCCGGGTAATGGAACAGCGAGTTGCAGACGCAACCCTTGTCGACCACGACGACGCGCAGGCCGGCTTTTTGAGCCTCGATGGCGCAGGCGAGGCCGGTGGGGCCGGCGCCGATAACTAAAAGATCGAAGAGGTCCGGCTCAGCCGCCGCTGACTGCCCATTGAAGCCGTTCATCTGTCTAGCTTAGGGCATCGGGGGGAGAAGCGCGTGCCACTGCGCTTTAAGTCGACGATTTCTGATCTTCGGACTTGCGTTCGGCTTTCGAGCAGCCCCCCAAGCCGTCATCACGGAGTTCTCCCCATCGATACGGACAATCGAGCAGGCCCCCCCCGGGTGGGGCCGCACGTCCCCTCGGCGCCCCCCTGCCCCGCGTCCTGATGGGCAGGACGAAACGGCTCTCCGTCCTTTAACCTAGAGAGTTCAGGGAGCCGTTATGACCGTTATCCGCCAGGAAGATTTCATCGCCAGCGTCGCCGGCGCGTTGCAGTACATCAGCTACTACCATCCGGTCGATTACGTGACAAGCCTGGCCAAGGCGTATGAGCGGGAGCAGTCGCATGCAGCCAAGGATGCGATTGCGCAGATCCTCATCAATAGCCGCATGTGCGCCGAGGGACATCGGCCCATCTGCCAGGATACGGGGATCGTGAATGTATTCCTGAAAGTAGGCATGGATGTGCACTTTCAGGGGCCTGGGGACGCGCCGTCGCTTGATTTACAGCAGATGGTTGACGAGGGCGTGCGACGGGCTTATCTCGATCCGGACAACAAGCTGCGCGCATCGCTGCAGGCGGATCCGGCGGGCAAGCGCGTGAACACCAAAGACAACACGCCGGCCACGGTGAATGTCGAGTTAGTGAGGGGCGACAAGGTTGACAGTACGGTAGCCGCCAAGGGCGGCGGATCGGAAGCGAAGTCGCAATTTGCGATGCTGAATCCGAGCGACTCAGTTGCCGAGTGGGTGTTGAAGACGGTGCCAACGATGGGCGCCGGATGGTGCCC
>DATDLS010000449.1:0-4114 GCA_036519195.1 Occallatibacter sp. | reverse complement strand
GCGTCGCTTGCGCAGCCCCTCGTACCCTTTGAGCACGATGGAACGCTGCCAGCGCGACGCGGTTGTGCGGCTCACGCCATAGCGGCGTGCGACCTGTGATTGAGTGATACCGGTCAGCAGCTCACGTGCGGCTGCGAGTCGGCGAGTTTCCATGTCTTCGCGTGTAATAGAGTTTTGCGGGGCAAGCATCAACTCGAATGCGCGCGGAAGTTAAGCCAGAGCAATTCAATAATACACTAGAAACAGGCGTCCGCCATATTGTAGTCTTGTCCAACGCCGGATGAGCCTGAGTGGGACTGGCGTTTCCAACGCCGGATGAGCCTGAGGGGAAGCGATGCTGAAGATTGCTAATCAGAATGCAGGAACGAGAGCAGATCAGCTTGGAGGGTATGAGTGCGTTTCTGGCGGGCAGCGGAGAACTGGGGTTCCGGGCTGCCGACCGGAAGGAGTTGTATGAATGGACGGAAAGGACGCTTTGCGGGCAGGAATACCATATGCTACCCAAGGCGGACAAGGGTCTGGTGAAGCAGTACATCGGCAAGGCGACGGGGCTGAGTCGGGCACAGGTGACCCGGCTGGTGAGCCAGTACGTGGACGAGGGGGTAATCAGGGCACGGCAGAGCCGGGGCCGAATCTTCACGCCGCGCTATGGCGCGGCGGACATCGCGCTGCTGGCGGAAGTGGACGAAGCACACGAGACCTTGAGCGGTCCGGCCACGAGGAGGCTGCTGAGCCGGGGCTGGGTTGAGTACGCCGATGCCCGCTACGAGAACATGGCGTCGATTTCGGCGTCGCACATCTACAACCTGCGCAAGAAGCGGGCGTACCGGGAACAGCTGATGGTGTTTGAAAAGACCCGACCGACGCCGGTTTCCATCGGCGAACGCCGCAAGCCGGAATCCGGGGGCAAACCTGGCTACATCCGGGTGGATTCGGTGCATCAGGGAGATCTTGACGGCAAAAAGGGGGTTTACCACATCAATGCAGTCGACGAGACGACGCAATGGGAGGTGGTCGCGGCGGTGGAACATATCTCCGAGGCGTGGCTCCAGCCGCGGCTGGAAGACATGATGGCGCAGTTTCCGTTCCCGATCCTCGGCTTCCACACCGATAACGGCAGCGAATATATCAACAAGAACGTTGCTGCGATGCTGAACAAGCTCAAAGTGGAGCAAACCAAGTCCCGACCGGGACATTCCAGCGACAACGGACTGGCGGAGACCAAAAACGGCGGAGTAATTCGCAAGCATATGGGTTACGATCACATCTCCTCGGCCCACGCCGACGACATCAACAGCTTCTATGTCGAATACTTCAACCCGTACCTGAACTTCCACAGACCGTGTGGAGTGCCAGAACTGAAGACCGACGGGAGAGGCAAGACCAAACGCGTCTATAAGGTATATTCCACGCCGCTGGAAATCCTCCTGAATCTGAAGGAACCACCACTGAAGGCGGGCGTCACCAGAAAGCAACTGGAACAGCGGGCCGGAGCCCAAAGCGACACCGGTGCCGCCATGAAAATGCGGGAAGCGAAGAAAAAGCTGTTCGGCCACATCGCCGATTGTGTCCAGGGAAGGGCTGCATGACCGGAAGGGCCGTGGAAATGACGGGCCATGGACGTCGCGGAAAACCAAAACCAGGTTTCCCCGCGTCGCCCACAGCCCTTGGAAATCGCTCCGCGATTCCCACATTCCCACAACCCCGACGGCGGCGGTTCCTTCTTCCTCAAAGCAACGAACAAAACCAAAACGAAAGGAGCGTCAATCCCGGCTTGTTACCCTTGGCTTCAGGCTCATCTCTAGATTAGAAAAGACTACAGGTAGCGGAGGTGGGGGTGTGCGACATAGAAGTGGCGATCTGCGGCTGTTCTTTTTCTTGAGGCCGCTATCTGAACGTATATACTACGTACAGAGAGGAGCTCACTCATTGTCTGAATCCTTAGCCGACCTGGAACAACAACGTTCCGAACTGGTGCTTCAGTTCGCACAACTCAACGATCTTCGTCCCGGATCTGTTACCGGGATTGTGCGTCGCTGCGGCAAACCGAGTTGCCATTGCGCACAGCCGGATGATCCCGGTCACGGTCCCACCCTGCGCCTTACTTACAAGGTGCGAGGCAAGACTATCAGCGAGGCACTTCCCACCACGCAGGCCGTACGCAAAGCGGAACACGAGATCGCCGAGTTCCGCAGATATCAGGAAGTGAGCCGCGCCTTTATAGAGATCAATGAAAAAATCTGCCGCCTGCGGCCGGCACAGGAAGCGTCGCCGGGCGCGCAGGAAAAAAAACGGCGGAGACAATCCATCGGGAGGTCGCGCGCGAAGTAGATCGACTCCTGTGTGTCGTTTTTCAGGAGCGTCGCAAGACGGGACGTGTGGATCTGGAGGCTGTCGAGATGGCTGTGCGCTCGGCAATGCACAAAGCCGGAGCGGCGGCGCTGACCCCACTGCTGCAGTTCGCGGCACCGGTTGCAGGCCAGCGAACTGTGCCTTGTTCCTGCGGCCGGCAGGCCCGCTATCGGGAGTTACGATCCAGACCGGTTCTTACTGCCGTGGGGGAAGTGGAAGTATCGCGTCCCTACTATCTCTGCTCGTGCTGCCATAAGGGCCAGTTTCCCGCCGATGTCGAACTGGACATCGAACACACGGAGTTCTCTCCGGGAGTGCGCCGTATGCAGGCCGTAGTGGGTCAGGATGCGCCCTTCGATCACGGTCGCGGGCAGATGAAGCTTCTGGCCGGTCTGGAAGTGACCGCCAAATCAGTGGAACGTACGGCGGAGGCGATTGGCGCCGACATCGCCGAGGGCCAACGGCGAGAGATTCAAAAGGCCGTCCAGTTAGATCTGCCCGTAATCGTCGGTGCGCCGATTCCGATCCTGTACGTGCAGATGGATGGTACGGGAATACCGGTAGTGAAGAAAGAGACCGAAGGGCGCAAGGGCAAGACCGACGGCCAACCGGCGCATACGCGTGAAGTCAAGCTGGGCTGCGTGTTTACGCAGTCGGCATGGGACTCGGAGGGCTACGCCGTCCGCGATCCCGACTCAACCACTTACACCGGCGCTATAGAACCCGCCGAGCAGTTCGGTAAACGCATCTATCGGGAAGCCTGGAACCGCGGCTGGAGTCGCGCACGGAAGAAAGTTGTCATGGGCGATGGGGCCGAATGGATCTGGAATCTTGCCGACCTGCATTTTCCCGGCGCGGTACAGATCGTCGATCTCTATCACGCGCGTCAACACCTCTGGGAGTTGGCACACAAACTGCACCCCAACGATCCGGCGGGCCAGAAGGCCTGGATGAAAGTCCACCAGAAGCGCCTGCTCGATAAAGGAAAGATCGAAAAACTGGTTCTGGCGCTGCGCTCTACCAGGTCCGCCCACGCCGAAGTCCTGGAAAAGCTTCGTACCGAGGCGGACTACTTTGAACGAAACGCCGAGCGCATGCGCTACCCGAAGTTCCGCCGTCAGCATCTGTTCGTCGGCTCCGGCGTGATCGAGGCCGGCTGCAAAACCCTGATCGGCTCTCGCTTCAAAAAGTCCGGCATGTTCTGGACTGTCCGCAATGCCAACTCAATGATCGCCCTCCGCTGCTGCCAATTCAATGGTCGCTTCGAAGATTACTGGGCAGAACGCCGTGCGGCTTAAGTCCCACTTTTATGTCGCACACCCGCGGAGGTGCCGGGGTGCGAGACGTGACGCGCGGCGGCGGCTGGATATAAAGCAGCGAGATATAAGGCAAACGTTAAGTAGGTTCCTTTCGCAAAAACCACTGTTTCGGTGTGTGCCGACGTGATGGAGGACGCTCTTGAGCAAAGGCTGGATTCCGCCAGTGGTCGTTGGCCGGTGGCGTGGGATGCGTCAATGCGACGATGCGAACTCATGTCCGGCTTTAGTATGCGCGAGTAGTGGCTAATTCAGTCTCGGCTGGCTTCTCGGTTGGCGTGGTTAGTCGATTTAGTTTCAGTCTATTTGGTTGTGGAAATCATTATTTTCGGAAGGTGTGATCAAGGTGCGATGACCTGTCTGTGTCCCCTCGCAAACCGATCGCAATCGACGGAGGAGGCTGGACCGAAACGGATAGGATCGGTTTATGAGCCGCGTGGAAGAAC
>DATDLS010000448.1:0-13771 GCA_036519195.1 Occallatibacter sp. | reverse complement strand
GGATTCGACCTCGGCGCGGGCTACGGCAAGTTCTCCGCCGACGTCGTCTTCCAACAGTACAACCAGGCGATCAGCGTATAGAACCCCTTGCTGGGGCCTCAGAGTCCGACGCAGTCATTTCAGTCGACCACCGACAGCATCAATACAAACCCCATCACCGGCGGGGTCAATCTGATCGACCCGAACAATACCGTGTATGGCATCGTGACCGACAACCGCGCCGTTATGGTCGCTGCCAGGTATACGTGGGAACCGGTCAAGTTTTTTGCCGGCTACGAATACATCTGGCAGAATAACCCGTCGAACCCGTTGGGCGTGGGCGCCTCGGATCAGGGCGGGTATTTCATGAGCGGGGTCGAAGACAAGAATCTTGATTCTGAGAAGTTGGTGAACATCTGGTGGACGGGCGCGAAGTACACCTATCGCAGCAAAACCGACATCACTTTCGCCTGGTATGAACAGGTGCAGAACGACTTCCGTATTCCGAAAACCTGCACGGTCGCAGCCGGTTTCCGCAGTTCCTGCCCAGGCACCCTCAACGAGGGGTCGCTTTATGTGGATCATCACTTCACCAAGCGTTTCGACGGTTTTGCCGGACTTGCGTATTCCTTCGTGACCGGCGGTCTGGCCATCGCCATTCCTCATGGCCCCGGCGTCCCCTATCTGCACAATAACAACTTTGCTCCGACCGTCGGTGGTCGTTTCACCTTCTGATCGTTTCCCCTGCGGGCTCAGTCGAGAGCCCGCAGGGCACCTGAAGAGCGCGATCAGCGCTCGACTGCTTTTTGCAAGTGCGGTCATGAATGCGGCCGAGCAACGAAGTGCGCATAGAGGGCCTCGCGCGGCGAGAGATTCGGAACCACAACCATCTCCCTCGACATGAACTGAGGTCCACAGAGACCATCCGTTTCGCGGCAGCGATGGCGATCCTCGGACGGGTTCAAAGTCAACATCACACCAACGGATCCACCGGCAGGACTCGGAGGCAGATGCATCCCCAGAGCATGGGGTTTCAGCTTCGGCGCGAGGACTGGTCCGACGAGGATTCATGGGCAGCAGAAGGCGCATTGTCTCTCCAGCCCCGCGACCTCTTCTTTCTCCAGAAGATTTTGGATCGACCGTCGTGCTGAAGCCTTATTTGGGCTGCTTTTGCGCCCTTTCTGAGTCGTCGGTGCGGTGTAAAATCAATGGGCTACGACTCTGCTTCGATTTGACACGGAAGCGGTCGCCGGTTCGAATCCAGTCCTGTCCCAGCCGTCCCTTGTCATCCCAGACGAGCCTCCATCGCGCACGCATCCCACGGAGGAACTTGGCGGCTCGACTAACCCATTTTTGCCCGCCCGGCCTTGAAGGGTAGGATTGGATGTGTGCGAAATCCTCCCATGGAGTGGACTCCGAACATGAATGAGACCAGGACGGAAAGCGAGACCAGGACGGAACCACATACCACCCCCGGACCGCCCTTTTCCAAGCTCTGGCCCGGGGCCGAAAGCGCTCTCAAAGGCATTGTCCGTGACGGCATGCTGCTGGCCATCGGCGGCTTCGGCCTGTGCGGCGTGCCGGATGCCCTGATTGTTGCCCTGCGCGATTCCGGTGTACGCGACCTGACCATCGCCAGCAACAACGCCGGAGTGGATGAGTGGGGCATTGGCATGCTCCTCCAGACCCGCCAGGTGAAGAAGATGATCTCCAGCTACGTGGGCGAGAACGTCGAGTTCGAGCGCCAGTACCTGGCCGGCGAGCTCGAGGTCGAGTTCTGCCCGCAAGGCACATTAGCCGAGCGACTGCGCGCCGGCGGCGCCGGCATTCCCGGCTTCTATACGCGCACCGGAGTTGGAACGCTGATGGCCGAAGGCAAGGAGCAGAAGGAATTCGACGGCGTCTCCTACATCCTGGAACGTGGCATTCAAGCCGATCTGGCCCTGGTGAAAGCCTGGAAGGGCGATCGGCTCGGCAATCTCGTCTATCGCCGCACCGCGCGAAACTTCAACCCCAACGCTGCCACCTGCGGCAAAATCACGGTGGCTGAAGTCGAAATTCTCGTAGAACCGGGCCAGCTCGATCCCGATGAAATTCACACTCCGGGCATCTTCGTGCATCGTATCGTGCACAATCCCAACGCCGAAAAGCGCATTGAAAAAATCACCACGCGTGAGGCCTGACCTATGCCCTGGACCCGTGACCAGATGGCCGCCCGCGCGGCTCGCGAATTGAAAGATGGTTTTTACGTCAACCTGGGAATTGGCATTCCTACGCTCGTGGCCAATTTCATTCCGCAAGACATCACCGTCACGCTGCAATCGGAAAACGGCCTGCTCGGCATGGGTCCGTTTCCGCTGAAAGAAGAGGTCGACGCCGACCTGATCAATGCCGGCAAGCAGACCGTCACCTTCGTTCCCGGCGCTTCCACATTTTCCAGCGCAGACTCATTCGCGATGATTCGCGGTGGCCACATCGATCTCGCCATTCTCGGCGCCATGCAGGTTTCTGAGACGGGAGACCTGGCCAATTGGATGATTCCCGGCAAGCGGGTCAAGGGAATGGGCGGCGCCATGGATCTGGTCTCGGGAGTGCGGCGGGTGATCGTGATCATGGAGCACACCGCCCAGGACGGCAGCGCCAAGCTGTTAGGTCAATGCACGCTGCCGCTCACCGGCACCCGCGTTGTGCAGCGTGTCATCACCGATCTCGGCGTCCTCGATGTAACGCCCGCGGGATTCGAGGTGATCGAACTGGCCGACGGCGTGACGCGGGACCAGATGCAGAGCAAGACCGAGGCGCCCCTTTGCTTCACCGCTGCGCTTGTCTCGTCTTGAGTTACGGCTTTGCCGTCCAGGCCGGCTTGCGCTTCTCGAGAAATGCTCGAATCCCTTCACGGAAATCGGCCGTCGCGCGGGCTCCTGCGTTGGCCTCCATCGCCAGCACAAGCGCCGCGTCGAGCCACGGCCTGTTCTGGGCCGCCATCAAGTGTTTGGTTCGAGCCAGCGACTCGGGACTGTTCGCCGCAAGGGTCTTCGCCATTGCCTGCACACGCTCATCGAGCGCTTCCGGCTGGACGATTTCATTCACCAGCCCCAGCCGATAAGCTTCGGCCGCATCAAACAGCCGCCCCGACAGCAGCAAATCGCGTGCACGCTTGTCGCCGATCTGCAAGGCCAGATATGCCGAGACAATCGCCGGCACAAACCCGATGCGCACCTCCGTGTAGCCGAACTTGGCCTCCGCAGTAGCAAAGGTAAAATCGCAGAGCGTCGCCAGCCCCGTGCCTCCGGCGATCGCGGCTCCTTGGACTGCGGCAATGGTCGGCTTGGGCAATTCAAACAAGGTGCGAAACAGCAGCGCGATGCGCTCGGCATCCGCGCGGTGTTCGTCCGCGGATTTCAGATTCATCGCTTGCAGCGCGGATAGATCAAGCCCTGAACAGAACGCCTCGCCGGCGCCGCGCAGCACCACCACGCGGCAAGCGCCGACCGCCGCTTCGTTCATTGCGGCAATCAACTCCGCCTGCATCTCGGGAGTCATCGCATTGCGGCGCTCTGGTCGATTCAGCGTAATCGTCCGTACGCCTTCGCTCTCCGCGACCACGATCGTCACCAACCCCAAATCGCCCCTCCTTTGTTCTGCACCCGGCAATTAAGATCAGTCCGCCGGAGCACCAAATTCTGTTTGCACTCTGAGGCTCGCAGCAATCAACTCATCCAGCAGCTCGAACCCCGGCATGTGCGCTCCCCGAGCCTTCAACTCCCCGATCAACGATTCCGTAGGTACATTCCCCACCAGCGCATCCTGCGCGAACGGGCAACCACCCAATCCCCCCATCGCCGCATCGAACCGCCTGCATCCGGCTTCATAGGCCGCACCAATCTTCTCCGCCGCATCCCCCGGTCGTGCATGCAAATGCACGCCGATCTCCGCGCCCTTGGCTGCGCCGAGCGCACGGCCAACTGTCTCCTTAATCTCGGCTGCGCTTGCCAGCCCGACCGTGTCTGCCAAGGAAATCTGCCCGATGCCGGAGTCAATCAACATGCGGCATGCGTCAACAACTGCATCCACACTCCACTCGTCGCCATAGGGATTCCCGAAGGCCATCGAAACGTAAGCCACTACGTTCAGGCGCGCACCGGTCGCCAGCGAAAAGATCCGCTTGAGCACCCGCTGAGAATCTTGCTGCGACTGATTCTGATTCCTGCGCAGAAATTCCGGCGAAATCGAATACGGAAAACCGAGGGTCTTCACAGCGCCGGTCCTGATGGCGCGCTCCGCACCCTTCTCATTCACCACGATCCCGATCAGCTCAACATCTCCGGGAACATCGAGCAGCGCCAGCACACTCTCAGAGTCCGCCATCTGGGGCACCGCCGCGGGAGAAACAAAACTCACCGCATCGATATGCCGGAAGCCGGCAGAGATCAGCTGGCCGAGATAGCCGGCCTTCTGCTCGGCCGGAATGAGCCGCGTCAGCCCCTGCCACGCATCCCGTGGGCACTCCACAATTTTGACTGAATTCCCCATCACCTTTTAGCGACCTACCCGCCTCTCGATCCAAACTCACCCGCGTGAAGGATGGACCTTGAGAATTTCCCGCGCAATCACCATGCGCTGAATCTCGCTTGTACCTTCGCCAATCGTGCACAGTTTCACGTCGCGATAGTACTTCTCCGCCGGGTAGTCCTTGATGAAGCCGTAGCCGCCGAACAACTGCACGGCCTCGTCGCAAATGCGCACCGCGACCTCGCTGGCAAACAGCTTGGCCATGGCAGATTCGCGCGTCACCTTGCGGCCGGCGTCTTTCAGCACGGCGGCGCGCTGGGTCAGCAGCCGCGCCGCGTCCAGTTCTGTGGCCATGTCGGCCAGCTTCCATTGAATGCCCTGAAACTCGGCGATGGCTTTGCCAAACTGGCGCCGCTCTTTGACGTACCTCAGCGCTGCGTCCAATGCGCCGCGGCCGATGCCAAGAGCCAGTGCGGCGATCGAAATACGCCCTCCGTCGAGAACGCGCATGGCGTCCACAAAACCCTCGCCTTCGACGCCAAGAAGATTCTCCTCGGGAATTTCGCAGTCTTCAAAGATCAGTTCACTGGTATCGCTGGCGCGCAGGCCCAGCTTGTTTTCTTTCTTGCCTGGGCGAAACCCCGGCGTTCCCTTTTCCACGATGAACGCCGAAAGCCCATGCGTGCCCTTGCTCTTGTCGGTGACCGCGATGACCGTGGCAACGTCGGCATAGTGGCCGTTGGTGATGAACGTCTTGCTACCGTTCAGTATGTACCGATCGCCCTTTTTCACGGCGGTCGTTTTGGCGGCGCTGGCGTCGGAGCCGGAACCCGGTTCGGTGAGAGCCCATGCGCCCAGCCATTCTCCGCTGGCAAGCAGCGGAATGTATCGCTTCTTCTGGGCTTCATTGCCGGCAAGAAAAATGTGGTTTGTACCGAGCGAATTGTGGGCGGCCACGATGATGCCTATGGATCCGTCCACGGCAGAAAGCTCTTCAATCGCCAGCACGTAATCCACATATCCCAGGCCCGCGCCGCCGTACTCAGGCGGAACGACGATGCCCAGCAGGCCCATCGCACCCAGCTTTTTGACGACTGCCATGGGAAACTCCGAGGCTTCGTCCCACACCATCACGTTGGGGGCAATTTCGCGCGCGGCAAAATCGCGAATCTCGCGGCGCAGATGCTCCTGCTCCTCCGTCTGCACGAAGGGGTAAAGACTCTCCACCGACTCAAGTTCAACGTTCATCATTGGGGCTCCTTTTCTATTTCCTGCCGCCGATACGATCTCTTCTTTGCCCATACGGTCAGGTCTGCAAGACACCCGGATTGAATCGTGCCACATCCGGATTCAACGCGCAGGCTTCAAGCGCCGTAATCAGCACATCGCGTGTCTTTGCCGGATCGATGATGGCGTCAATCCACAACCGGGCTGCTCCGTAGCGCGGATCGGCTTGCGCGTCATAGGCTGCCTTGATCTCATCATGCAGAGCTTTCCTCTCTGCGTCGGACAGAACTTTGCCGCCGCGCTCCATCTGCTTGGCGCGCACTTCAGCCAGCGTGTTTGCCGCCGAGGCCCCGCTCATCACCGCGTAGCGCGCCGTAGGCCAGGCAAACAAAAATCGCGGATCGTACGCCTTGCCGCACATCGCATAATGGCCGGCCCCAAAGCTGCCGCCCACAATCACGGAGATCTTCGGCACCACGCTGGTACTGACCGCGGAAACCATCTTGGCGCCGGCGCGAATGATGCCCGACCATTCGGCATCCTTGCCCACCATGAAGCCGTTGACGTCATGGAGAAAAATCAGCGGCACCAGGTTCTGATTGCAGTCCATGATGAACCGCGCCGCCTTCTGCGCGCTCTCGGTGTAGATGACCCCGCCGAATTCGATGCGATTCATTCCCGCATTCGGCCCCATGGCTACAATCTGGTTCTGATTGATCTTCTGGTTGGCCACAATGCCCACGGCGTGTCCGCCGATGCGCGCATACCCGCACAGCACCGTTCGCCCGAAGTCGGCCTTGTATTCATCAAACTCGCTGCGATCCGCAATGCGCGCAATCACTTCATGCATGTCATAGACATTGCTCGCGCCGGGTGCCGGATTGATCAACCCGTACAAATCCTCCGCCGCACCCATCGGCGCATCGGAACGCGGATCGAATGCACGCACGTTGAACACATGGGGCTCGGCCAGCCGCCGTTCCCTATGCATCAGCGAGCCGCGCCGCTCACCCAGCTTGTCCACCAGCGAGCGCAAACGCGCAAGGCACAAGTGATCGTTCGGTTCCTTGAAGTCGACCGTGCCGGAAATCTCCGCGTGCATGGCTGCGCCGCCAAGCTCTTCGGCGTCCGTCTTCTGTCCAATGGCTGCCTGCACCAGAGAAGGGCCGGCAAGAAACAGGCCCGAGCCTTCAGTCATCAGCACGGTGTCGGTCATGACCGGCAGATACGCACCGCCCGCGACGCACATGCCCATGATGGCCGTGATCTGCGGAATGCCCAGCGAACTCATGACCGCGTTGTTGCGAAACACGCGGCCAAAGTCGTCCGTGTCCGGAAACACATCCTCCTGCAGCGGCAGGAACACGCCCGATGAATCGACCAAATAGAGCGTGGGAATGTGGTTCTCCAAGGCAATGGTCTGCGCGCGCAGTACCTTCTTCGCTGTCATGGGAAAAAATGCGCCGGCCTTCACCGTAGCGTCGTTGGCGATGATCATGCACAAACGTCCGCACACCCGCCCCAGCCCGGTCACAACCCCTGCTCCCGGCGCGCCACCGTACTCGCCGTACATCCCGTACGCAGCCCACAATCCCAGTTCCAGCAACTCGGCGCCTTCGTCCAGCAGAAGCTTCAGGCGCTCGCGTACGGTCAGCCGGCCCTTTGCGTGCTGGGCTTCGGCAGCTTTGGTCCCGCCGCCGAGGCGAATCGTATCCTCTTCCGCGCATACTGCTGTCATCAGCGCGCCGAGCGCCTGCCGATTTGCCCGAGCGCGCGGGTTCTCCCCGTCGAGCCTGGTTGCCAAGGTATTGTCAAACTTCAATCCGTCCGCCATGAACCCGTCCACAAAAATTCGAAAACAACAGGAAAACTCGAAAACTATAGCATGTCCTTCAATAGGGACGCACACTTGGGGTTCGCTTTCGGCAGCAAACGCGTGCATTGTTTGCGCTTCCATCCGATTGCATTCCCATTCAATTGGATTCAGGAATCGACTTGAAAGAAGTCTGCGGGACGATCGTCAGCCGGCAACGCAGGTTACCGTAAATCGATCATACCGCCTCAATCCTCCAGGCGCGAGCCGCTCGCAATCCGTTCCTCCAGGGTGCGCATGGCCTCATAGATCTGATCGAAACTCTCAATCGCAAACAACAGGTGATGCATCTCATCCACCTTCACCGGCGTACGCAACACTTCTTTGAGGGTGAACGGATGTACCGCGCAGCCGCCATGGATCACGTTGGAACACTCGCCGTTGGAACTGATCAGCCCGCTGCCGTAGACCTTGACCTGGCCCTTTTGGCGAATCAGGCCAAACTCTACCGTATACCAGAAGACGCGGCCAATGCGCTCCAGAATAGCCTCATCCTGAACGCGCCCGCACAACTGCCCATAATGCGCCAGAAAGTCCGCAAACACCCCCAGTGCATGCATGGGCACGTGGCCAAAGACGTCATGAAAGATGTCCGGCTCGGGCGTGTATTCGAGCGAGTCGCGCGTACGCAGCCAGGTGGTGGTCGGAAAACACCGCGCGGCCAGCATCTCAAAGAATGCCGGCGCCGGCATGAAGCCACTGACCGGGGTGGTGTTCCATCCGGTGCGCACCTCAAGTTTGGCGGAGACCGCAGCCAGGTTGGGCAGCCGATCGTAAGGAAGACAGAGCGTTTCGAACCCGTCCAGATATTCCTCGGCAGCGTGCTGTTCCAGTTGCGGCATGCGCCGGCGCACCAGTTCGGCCCATACGCCGTGCTGCTCAGCGGTGTAGGCCGCGTAGTCCTGATCAACCAGATAGGGCGCGGCTTTGGGCAGATGCGTTGCGGTTTTGGGCAATGCCGGTGCGCTTGCGCTGGCCATTAGAGGTTCCCCCGCAACGCCTGTTCCCGCTCAATGGCCTCAAACAGCGCCTTGAAATTGCCCTTGCCAAAGCTGCGGCTGCCCTTGCGCTGAATGATTTCGTAAAACAGCGTTGGCCGGTCTTCGACCGGCCGTGTGAAGATCTGCAGCATGTACCCTTCATCGTCGCGATCCACCAGGACGCCCAGCCGCTCCAGCTCGTCAATCGGCTCATCGATGTGGCCCACGCGGCCGGCCAGCTCGGTGTAGTAGGTATGCGGCACGGCGAGAAATTCCACCCCCTGCGCCTGCATCCGTCCCACCGTCTCCAGAATGTGGTCCGTGGCCAGCGCGATGTGCTGCACACCCGGCCCATGGTAGAAGTCCAGGTACTCCTCGATCTGCGACTTGCGCCGCCCCTCTGCCGGCTCGTTGATGGGGAACTTCACGTAGCCGTTGCCATTCGACATCACCTTCGACATCAGCGCCGAGTATTCGGTCGAAATGTCCTTGTCGTCGAAGTGCTGGTAAAGCTCGAACCCCATCACGTTGGCGTAGAAATTGACCCACTCATCCATGGCGTGCCAGCCCACATTGCCCACCATGTGGTCGACGTGTTTCAGCCCCGTAGGCCGCCGGACGGTATCTGCCGGTTCAGCGCGATAGCCAGGCAGAAACGCGCCGTTGTAATGGCCGCGCTCAACAAAGGTGTGGATCGTGTCGCCATAGGCCGCGATCGAGGACGTAACAATGCGGCCGGAGTCATCGGCCGACTCCGTCGGCGCAGCCACCGACCGCGCCCCGCGCCGGGTGGTCTCAATCCACGCCTGGCGCGCGTCGTCCACTTCCAGAGCGATCACGCGCACCCCGTCGCCGTGTTTGGCTACGTGCTCGGCAATGGGGCCGTCAGGAAGCAGAGATGTGGTCAGCACAAGGCGAATCTTGCCCTGTTCGACCACGTAAGAAGCGCGGTCGCGTTGCCCGGTCTCTGGCCCCGCATAGGCCACCAGGCTCATACCGAATGCTGTGCGGTAGTAGTAGGCAGCTTGCCGGGCGTTGCCTACGTAAAACTCGATGTGATCGGTCCCCTTGAGGGGAAGAAAATCCCGTCCCGTGTTGACTTCGGCGCTGGGCGCAAAGGATGCCATCAAAACCTCCGGTTGCCTGTGAGCCGATCGAACCGAGGGTGATCGAGCCCACATTCTCAATAGGAGGATAGGCCGCCAGGGAGACGACTTTGAATACCGGTTTGAAGAAAGATGCACGGAAAGACTTATGAAATCCATGGAAAAACAGTAAAATCACTTAAGAAAGATAAGTCTTTGAAGAAGCCTGCAGTGCGCCCGACCTGCGCTCTTCACGACCGCGGGAACTCGCCGCTTCGCGAGCCGTGACGCCAGGATGATCGCTCGAGCGGGCGAGGCTCTAAAGAGACCCGATGGCCGCAAGGACCGTTCCGCGGCATTCCCCCAGCGAGACGTCTGGATAGCCCGTCTTCCGGCAAAGGCCCCGCAGAATCACCTCATCCCCATCTTCCAGCGCGGCGCGGGTTTCACCGTTGGGCAACGCAATGGGTTTGGCTCCCCCCGCGGTCAGCTCCAGTAGGCATCCGGCCGAGCTGTCTTCGGGGCCGGAGACGGTCCCCGTAGCCAGCAGATCGCCCGGCAGCAGGTTGCAGCCGTTACTGGTGTGGTGGGCCACAAGCTGCGCCGGGGTCCACCACAACTGAGAGAGATTCCCCTGGCTGAGCCGATAGGACGCCTGGCCGGCCGCGCGCATTGCCGGCGTCAGAAGAAAGACTTCGAGCGAGAGATTGAAGGCGCCTGTGGACTGGTCCGAGGTGTCCGACAGGTAGCCGAGCGGTCCCGGAAAATCAGACCTTCTGAGGTCAGCGGGGGTCCGAAACGGCTCGAGCGCAGCCATCGGTATCACCCACGCGGAGACGCTGGTGGCAAAGCTCTTGCCTAGAAATGGCCCCAGCGGCTGGTATTCCCACGACTGAATGTCGCGGGCGGACCAGTCGTTGAGAAGCGAAATGCCAAAGATCCGTCTGCCGGCCTCGCGCACTGGAATGGGTTCGCCCAGCCGATTCCCTTCGGCAATGTACATGCCGACTTCGAGTTCGTAGTCGAGGGACTTCGAGGGACCAAAACCGGGTTCGCCTCCCGGCGCAGACGGCCGGCTCTGTCCGCTTGGCCGGCGAATCGGCGTGCCGCTCACCACGATCGAAGAAGCGCGCCCGTGATACCCGATCGGCACGTACATGTAGTTGGGCAGCAGGGGGTTTTCTGGCCGGAACAGCCGGCCCACGCGCGTGGCGTGATCCAGCGAAGCGTAGAAATCGGTGTAGTTCGCCGGCTCAACCGGCTTCAGCAGCGCCACCCGTTCCCTGGCAACCAGAAACGCACCCACCGCATGCTGAGTCGCCTGATCCGTATGCGCGTCCAGCAGGTCCATCAGCCGCCCGCGCAACGCTCTGTGCGCCGCTGGTCGACAAGCGATCAGCGGATTCAGCGTCCGCGCCTGGCAGGCCCGTAAAACACAATCCGGCAGCCCCATGAAGAGCCCGCTGCGGCTGCACGCTTCGAGATCGAGCACCAATGCGCCGATGCCCACGCCCGGCCGCGCACGCTCCTCATCGAGAGCAAAGATGCAGTAGGGCAGGCTCTGCAGCGGAAATCCGCAAGAGGCATCATTGGCTGACTCGACCCAGCTCTTTCGGCTCCATTCCTCGGCGCTCGTCTCATTCACCTTGTTCTTCTCTCCCCCTTTTTCTCTCCACCGCAGTGCGCCCGAACTGATCAGCGCCCAATCGATCAGGCAGCTCAACCCGCGCTCTGGAAATTCCTCTTCAGCCCCTGCCAGCACTCATAGTACTCATGCTGCAGAATCTTTTCTTCCAGCGCAAACCTGGTGGGCCGCACCGGCAGCCGCGTCTCAAACATGAAAGCCAGCGTGCCACCGATATAGTGCGGCTTCAACTCCGCCTTGCTGGCGCGCGCAAACGTCTCCGCATCCGGCCCGTGACCGGACATGCAGTTGTGCAAGCTGGCGCCGCCGGGCACAAAACCTTCGGCCTTGGCGTCATATTGGCCCAGAATCAGCCCCATGAATTCGTTCATCATGTTGCGATGAAACCACGGCGGCCGGAACGTGTGCTCGGCTACCATCCAGCGCGGAGGGAAGATGACAAAGTCGACATTGGCTGTTCCCGGCAGGCCCGAGGGTGAGGTGAGCACCGTAAAAATCGATGGATCCGGATGATCGAAGCTCACCGTGTTGATGCAGTTGAACCGCGCCATGTCGTACTTATACGGCGCATAGTTGCCGTGCCACGCGACCACGTCCAGCGGCGAGTGATCGAACCGGGCGCGCCACAGCTTGCCCAGAAATTTGGCGATCACCTCGAAGCTGCCTTCGCGATCTTCATACCCAGCCACCGGCGTCAGAAAGTCGCGCGAATTGGCCAGCCCATTCGCCCCGATCGGCCCCAGGTCCGGCAGCCGGAAGCCCAGCCCATAGTTCTCGCAAATATAGCCGCGCGCCGCACCATCCGGCAGCTCCACGCGCATCTTGATGCCCCGCGGAATCACCGCCAACTCGCCCGGCGCTGCGTCCAGAATGCCCAGCTCAGTCCGCAAAGTCAGCCGCCCCTGCTGCGGCAGAATCAGCATTTCGCCGTCCGCGTTGTAAAAGAAGCGGTCTTGCATGGAGGCATTTGCCGTATAGAGGTGAATCCCCACCCCATCCTGCATCGCCGGATCGCCGTTGCCGCCCAGCGTCACGATTCCGTCCACAAAGTCAGTGCTTGCCGCCGGTTCCGGCAGCGGATTCCAGCGCATCTGGTTGGGCGGGGTCGGCACTTCGGTAAACGGCCCGCTGCGCAGCAGCGTGGTGCGTTCATACTCGCCGTAAGGCTCATGCATCACCGACGGCCGAATGCGATAACTCCACGTGCGGCGGTTGAGGGTGCGCGGGGCGGTAAAAGCCGTGCCGCTGATCTGTTCCGTATAGAGCCCCAGCGGCGCCTGCTGCGGGGCATTCTGCCCTTGCGGCAATGCGCCGGGGTGGGCCTCGGTGGCAAACTCGTTACCGAAACCGGATTGATACTTCCTGGAAGGCTGATCCTGAGCCATGGCGAAGCTCCATTCTGCTCCAACGACGGGCAGTATCGCAGCCGCTTGCAATAGTTGACAATCGAATTCGACAGGCTGAAGTCGTCGTTCGTTTTACTTTCGAAAGAAAAAAGTGCTAATGTCCTTCTAATTGAAGGGGTCGCTCCGTGTCCACAAGCCGCAACAGACCGCGTTACGAGCCAGCCGAACTGGATCGGATCTCCTGGAAGATTATTGAAGAGTTGCAGCAGGACGCGCGCCTTTCCTGGGCTGAGCTCGGCCGTCGCGTCGGCCTCACCACCCCCGCCGTCGCCGAGCGCGTCTATCGGCTGGAAAAACTCGGCGTCATCCGCGGCTTCCACGCTGACATCAGCCTGGAGCGGCTCGGCCTGCCCATCCTCATCTTCGTGCGCCTGTCCATGTCCGGCCCGGAAACCGCCGTCCGCTCCTTCCAACTGCAGGTCAAGAAGTTCGAGGAGGTCCTCGAGTGCCACCGCGTCACCGGCTCGGACTCCTTCATCCTGAAAGCCCGCGTCGTCTCGGTCGAACATCTGGAGCGTTTTCTTGACAAGCTTGGCCACTACGGCACCACATCCACGTCTACCGTACTTTCCTCGCCCGTGCAGCAGCGCACCATCACTGAAAAAGTGATTGAAGACTTCCATGACGGCGTCTGATCGCCGCCCGGTTCACCGAGCGCCAGCCCTCGTATACTCAAGCTAACGTATGTCGACCCGCCTGGACATCATTCTGGCTTCCACGCGCGCCACCGTAGCTGCTGCCAAACAGCGGGTGCCTGTCGCCGAGTTGGAGAAGCGTGCCTCGGCGCATCGCCCGCGCGGCTGGGCGGCAGCGTTAGGTCGCCAGGCAGCCGCCGGAACAGCCGTGATCGCCGAGATCAAGAAAGCTTCCCCGTCCAAAGGCCTCATCCGTGCCGACTTCGACGTCGAAAGTCTGGCCCGCAGTTACCGTTCCGGCGGCGCGGCCACGCTCTCCGTGCTCACCGATGAACCGTTCTTCCAGGGCAGCCTGCGCAATCTGGAACTGGCCTCCGCCGCCACCCCGCTTCCCTGCCTGCGGAAAGACTTCATGGTTGACGACTATCA